>NZ_MACM02000184.1:0-116900 GCF_001675465.2 Pseudomonas sp. AU12215
CGATCTGGATCGTGACGCGCTCTGTGGCGCTGAGTTCGTGATAGGACATGGGGCAACACCTTACCGAAATGGTCGGGTGTTGCACTCAGTTTTTGCGGCCGCCTTCTATAAGCCAAAAAAGTTTTTCCGGGAATATATTGCTTGGAAGGCGCCAACCCCAGCGCACATGCAGCAAAAAAAACCAGACTAACAACCCCCATTACAGCTTGCCGCTTTTGCCCGGTTTGCAGCCCCTCAAGAAACATCCATGCAGCGCCAACAATCAAGACAGGCAGGAATGCGAGAACTGCAAGCCCCGCCATCTTGCCCTTGGTTGCCAGCAACATCTTCCACATGGGGATAGTTTTTATCATTCACAAACCTTTTATTGTTGATATCGAAGCGCGTAATGAAGGGATTACTTTAAAACCACTCGCTGCTCGATGCTACTTGATGTTATGAATTGGCGCCGCTTGATAATCCCTCCCTCCGCCACCACCTAGCTCCCCACAGCCTCTGGAGCCCCACCATGTCCGATTCCCTGATCATCCCCTGCCCGAACTGCAACGGCCTCAATCGCGTGCCTGCCGCGCGCCTGGCTGACTCGCCCAGCTGCGGGCGCTGCCAGTCGCCGATCGTGCTGGATACGCCGTTCGACCTTGATGAAGCCGGTTTCACCGCCCAGGCCAAGGGCGATCTGCCGTTGCTGGTGGACGTGTGGGCCGACTGGTGCGGGCCGTGCAAGGGCTTTGCGCCGGTGTTCGAACAAGCGGCGGCGCGCTTGTCGGGCAAGGTGCGTCTGGCCAAGCTGGACAGCGACGCCAACCCGAACCTCTCCACGCACCTGGGGATTCGCTCGATTCCCAGCCTGATCCTGCTGCGCAATGGCCAGGAAGTGGCGCGCCAGAGCGGTGCGATGCCGTTGCCGCAGTTGCTCGACTGGCTGTCGCGCCAGGGCATCTGACGGCGAGCGTTTCGGTCAATCGGTGCGGTCATTGCCAGACCGCACACGCGGGCTAGGCTTGGGCAAAAAACGGAGCACGCCCATGCCTTCCTACCCCGAAGACTTCATCCGCCAGCTCACCGAAGAGCACATCGCCTTCGTCAAGCGCACCGGCCTCAAGGCCGAAGTGCTGGAGCCTGGCCACGTGCGCCTGCGCATGCCGCTCAAGGGCAATGAGAACCACATCCAGAACATGTACGCCGGCGCGCTGTTCACCGTGGCCGAATTGCCCGGTGGCGTACTGATGCTCACCAGCTTCGATGCGCGGCGCTTCTACCCCATCGTCAAGGAAGCCGGGCTGCGCTTCCTGCGCCCCGCCGCCAGTGACGTGACCGTCGATGCGCAGCTCACTGAAGCCGAAATCCAGCGTATCGGCGAAGAGGCGACGCACCAAGGCAAGGCGGAGTTCGTCCTCGACCTGCAGTTGAAGGACGAAGAAGGCAATGTCGTCGCCGAAAGCCATGCCATCTATCAGTTGCGCAGTCGCTGAATCGAGCCATTGCCCTGCATCAAGGTGAAATTTCCTATGTGGCGCGACAGTGGAAGCGCCATAGAGGGAACCCACCATGTACAGGAACCTGCTCGTCGCCCATGACCTCAGTGTCGAGGCGGACATCGCGGTGCGGCGCGCTGCAAAACTGGCGCGCCAGCACGGGGCCAGCGTCACGCTGCTGCACGTCATCGAGGAATTCTTCCCCGACCGCATGATGGATACCGTCCGCGAAGCGGCTGAAGTGGCATTGCGCGATGCAGCCCGCGCCAGTGACATCGCCGACTACCAACTGGTGATACGCCAGGGGCGCGCCGCCAATACCGTCACCCAGGCGGTGCAGGAGCTGGGCGCCGACCTGCTGGTGATCGGTGCGCACCATCAGCAACTGCTCGAGCGTTTCGACGGCACCACACTGGAGCGCATCGCCCGGCATTGCCGCGCGCCGATCCTGCTCGCCGTGGAAGAGTCCGCCGCGCCTTACACCAAGGCCTTGGCTGGGCTGGACCTGTCGCACTGCTCCTGCCAGGCCTGGCGCGCCGGCTACCGCCTGCTGGAACCCGCCGCCGAGCTGCTGGCGCTCAACGCCTACCAGCCGGGCAAGAAGGCCGGCCGCGCCGACAGCCACCTGGAGACGCAGCGCGAACTGCTGCGCCAGGCGCTGCAGGATGAGCGCAAGCACGTACCGAGCACGGGGCCGCAGCTACTCTGCGCGGTGCAACAGGGCACAGCCCAGCAGGCGCTGGAAACGGCGCTGCGGGAGTGGTCGCCCGACCTGCTGATACTCGGCAGCCGCAGCCGCGGCGCCATCGAGCAAGCCATGCTGGGCAGCTCGACGCGTTACTTCCTGCGCCGGCCACCCTGCGATGTGCTGATCAGCCAATAACCGCTCAGGCTTCCAGCAGGTTGTGCAGTTCGACGAACTGCTGGGTCAGCTTGTGCCGGGGCTCGAGGAAGATCAGCGGGGTGCACGCCTGGTGCGACTCGCGCATTTTCACCGAACTCATCAGGTAGACCGGCAGCACCGGCAGCTCCTCTTCCACCAGCTCATCCAGCAGTTGCTGCGGCAGCGTGGCGCGCGGCTGGAACTGGTTGACCACGATGCCTTCGACTTCCAGGTCTTCGTTGTGGTCCTCCTTCAGCTCTTCGATCTCCTGCAGCAGGCCATACAGCGCCTGGCGGGAGAAGCTATCGCAATCGAAGGGAATCAGGCAGCGATCGGCGGCGATCAGTGCAGAAACCGTGTAGAAGTTCAGCGCCGGCGGAGTATCCAGGTAGATCCTGTCGTAGTCTTCGCCGAGCTCGTCCAGCAGTTTGCGCAGCTTGTTGATCTTGTGCTTCTGCTCGAGCTTGGGCTGCAGGTCGGCCAGCTCGGGACTGGCGGTGACGATATGCAGGTTATCGAACGGCGTCTCATAGATGTCGACCTTGCCTTTGCGGCTGAAAGGTCCGGACGAAAGCGTCTGCTTGAAGAAATCGGCAATGCCCACCGGGAGATCTTCGCCGGTCAGACCGGTGAGGTAGTGGGTGGAGTTGGCCTGGGCATCGAGGTCCACCAGCAAGGTGCGGTGGCCCTCCGCTGCGCTCACTGCCGCCAGGTTGCAGGCGATGCTGGACTTGCCGACCCCGCCCTTCTGATTGAACACCACACGCCGCATGAGCCGTCCCTCCAGGAACCAATCGAGTGCCGGTGGATTCTATGCAAAGCCCATGACAAGGGCGAGCGCAGCAGCCCGGTATATTTGCCCCTGCTCAGCGCGCGCCGTGCTGAGCCTTCACTTCCTCGGTCACCAGGTCGAAGAACGACTGCGCCAGGCGTGACGTCTCGTTGCGCCGCCGCACCAGCCATACCGAGCTGGTAGCGCCCGGATCGCTCAGGGTGCGATAGACCACGCCGTCCACCCGCGTACGGCGGAACGACGCCGGCAACATCGACACCCCCAGCCCCGCCGCCACCAGACCGATAATGGTCATCGCCTCTCCCGCTTCCTGGGCGATGCGCGGGCTGAAGCCGGCCTGTCGTGAGAGCGCCATCAGTTGGCTGTAGAGCCCCGTGCCATAGCTGCGCGGGAAGAATACGAAAGGCTCGTCTGCCAGTTCGGCGAACTCCAGGCCCTCCTGGCTGGCCTGCGCCAGCGGATGATCGGCGCGCAGCACAGCCACCAGCGGTTCGCTGAACAGCTCCACGGCCTCCAGGGTTTCCGGCAGCGGGATCGGACGAATCAGTCCCACCTGTACGCGCTCCTCCAGCAATGCCTGCACCGCCTGCCCGCTGCTCAGCTCCTGCAGGTCCAGATGCACGTCCGGATAGGCCTGGCGGAACGCCAGAATCGCGCGCGGGATGCTGGAGGTGAACGGCGCCGACGCGGTGAAGCCGACCTTCAGTTCACCGATCTCGCCCTGATGCGCGCGCCGGGCCAGTAGCACGGCGCGGTCCACCTGCTGCAGTACCTGCCGCGCCTCATCGAGAAACAGCTTGCCGGCCTCGGTGAGCGCCACACGGCGGTTGGTGCGCTCCAGCAGGCGCGCGCCGATCTCTTCCTCCAGCGCCTGGATCTGCTGACTCAGCGGCGGCTGGGAAATCCCCAGTTGCTCGGCCGCGCGGCCGAAGTGCAGCTCTTCCGCCACGGCGATGAAATAACGCAGGTGTCGCAGTTCCATTCCGCCTCCGCATAAGTGATTCGTAAAACGAATCAAACGTGTCGATTAATATATTGGAAATAATAAAGCCCGCTCCTTATCCTTTCCACACAAGCCCAATAACGACTACCAACCTGCTCCCTGCCTGGCCGCGCGGAACCCTGCCGTCATTCCAGGCCCTCTGCTGTCATCTACTTGAGGTGTGTCGTGAGTCAACCTGCCCTGCGGGCTTTGCGGGAAGAACATCCCATGGCGGCCGAACCGACCGTCGTACAAGAACCGGTAGCCGCCAACGATCCGGCGGAGGTGCTGGCGAATCTGCGCGAGAGCGCGCGTGAAGCCAACGGCGACGTGGTACGCGTCGTCGAGGAAATCGAAACCTACATAGAGAAAGGCACCCCGGCCTTCATGCGCACTTCGCTGGCGCTGTTCTCCGGTGGCTTCGCCACCTTCGCCCTGCTCTACTGCGTGCAGCCGATGATGCCGGTGCTGTCCAAGGCCTTTGGCCTGACCGCCGCGCAGAGCAGCCTGGTACTGTCGATCTCCACCGTCACCATGGCCTTCGGCCTGCTCGTCACCGGGCCGATCTCCGACGCCATCGGACGCAAGCCGATCATGGTTGCTTCGCTGGTCCTCGCCGCCCTGTTTACCATTGGCAGCTCGCTGATGCCGACCTGGCACGGCGTGCTGGCCATGCGCGCGCTGCTCGGCCTGTCCCTCAGCGGCCTGGCGGCGGTGGGCATGACCTACCTTTCCGAGGAAATCCACCCGCAACACATCGGGCTGTCCATGGGGCTGTACATCGGCGGCAACGCCATCGGCGGCATGAGCGGCCGCTTGATCAGCGGCGTGCTGGTGGACTACGTGAACTGGCACGTGGCGCTAGCCACCCTGGGTGTGCTCGCCCTGGCCGCGGCGCTGCTGTTCTGGCGCATCCTTCCCGAATCGAAGAACTTCCGTCCGGCACCGCTCAAGCCACGCCGGCTCATCGAGGGATTCACCGGACATTTCCGCGATGCCGGCCTGCCCTGGCTGTTTCTCGAAGCCTTCCTGCTGATGGGTGCCTTCGTCACCCTGTTCAACTACATCGGCTATCGCCTGCTGGCTGAGCCTTATCACCTGAGCCAGGCCATCGTCGGCGTGCTCTCGCTGGTCTACCTCTCGGGCATCTACAGCTCGGCGTGGGTCGGGTCGCTGGCCGACAAGCTGGGCCGGCGCAAAGTGCTCTGGGCGATGATCGCGCTGATGCTCGGCGGCGTGCTGATCACCCTGCTGCAACCGCTGGCCGTGGTCCTGGTCGGTCTGCTGATCTTCACCTTCGGCTTCTTCGGCGCGCATTCGGTGGCCAGCAGCTGGATCGGCCGCCGCGCTCTGAAGGCCAAAGGCCAGGCCTCCTCTCTGTACCTGTTCAGCTACTACGTCGGCTCCAGCGTCGCCGGCACCGCTGGCGGGCTGTTCTGGCACCAGTACGGTTGGAACGGCGTGGGCCTGTTCATCGCCAGCCTGCTGGGCATCGGCCTGCTGGTGGCCCTGCACCTGGCACGCCTGCCAGTGTTACCGCGCGACCTTCCTGCACTCAACAAAGCTGGGTAGTTTCTACACACACGACATCGTGCATTCCTGAAAACGACATGGAACTGTCGTGCAAAGACATTAATCTCATATCCGATAACGCCTGCCAGGCGGGCGTTGTAGGATAAATTCCCAACCTACGACTTAAGTCGTAACAAAGTGTGGCGCGATCCTTGCGTTCACAATGTCGAACGACTTGTTGGAATCCTGAAACGGACCTCGACTCCCGCAGTACGCAATTCCCTCCGTAGTTGTAGGTAAAGCATGAGCAGCACCCCAACCTCCGGGCTCTCCCAGGGCCTGCAAAATCGTCACGTCACGATGCTTTCGATCGCCGGCGCCATCGGCGCAGGCCTGTTCGTAGGCTCCGGCCACGCCATCGCCGAAGCCGGCCCGGCCGTCATGATTTCCTATCTGGTCGCCGGCCTGCTGGTGGTCCTGGTGATGCGCATGCTGGCCGAAATGGCCGTCGCGCAGCCGGACAGCGGCTCCTTCTCCACCTACGCCGACCGTGCCATCGGGCACTGGGCCGGTTTCACCATCGGCTGGTTGTACTGGTGGTTCTGGGTCCTGGTGATCCCGCTGGAGGCCAACGCCGCCGCGGCCATCATCCACGCGTGGTTCCCCGGCGCGCCGATCTGGGTGCTGGCCTTCCTGATCACCTCCGCGCTGACCGTGACCAACCTGTTCAGCGTGAAGAACTACGGTGAGTTCGAGTTCTGGCTGGCGCTGATCAAGGTCGTCTCGATCATCGCCTTCCTGGTGCTGGGCTGCGCGGCCATCTTCGGCTTCTCGCCCAACAGCGAAGTCTCCGGCATCGGCCACCTGACCAGCGAAGGCTTCCTGCCCAAGGGCTGGGGCGCCGTGCTCGCTGCGCTGCTGACCACCATGTTCTCCTTCATGGGCTCGGAAATCGTCACCATCGCCGCCACCGAGTCCAAGGACCCGGAGCAGCAGATCACCCGTGCCACCAACTCGGTAATCTGGCGTATCGCGCTGTTCTACCTGCTGTCGATCCTGATCGTGGTCTGCCTGGTGCCGTGGAACGACCCGCGCCTGGTGAGCATGGGTTCCTACCAGACCGTGCTGGAACACCTGCACATCCCGTACGCCAAGCTGATCGTCGACATCATCGTCCTCGTCTCGGTAACCAGCTGCCTGAACTCGGCGCTCTACACCGCTTCGCGCATGATGTACTCGCTGAGCAAGCGCGGCGATGCACCGAAGATCGCCCAGGTAACCAGCGTCAGCCGTACTCCGGTGTATGCCGTGCTGCTGTCCACCGCCATGGCCTTCCTCTGCACCTTCGCCAACTACCTCGCCCCGGCCGAAGTGTTCAACTTCCTGCTGGCCAGCTCCGGCGCCATCGCCCTGCTGGTGTACCTGGTGATCGCCCTGTCGCAGCTGCGCATGCGCAAGAAGCTGCTCGCCCAGGGCCACCAGCTGAAGCTGAAGATGTGGCTGTTCCCCTGGCTGACCTGGGCGGTGATTCTGTTCATCGTCGGCGCCCTGGTGATCATGCTGATCCGTCCGGATCACCGCATGGAAGTGGTCGCCACTACCCTGCTGACCGTCGTAGTGGTCTGCTCCGGCCTGCTGGTGTCCAACCGTCGCAAGGCCCAGCGCGCCGCCGGCCTGGTGGGCGATGCCGCGTGACGCGCTCTGATGGGGCCTGATGCTCCATGAGGGAACGAAAAGCCCCGCTGTGAAGCGGGGCTTTTTTGTTGTCGGGGAAAGCCTCTGCTGTTCGGGCCGATCACGGACGGAGTACGCTCCCACACGCGGATTGGCTTTTGCCGGTGCGAGGTTGGTTCGCGATACGCCGGAAGGCCCGGTGCCGGGTCGCGAACCCCGGAGCCAGAAACGAAAAAGCCCCGCATCCGCGGGGCTTTTCAGTTCGGCATCAGGCTCAGTGGTACTGTGCCGACAGCTCGTGCACGGCCTCGAAGAAGGCACCGGCATGGGCCGGGTCGACTTCCGGGGTGATGCCGTGGCCGAGGTTGAACACGTGGCCGGTGCCATTGCCGAAAGCGCCGAGGATGCGCGCCACTTCGGCACGGATGGCTTCGGGCTTGGCATAGAGCACCGCCGGGTCCATGTTGCCCTGCAGGGCGACCTTGTCACCGACGCGGGCGCGGGCGCTGCCGATGTCGCAGGTCCAGTCCAGACCCAGGGCTTCGGCGCCGGTATTGGCCATGGACTCCAGCCACAGGCCGCCGCCCTTGGTGAAGAGGATCACCGGCACGCGGCGCCCTTCGTGTTCGCGGATCAGGCCGTCGACGATCTTCTGCATGTAGGCCAGGGAGAACTCCTGGTAGGCCGCCGCCGACAGCGCGCCGCCCCAGGAATCGAAGATCTGCACCGCCTGTGCACCGGCGAGGATCTGGCCATTGAGGTAACTGGTGACCGACTGGGCCAGCTTGTCCAGCAGCGCGTGCAGGGCCTGCGGGTTGTCGTAGAGCATCGCCTTGGTCTTGCGGAAGTCACGACTGGAGCCGCCTTCGACCATGTAGGTGGCCAGGGTCCAGGGGCTGCCGGAGAAGCCGATCAGCGGGACGCGGCCATTCAGCTCGCGGCGGATGGTGCGCACGGCGTCCATCACGTAGCCCAGGTCCTTCTCCGGATCGGGGATCGGCAGGGCGTCGATGTCGGCCTGGGTGCTGACGACCTTCTTGAAGCGCGGGCCTTCGCCGGTCTCGAAGTACAAACCCTGGCCCATGGCGTCGGGAATGGTGAGGATGTCGGAGAAGAGGATCGCGGCGTCCAGCTGCGGGTAGCGGTCCAGCGGCTGCAGGGTCACTTCGCAGGCCATCTGCGGGTTCATGCACAGGCTCATGAAGTCACCGGCCTTGGCGCGCGTGGCGCGGTACTCCGGCAGGTAGCGGCCGGCCTGGCGCATCATCCAGACAGGGGTGACATCGACGGGCTGCTTGAGCAGGGCGCGGAGGAAGCGATCGTTCTTCAAGGCAGTCATAACGGCATCCGGCAAAAAAGTGCGGGTATTTTCGCAAAGCGCAAACGAAAAGGCACGGCGGGTGCCGTGCCTTTCGTCCATCGCGACAGTTTGTCGCTGCGCCATTCTCGTAGGGCGGATAAGGCATTCTGCCTCGCCCTACAGGGAACGCACTCAGACGCCCAGGTAGTCGAGGATACCTTCGGCTGCCGTGCGGCCTTCGAATATCGCCGTCACGACCAGGTCGGAACCACGGACCATGTCGCCGCCAGCGAAGATCTTCGGGTTGCTGGTCTGGTGCTTGAACTGCGCGGCGGCCGGGGCGATGACACGGCCCTGGCTGTCGATTTCCACCTGGTGCTGGTCGAACCACGGCGCCGGGCTCGGGCGGAAGCCGAAGGCGATCAGCACGGCTTCGGCCGGGATGATTTCCTCGGAGCCCGGGATCGGCTCGGGGCTGCGACGGCCACGGGCGTCCGGTTCACCGAGACGGGTCTCGACCACCTTCACGCCTTCCACCTTGTCCTCGCCGACGATGGCGATGGGCTGGCGGTTGAAGAGGAACTTCACGCCTTCTTCCTTGGCGTTCTTCACCTCTTTGCGCGAGCCGGGCATGTTCTCTTCGTCACGACGGTAGGCGCAGGTCACGCTCTTGGCGCCCTGGCGAATCGAGGTGCGGTTGCAGTCCATCGCGGTGTCGCCACCGCCCAGTACCACGACGCGCTTGCCCTTCATGTCGACGAAGTCTTCCGGCGACTTCTCGAAGCCCAGGTTGCGGTTCACGTTGGCGATCAGGAAGTCCAGCGCGTCGTGCACGCCGGGCAGGTCCTCGCCGGGGAAGCCGCCTTTCATGTAGGTGTAGGTGCCCATGCCCATGAACACGGCATCGTACTCATCGAGCAGTTGCGACAGGGTCACGTCCTTGCCGATCTCGGTGTTCAGGCGGAACTCGATGCCCATGCCGGTGAAGACTTCGCGACGGCGCGACAGCACCTGCTTCTCCAGCTTGAACTCGGGGATGCCGAAGGTCAGCAGGCCGCCGATTTCCGGGTTCTTGTCGAACACCACCGGAGTCACGCCGTTACGCACCAGCACGTCGGCGCAGCCCAGGCCCGCCGGGCCCGCACCGATCACGGCGACGCGCTTTCCGGTGGGCTTGACCTTGGACATGTCCGGGCGCCAGCCCATGGCGAAGGCGGTATCGGTGATGTACTTCTCCACCGAGCCGATAGTGACCGCGCCGAAGCCGTCGTTCAGGGTGCAGGCGCCTTCGCACAGGCGATCCTGCGGGCACACCCGGCCGCAGACTTCCGGCAGGGTGTTGGTCTGATGGGACAGTTCGGCGGCGGCGAGGATGTTGCCTTCGGAGACCAGCTTCAACCAGTTGGGGATGAAGTTGTGCACCGGGCACTTCCACTCGCAGTAGGGGTTGCCGCAGCCCAGGCAACGGTGGGCCTGGTCAGCCGCCTGTTGCGGCTTGAACAGGTCGTAGATTTCCACGAACTCGCGCTTGCGCTGGCGAAGAAGCTTCTTCTTCGGATCCTTGCGCCCGACTTCGATGAACTGGAAGTCGTTATTCAGGCGATCAGAACTCAGACGTTCAGACATTTAGAGACCTCATCAAACTTCAGGCGCTTATTGCGGGTTGGCACGGGTGCTGGTCAGCAGGGAACCGAGGCTGGCGGCCTTCGGTTTCACCAGCCAGAACCGACGCAGGTAGTCGTCGAGGTTCTCCAGCAGATGCGCGCCCCACTCGCTCGCGGTTTCCGCCACATACTCGACCAGCACCTTGCGCAGGTGGCTGCGCTGGGCTTCCATCGCCTCGCCGCTGATCCGCTGGATCTCCACCAGCTCATGGTTCACGCGGTCAACGAAGGTGTTGTCCAGGTCGAGGACATAAGCAAAGCCACCGGTCATACCGGAGCCGAAGTTGTAGCCGGTCTTGCCCAGAACACAGATGAAACCGCCGGTCATGTACTCGCAGCAGTGGTCACCGGTGCCTTCCACGACGGCATGGGCGCCGGAGTTACGCACGCCGAAACGCTCGCCCGCGGTACCGGCGGCGAACAGCTTGCCGCCAGTGGCGCCGTACAGGCAGGTGTTGCCGACGATGGCCGACTCCTGCGACTTGAACGGGCTGCCCTTGGGCGGGGTGACGACCAGCTTGCCGCCGGTCATGCCCTTGCCCACGTAGTCGTTGGCGTCACCTTCCAGATACAGGTGCAGGCCGCCGGCGTTCCATACGCCGAAGCTCTGGCCCGCAGTGCCCTTGAAGCGGAAGGTGATCGGCGCCTTGACCATGCCCTGGTTGCCATGGACCTTGGCGATCTCGCCGGAAATCCGCGCGCCGATGGAACGGTCGCAGTTGCAGATATCCAGTTCGTACTCGCCGCCCTTGGCACCTTCGATGGCGCCACGGGCCAGGTCGACCATCTTCTCGGCCAGCAGGCCCTGGTCGAACGGCGGGTTCTTCTCGACTTCGCAGAACTGCGGCTTCTCGGCCGGGATCAGGTCGCTGCCCAGCAGCGGCGTGAGGTCGAGGTTGCCCTGCTTGGGCGTCTCGCCCGGGAGGATTTCCAGCAGGTCGGTGCGGCCGATCAGCTCTTCCAGGCTGCGCACGCCGAGCTTGGCCAGCCACTCGCGGGTCTCGCTGGCGATGAAGGTGAAGAAGTTCACCACCATGTCCACGGTGCCAATGAAGTGGTCCTTGCGCAGCTTGTCATTCTGGGTGGCAACGCCGGTGGCGCAGTTGTTCAGGTGGCAGATGCGCAGGTACTTGCAGCCCAGGGCGATCATCGGCGCGGTACCGAAGCCGAAGCTCTCGGCGCCGAGGATGGCCGCCTTGATGACGTCCAGGCCGGTCTTCAGGCCGCCGTCGGTCTGCACGCGGACCTTACCGCGCAGGTCGTTGCCGCGCAGGGTCTGGTGCGCCTCGGCGAGGCCCAGCTCCCACGGCGAACCCGCGTACTTGATGGAGGTGATCGGCGAAGCGCCGGTACCGCCGTCGTAGCCGGAGATGGTGATCAGGTCGGCGTAGGCCTTGGCCACGCCGGCGGCAATGGTGCCCACGCCCGGTTCGGACACCAGCTTCACCGAGACCAGCGCCTGCGGGTTGACCTGTTTGAGGTCGAAGATCAGTTGGGCGAGGTCTTCGATGGAGTAGATGTCGTGGTGCGGCGGCGGCGAGATCAGGGTCACGCCGGGAACTGCGTAGCGCAGGCGGGCGATCAGACCGTTGACCTTGCCGCCCGGCAGTTGGCCGCCTTCGCCGGGCTTGGCGCCCTGGGCCACCTTGATCTGCAGGACTTCAGCGTTGACCAGGTACTCCGGGGTCACGCCAAAGCGGCCGGTGGCCACCTGCTTGATCTTCGAGCTCTTCAGCGTGCCGTAGCGCGCCGGGTCCTCACCGCCTTCACCGGAGTTGGAGCGGCCGCCGAGGCGGTTCATCGCTTCGGCCAGCGCCTCGTGGGCCTCCGGCGACAGCGCGCCGAGGGAAATGCCGGCGGCGTCGAAGCGCTTGAAGATGGCTTCCAGCGGCTCGATCTCGTCCAGGCTCAGCGGCTGCTCGGCAGGTTTCACCTTGAGCAGGTCGCGCAGCATGGACACCGGGCGGCTGTCCACCAGCGCGGTGTATTCCTTGAATTTGGCGTAGTCGCCCTGCTGCACGGCGGCCTGCAGGGTGTTCACCACGTCCGGGTTGTAGGCGTGGTACTCGCCGCCGTAGACGAACTTCAGCAGGCCGCCCTGCTGGATCGCCTTGCGGTTGTTCCAGGCTTCATTGGCCAGCAGCTTCTGCTCGTTCTCGATGTCGAGGAAGCGCGCGCCCTGGATACGGCTCGGGGTACCCGGGAAGCACAGGCCGGTGACTTCGTCGGCCAGGCCGATGGCTTCGAACAGCTGGGCGCCACGGTAGGAGGCGATGGTGGAGATGCCCATCTTCGAGAGGATCTTCAGCATCCCCTTGGAGATGCCCTTGCGGTAGTACTTGAAGACCTCGTAGAGGTCGCCCAGCACTTCGCCGGTGCGGATCAGGTCGGCCAGCACTTCGTAGGCGAGGTACGGGTAGACCGCGGACGCACCGAAGCCCACCAGCACCGCGAAGTGGTGCGGGTCACGGGCGGTGGCGGTTTCCACCAGGATGTTGGAGTCGCAGCGCAGGCCGGTCTGCACCAGACGGTGGTGCACGGCGCCGACGGCCAGGGCCGCGTGCACCGGCAGCTTGCCGGGGGCGATCTGACGGTCGGATAGCACCAGCAGCACCTTGCCGGCGCGTACGGCTTCCTCGGCCTGGTCGGCGATGTTGCGCACGGCCGCTTCGAGGCCGACGGATTCGTCGTAGTTCAGGTCGATGTGGTGCAGGTCGAAGCCCGGGCGCTCCAGATTCATCAGGGTCCGCCACTTGGCCGGGGAAATCACCGGGGTGGTCAGGATCGCCTGGTTGGCGTGGTGCGGGGACTCTTCGAAGATGTTCTGCTCAATGCCCAGACAGGTTTCCAGGGACATCACGATCGCTTCGCGCAGCGGGTCGATCGGCGGGTTGGTGACCTGCGCGAAGACCTGGCGGAAGTAGTCGTACGGCGAGCGGATGCGCTTGGACAGCACCGCCATCGGCGTGTCATCGCCCATCGAGCCGACCGCTTCCTGACCCTGCTCGGCGAGCGGGCGCAGCACCTGGTCACGCTCCTCGAAGGTGACCTGGAACATCTTCATGTACTGCTTGAGCTGGTCGCCGTCGTAGCTGGCCACGCCCTGGTCATCGTCCAGAGTCGCCTGGATACGCAGCGCGCTCTGGCGCAGCCACTGCTTGTACGGGTGGCGCGACTTCAGGCGGTTGTCGATGTCCTCGGTCTGCAGCAGCTGGCCAGTCTCGGTGTCCACCGCGAGGATCTGCCCCGGGCCGACACGGCCCTTGGCGATGACATCCTCGGGCTTGTAGTCCCACACGCCGATTTCCGAGGCGAGGGTGATGTAGCCGTTCTTGGTGGTGACCCAGCGCGACGGGCGCAGGCCGTTGCGGTCGAGCAGGCAGACGGCGTAGCGGCCGTCGGTCAGCACGACGCCGGCGGGACCGTCCCACGGCTCCATGTGCAGCGAGTTGAATTCGTAGAACGCGCGCAGATCGGCGTCCATGGTCTCGACGTTCTGCCAGGCCGGCGGAATGATCATGCGCAGGCCACGGAACATGTCCATGCCGCCGGTGACCATCAGCTCGAGCATGTTGTCCATGCTGGAGGAGTCCGAACCCACGCGGTTGACCAGCGGGCCGAGCTCGTCCAGGTCCGGCATCCACTCGTTGGCGAACTTGGCACGACGGGCCTGGGCCCAGTTGCGGTTGCCGGTGATGGTGTTGATCTCGCCGTTGTGCGCCAGCAGGCGGAACGGCTGGGCCAGCGGCCATTTCGGCAGGGTGTTGGTGGAGAAGCGCTGGTGGAAGACGCAGATGGCGGTCTTCAGGCGCTCGTCGGAGAGGTCCGGATAGAAGGCGGCGAGGTCCGCCGGCATCATCAGGCCCTTATAGATGATGGTCTTGTGCGAGAAGCTGCAGACGTAGTGGTCGGCGTCCTCCGCGTTGGCCACGGAGGAACGGCGACGGGAGCTGAACAGCTTGACCGCGAATTCCTGGTCGGACAGGCCTTCGCCGCCGATGAACACCTGCTCGATCTGCGGCAGGCGCTCCAGCGCCAGGCGACCCAGCACGCTGGTGTCGATCGGCACCTTGCGCCAGCCGACCAGCGTAAGGCCCGCACGCTCGATCTCGCGGTTCATGTTCGCGCGGGCGGCTTCGGCTTTCACCGGGTCCTGGTTGAAGAAGACCATGCCCACGGCGTACTGGGCGGGCAGCTCGGCGTTGAAGGATTCCTTGGCCACGGCGCGCAGGAACTGGTCGGGCTTCTGGATCAGCAGCCCACAACCGTCCCCGGTTTTTCCGTCCGCGTTGATCCCACCTCGGTGGGTCATGCAGGTCAGTGCTTCGATGGCGGTTTGCAGAAGTTCGTGGCTTGCCTCGCCCGTCATATGGGCGATCAGACCGAATCCGCAGTTATCCTTGAACGTCTCAGGATGGTACAGACCTGCTTTCATAGGGAACTCTCACCGGCAAAACTTTTATAAATTCCAGGGTCTGCTGACGTTTCGCCATCGCCCTGTTTCGCCGTGCAGGCTCGTTTCCCGCGCACCCTAAAGGCTCGGGCCGCCTCTATCGTGCAGCGCCGTTGTAGCCCCTGGTTCACCTGGAATGACCGTTCCGCGCGAGTTGCCACGTCTTACCCAACGCGGCGGCGGTTCCGGCCCTGGCCATGACGAAACGTCAGCAGACCCTCTTCAAGCACTTCGCCTGTCTACCCGCTCAAGCGGCGAGTTTCCGATAGGCAAAGGGAGGTCATTGTACACACGGGGAAAGCGACGTCACTTAATTTTTTTGACGCACTACTGACACCCGATGTCGCATTTTTATAAGAATGCGACAAAAGAAACAAGCCAATAAAAAAGCCGAGACCCAGGGTATGGGGCTCGGCTTTTTCAGTATTGCGACAGTGCAACCTTTCAGCGCGCCCCGGCGATGTCCTGCTGGATGCTGGAGAAGGGTCGGGCCCAGGGCTTGGAGGCCTGGATCTTCGCCGGCAGCTTCTTGATCGCAGCCTGGGCGGCATTACGGTCAGCGAAGTTGCCGTAGGTCACCACATAGAACGGCTTGCCCTGCAGGTTCTTGCGGAAGTAGCGGTACTCGCCGCCGCCCTGCTGGCTGATGAAGGCCTTGGCACTGGCTTCGGAACCGGTGCCCAGCACCTGCACGGAGTAGCGCGACCCGGCCTGGGACTGATACCAGCTGCTGCCGCCGGCACTGCCGACGGCTGCGACGGGCTTGCTGGCGGCGGTCGCCGGCTTGGCGCTGGCAACGGTGGTGGCAGGTTTGGACGCTGCCGGCTTGGCAGTCTGGACAGGCTTGGCCGGTGCGGTAGCGGCCGGCTTGACCGGCTCCGGGCGCGGCGTAGCCGCCGGAGTCGGCGTGGGCTGGATAGCGGCCTGCTGTTGGGCGGGGGCCGGCGGAACCGGGTTCAGCGGTTTAGGGCCGTTATTGGCCAGCGGAGTCACCGGCGGCGCGGTCGTGGTCACGGTCGGCGGAATGGCCGCGGACGGCATGGCGCCTTCGTCGGCATCCTCCTGGCCGCCGGCCTGGGCCATCGGCTCGCGGATCACCGGCTGGCTTTCGCCTACCAGCGGCAGCGGCAGCGGCTGGTTGGAACCGGCGAACTCCACCGACGGGCCATTACCCTGGGCATCAGGCTGCGGCTGAGCGTTCGGCTGCGGTGCAGCGCCATTCAGCGGCAGTTGCGACGAAGTCTGCGCAGCGGTGCTGCTCGCTGTCTCCGGCTTGGTGGTCTTGCCCTGCATGAACCAGGCAGCGATGACGCCAATCGCGACCACGCCCAGGATGGCCAGATGTTTCTTCGGCAGCTTGAAGCCGGCACCGGCCGCTTTGCGCTCGCCGCTACGATCCGCCAGCATCGCCTCGATCATCGCGTCGCGGGCGGTCTGGTTGATAGTGCCCGGCCAACCACCGGATTGTTCGTGAATGTCGGCCAGCAGGTCGGCGGAGATCAGCTCGATGCCCTGCCCCGCGCCTTCCAGGCGCTGCGCTAGGTACTCGCGGGTCTCTTCCTCGCTGTAGGGTTGCAGTTCGATGGCATGGAAGCGCTCCTCGCCTTCGGACAGCACTTCCAGGCGCGACAGCAACTCGGGCTCGCCGAACAGGAAGACGTGCAGGCGCGCTTCGGAGTTGCCGGCAGCCAGCAGCAGCAGGACTTCGAGGGCGTCGTCGCGCAGTTGCTCGGCGTCGTCCACCAGCAGATAAACGTCCTGCCCGGTGATCGCCAACTGGGCGACCTTGGCGAGGATCGCCTCGATGCTGGTCTGGGTGATACCCAGGCCTTGCGCGAGCTGTCGCAGCAGAGTGGCTTCGTCGGTCACTGAGCGACCGGAAATCACCACACTGGAGACGGCGTCCTTGTTGGTGCTGGCCACCAGCGCCTGGCGCAGCAGCGTCTTGCCGCTGCCCAGCGGGCCGGTGACGGCCAGCAGCAGGTGGCTGTAACGCGCCAGGTGGTGCAGCTGGCCCAGTACGGGCTTGCGCTGCGCCGGGAAGAACTTGAAGCCCGGGACCCGCGGTGCGAACGGATCGTGACTGAACTGGTAGTGGGCCAGGAAGGCCTCATCGGCATGCAAGCTGGACATGGGACCTCAGTGTTCTCCTGCCTGACCGACCAGTGCCTGGTAGTCAGCGCGCAGTGTTTCTTCCAGAATCTCACGGGGGAATTCGGCGGTCACGACCGCGCCCCCCAGCCCTTGGAGCAATACCAGACGCAAACGGCCATCGAGCACTTTCTTGTCGACAGCCATGTGCTCGAGAAAATGCTCGGCGTTCATTTCCTGCGGCGGGACCACCGGCAGTTTCGCCGCAGCAAGCAGGCGGATACCGCGGTCGAGTTCGGCCTTTGTCAGCCATCCCAGCCGATGCGACATCTCAAGTGCCATCACGGTTCCCGCCCCCACCGCCTCACCGTGCAACCAGACGCCATAACCCATGTGGGTCTCGATGGCGTGGCCGAAGGTGTGGCCCAGGTTGAGCGTGGCGCGGACGCCGGTTTCCTTCTCGTCGGCGCCGACCACTCGCGCCTTGGCGGCGCAGGAGCGCTCGATGGCCTCGGTCAGCGCGGTGGGCTCCAACGCCAGGAGGTCATCCATGTGCGCTTCCAGCCAAGTGAGGAAGGGCTCGTCGCAGATGAAGCCGTACTTGACCACTTCCGCCAAGCCCGCCGACAGCTCGCGCGGCGGCAGGGTCTTCAGGGTCGCGGTATCGATGACCACGGCCTGGGGCTGGTAGAAGGCCCCGACCATGTTCTTGCCCAGCGGGTGGTTGATGCCGGTCTTGCCGCCGACCGAGGAGTCCACCTGGGACAGCAGGGTGGTCGGCACCTGGATAAAGTCGACACCACGCTGGTAACAGGCCGCCGCGAAACCGGTCATGTCGCCGATGACGCCACCGCCCAGTGCGATCAGGGTGGTCTTGCGGTCATGGCGCGCGGTCAGCAGGCCATCGAAGATCAGTTGCAGGGTTTCCCACTGCTTGTAGGCCTCGCCGTCGGGGAGCACGACCGTGGTGACCTTGTAGCCGGCCAGGGTCTTCTGCAGTCGATCCAGGTACAGCGGCGCGATGGTTTCGTTGGTGACGATGGCTACCTGGCGGCCGCGAATATGCGGCTCGAAGTAGCGCGGATCGTCCAGCAGCCCTTCACCGATGTAGATCGGGTAGCTGCGATCGGCCAGATCGACGTTGAGTGTGCGCATGAAACCCCCAGGCAAGAAAGGGGACTAGGATACCGCAGATTGCAGCGCCGTTAATGGCGCTCAAGCTCACGCAACCGCTCCAGAATCTCCAGAACGACCAGGCGTGGAGGCCGCTCGTCGGTTTCGATGATCACGTCGGCGATTTCGCGATAGAGCGGGTCGCGCATCTGCATGAGATCACGAAGGATCTGGTCCGGATTGGGCTTCTGCAGCAGCGGGCGATTCTTGTCGCGCGCCGTGCGGGAAATCTGCTGCTCGACCGAGGCGTGCAGGTAGATCACCTTGCCGCCGGCCTTGAGGATGAGCCTATTGGCGTCGCGCATCACCGCGCCGCCACCGGTGGCAATGACCATGCCCCCTTCATCGCACAACTCGGCCAGCATCGCCTGCTCACGCTCACGGAAGCCCGCCTCGCCCTCGACATCGAATATCCAGGGGATGTTGGCTCCGCAGCGCTGCTCGATCTCTTTATCCGAATCTTTGAAGACGAGGTGAAGCTCTTTGGCGAGAAGACGCCCGATGGTGCTTTTACCAGCCCCCATCGGGCCTACCAGAATCAAATTGGACACGACATTGATCAACGGCCGACTGCAATGGCCTGATTATTCATGATCCGCGGGGTAAGGAAAACCAGTAGCTCGTTCTTGCTGTCGGTTACCGAATCCCGACGGAACAGTCGGCCCAGCACCGGAACGTCACCCAGGAACGGAACCTTGTCGGTCGCCTTAGTCTGCGTATTGGAGAATACACCACCGATCACGATGGTCTCGCCATCATTGACCAGCACCTTGGCATTCACTTCGTTCTTCTTGATCGGAGGAACACCATTGAGCGCATTGGCGTAGTCCGGCTCATCCTTGTTGACCTTCACTTCCATGATGATGCGGTTGTCCGGCGTGATCTGTGGGGTCACCTCCAAGGACAGTGCCGCCTCCTTGAAGGACACCGAGGTCGCGCCACTGGAGCTGGCTTCCTGGTACGGAATCTCCGAGCCCTTGAGGATCTTTGCGGTTTCCTTGTCGGAAGTAACGACTTTCGGCTGGGAAACGACCTCGCCGTTGCCGCCCTTCTCCATCGCAGAGAGTTGCAAGTCGAGAATTGCGTTGTTGGAAACGAAGCCGATACCGATACCAGAGGTGGCATTGGTTGCCCCGAGATCAACCGATGGAGTCGGGGAATTGCTTCCAGATGTCGGCAGAGTACATCCGTTGACAAATGGGCCACAGCCAGCACCGGCGGTACCACCAGTACCAATATTGCCATCCTTACCCCAACTGGCCCAGTTACCAAAGGTGAAAGCGCCACCCCAACGAACACCCAGGCTTTTGCTGTAATCCACCGAGGCCTCAACAATGCGCGCTTCGATCATGACTTGGCGCACCGGAATATCCAGCTGAGCAACAATCCGACGCAGCTCGTCCAGACGATCCTGAGTCTGGTACGCGATGATAGCATTGGTGCGATCATCGACAGTGATAGACCCGCGAGTATCGGGCTGAGCACCAGCGCCCGCGCCCCCCGTTACAGAGTTGAACAGTTTGGCAATGTCGGCAGCCTTGGCATAGTTCACCTGAATCAGCTCACGACGCAGCGGCGCCAGCTCGGAAATCTGCTTTTGCGCCTCCAACTCCTGACGCTCACGAGCCGCGATCTCATCGGCCGGCGCGACCAGCAGCACGTTGCCAACCTTACGCTTGTCCAGGCCCTTGGTCTTGAGCACCAGATCCAGAGCCTGATCCCACGGTACGTTCTGCAGACGCAGGGTGATATTGCCCTGCACTGTATCGGAAGCCACCAGGTTGAGGTCGGTGAAGTCAGCAATAAGCTGCAGCACCGACCGCACATCAATGTCTTGGAAGTTCAGCGACAGCTTCTCGCCGGAGTAGGCGAAGCTGTCCTTCTTGCGCTTCTCCGCATCGTCCTGGGTCAGAGGCTTGATGCTGACCGTCATGCGGTTATCGGTCTGATAGACCAAATAGTCGTATAGCCCGGTCGGCTCAATGGTGATGCTGGCCTTATCACCTACTGCCGATGCGTTGACGAACTGCACCGGAGTGGCGAAGTCCTTCACATCCAGGCGTACACGTAGGTTGTCCGGCAATTGGGTACGCGGGAAGTCCAGACGAATCTTGCCGCCCTGCTCCTGGATATCCGGGCTGACGGTCGGATCGGACAGATCGATCACGACATTGCCTTCGCCCTGCTCGCCCCGCTGGAAATCAACATTACGAATAGCCTTGCCCACCGGAATGTACGGCCTAGGTGCGGCCGGCCGCGTGATCGGGACAGATGTCGACGCCGCCGCAACGCTGGCCGTCGAGTTTTTGGCCGAACCACCTACTACGACATAAAGGTTGGAGCCGTCAGCACGGGTGCTGTAAGGGACCAGAGTGGTCAGGTTCACGATCAGACGCGTGCGATCTTTGGCCTCGACCACAGTCAGACTACGGGCATTACCGACACCCAACTCGCGATTCTTGCTACCCAGCTTGTTCTGCACGCCCGGCAGGTCCAATGCAATGCGCGCAGGCTGTTCGATGGTATAGCCACGCGGCGCGGCTACCGGCTCGTCGAAGCCCAGCTTGAGCTCCACACGGTCGCCCGGCAGGGCCGCCACGTCGACGCTCTGCAGGTTTGCAGCCAGCAGAGTCGGTGCAAATACGGCCAGGAGCACGGAAATGCCCAGGCGGGAAAGCGTTCTATTCATCGTCTGAATCCGTCGTGCAGACTGCTGTTTGTTATCCATGTTCATCCCCGCCCTTAGGAGCGTTCCTTGAGAGTCAGGCTGCGCGGACGCTCCAGCCAGCCACCCTCACCATCAGGAACGATTTCAATCACGTCGATCTTGGCTTCGCTGATCGCAACGATCTTGCCGTCGTTGCGCCCAAGGTAGTCACCCACTCGTACCCGGTGCACCCCTCCTGCACCTTTCACAAGGGCAAATACCTGACTGTCCTTGGCCAGAGTACCGACCATTTCGAAAGTCTCGATGTTGAAGCCTTCGAGGAACTGCCTGACCCGGGTTTCATCGGGCTTGATGACCCTATTACCCTTCTGCTTGACCGCAAGATCGATCTTCACCGGAGGCTGGAACGGACTGCGCAGGGACGAGGCGCTGTAGGTGAACGCCTCATACGCCTGGAACTTGGGCAGCGGCTCGATGGCGCCCTTCGGACGAGCGCGGACCTCATCCATGTAGGCTTGCAAATCGGCGAAATCGCTTCCCGAGCCACAGCCGTTCAAGGTCAGAAGCAGGAAACTGCAAATGATCAGGCGCACCCTCATTTATTCGCTCCTGCAGCCGGGACAGTAGCTTTCACGCCCTTGTCGTTGTACCGATAGGTCTTCGCCAGAATGCTCATGCGCAGCTTCGAGGTGCTGTCCGGGCTGGCCGGCTTGATGTCGAAATCATGCAGCGTCACGATCCGTGGCAGGCTGGCCACACCGCTGACGAAGGTAGCCAGGTCGTGATACCCCCCTACAACGCTGATCTGGATCGGCAGCTCGATGTAGAATTGCTGGGTAACTTCCGGCAGCAGCTTGATCTCTTCGAACTCCAGGCCACTGCCCAGACCGGTGCGGGTGATGTCTTCCAGCAGCCCAGGCACCTCGGTATCGCTCGGCAGTTGACGCAGCAAGGCACCGAAGGACTCTTCCATTTCCTTCATCTGTACCTTGTAGGCGTCCAGGTTTGCCGCCTGGAAGGCCTTGGTCGAGAACTGCTGCTTGAGGGTCTGCTCCTCGTCGCGATTGCGGTCCAGCTGATCCTGCAGATCCTTCAGGTGGAAGTTGTACCCGAGCACCAGTACCACAGCCATCACCAGTACGCAGGCGATGAACTTGACCGCTGCCGGCCAGGAGCCGAGGTTGTTCAGGTCAAGATCGTTGATATCGATCTTGCGCAAGCTCTCCAGAGAACTGGCCAGACTCATTTCTTGGCTCCTTGCGCGGCGCTGGTCTTGTTCTGATCCTCGCCGCCGGGCTGGGTCTGCTGCACGGTCAACTGGAAGACGTTCGCCTGATCCAGTGCGCCCTGAGTGACGGCCTTCACTTCGGTGAGGTTCGGCGACATCAGCCACTCCGATGCATCCAGGTTACGCATCAGGTTGGAGACGCGATTGTTGGATTCGGCCGCCCCCGCAATGGAAATCGACTTCCCGGACATCTTCAGCTCGGTGAAGAACACGCCATCGGGCAAGGTGCGGACCAGCTGATCGAACACCCGGCCAATGATCGGGCGGTTGCCCTGCAGGTCCTGGATGATCTTCATCCTTTCCAGCAACTGCTGGCGACGGGTCTTCAGCTCGCTGATCTCCTTGATCCGGGCATCCAGCACGGCGATTTCCTTGCGCAGGAAGTCATTGCGCGCACTCTGGTTCTCGATGGCCGAATTGAAGTACTGGTCCCCCAGGAAAATCAGGGCCCCGGAGGCCAGCAGCACAACACCGAGGATCACCAGGAAGCGTTGCTTGCGTTCCTCGCGCAGTTGCTCTCGCCAGGGCAATAAGTTGATGCGAGCCATCAGTCGAAACTCCTCATCGCCAGACCGCAGGCAATCATCAGCGCCGGCGCATCGCTGGCCAGCGCACCGGCGTTGACCTTGCCGCTCAGCACCATGTCGGCGAACGGGTTGGCCACCAGGGTCGGAGTACCGATCTTCTGCTGGATCAGGCGATCCAGGTCAGGGATGGACGCAGTGCCACCCGCCAGCAGGATGTAATCCACATCGTTGAACTGACCGGCGGCGAAAAAGAACTGCAAGGAACGGGACACCTGCTGGACCACGGCATCCTTGAACGGTTGCAGCACTTCGCTGTCGTAGTCATCCGGAAGACCGCCCTGCTTCTTGGCAAGGCCAGCTTCTTCGACCGACAGGCCATAGCGACGCTGGATTTCCTCGGTCAACTGACGCCCACCGAAGAGCTGTTCGCGCGTATAGATGGTGCGTCCGTGGTGCAGGACGCTCAGCGTGGTCATGGTGGCGCCGATATCGACCACCGCAACTGTGAGCTCGTCGGCATTGCCGCCCAGCTGGTCTCCCAGCAGACTGAATGCTCGCTCCAGCGCATAGGCTTCGACGTCGACGACCTTGGCTGTCAGACCCGCGAGCGCCAGCGCAGCTTCGCGCACCTCGACGTTTTCCTTGCGGCAAGCGGCAAGAAGAACATCGACGCGCTCTGCGTTGCGCGCGGACGTGCCTTGCACCTCGAAGTCGATGGCAACCTCTTCGAGGGGATAGGGGATGTACTGGTCGGCCTCGATCTTGAGCTGGTTTTCCAGCTCGTCGTCCGAGAGTCCGCCGTCCATCTCGATGGTTTTGGTGATGACCGCCGAGCCGGCAACCGCGACCGCAGACGTTTTCACAGCGGTCCGCGCCTTGGCGACCACACGTGACAACGCCTGGCCGACACCCTCCAGCTCAGCGATGTTCTTTTCTACCACTGCATTGGGCGGGAGCGGCTCGACAGCGTAGGCCTCTACCTTGTAGCGGCCTCCAGAGCGGCTCAATTCGAGAAGTTTGACCGAAGTCGAACTGATGTCTATCCCCAGCAGCGTGTTCGCTTTCTTATTGAAGAGCCCTAGCACGACTGATTTCCTATCAGCATCCGAGACTTACGGACGATTTATGTTTTTCCACATTAGATACCAGACTTGACAGCTTCGCAAATGGCTCGCCAGCAAAAAAACTGCTTATAATGTGATCAGCTTTTCCCTTTTTACCGCACCATCCGCTTAACTCTTTCTTTTCTCTGGAAATCCAAGACCTTCCGATGCGCCTGCTGAAGTTTCTGTGGTGGACTTGCGTCACCATTATTTGTGGAGTGCTGCTCAGTTTCAGCGGCGCCTATCTGTACCTCAGCCCGAACCTCCCTTCCGTGGAGGCCTTGCGCAACGTGCGATTGCAGATGCCGCTGCGGGTGTACAGTGCTGATAACAAATTGATAGCAGAGTTTGGCGAGATGCGCCGAACGCCGATTCGATTTGCTGAAATCCCCCCGGATTTCACCCACGCACTGTTATCGGCTGAAGATGACAATTTCGCCAACCATTATGGCGTGGACGTCAAAAGCCTGATGCGTGCTGCCGCGCAATTATTGAAGACTGGGCACATCCAGACCGGCGGCAGCACCATCACCATGCAGGTCGCGAAGAACTACTTCCTCACCAACGAGCGCAGTTTCTCCCGCAAGATCAACGAGATATTGCTCGCCCTGCAGATCGAACGTTCGCTCACCAAGGACGAGATCCTCGAGCTCTACGTGAACAAGATCTACCTGGGCAACCGCGCCTACGGCGTCGAGGCCGCGGCCCAGGTCTACTACGGCAAGTCCATCAAGGACTTGAGCCTGGCCCAGATGGCGATGATCGCCGGCCTGCCCAAGGCGCCTTCGCGCTACAACCCACTGGCGAATGCCGCGCGCAGCCTGGAACGTCGCAATTGGATCCTCGAGCGCATGCTCAAGCTCGGCTTCATCGACCAGCAACGCTACCAGGCAGCCATCCAGGAACCGGTCGGCGCTTCCTACCACGTCCAGACTCCGGAACTGGCTGCCCCCTACATCGCCGAGATGGCCCGCGCCGAGCTGGTCGGCCGCTTTGGCGGCGACGCCTATACCGAAGGCTATCGCGTCTACACCACCGTACGCAGCGATCTGCAGGAAGACGCCAATACCGCCCTGCGCGAAGGCCTGCAGGATTACGACCAGCGCCACGGCTACCGCGGCCCCGAAACCCGCCTGCCTGGCAAGACCCGCGACGCCTGGCGCCAGGCTATCGCACAGCAGCGCCCGCTGGGCGGCCTGGAACCGGCCATCGTTGTCCAGGTCGAGAAAAGCGGTGCCATGGTCATGACCCGCGACGGCAAGGAAGAGGCCCTGAGCTGGGACGGCATGAAGTGGGCCCGCCCGTACCTGAGCAACAACAGCATGGGCCGCATGCCCAGCCAGCCCAGCGATGTGGTGCAAGCCGGCGATGTAATTCGCGTGCAACGCAAGGACGACGGCTCGCTGCGCCTGACCCAGGTACCTGCCGCTCAGAGCGCCCTGGTGTCGCTGAACCCGCAGGACGGCGCGATCATGGCGCTGGTCGGTGGCTTCTCCTTCGAACAGAGCAACTACAACCGCGCCACCCAGGCCCGTCGCCAGCCCGGCTCTAGCTTCAAGCCGTTCATCTACAGCTGCGCACTGGACAACGGCTTCACTGCCGCCTCGCTGATCAACGATGCACCGGTGGTGTTCTACGACGAGTACCTGGACAAGGTCTGGCGCCCGAAGAACGACACCAATACTTTCCTCGGCCCGATTCCCATGCGTGAAGCGCTCTACAAGTCGCGCAACATGGTCTCGATCCGCATTCTCCAAGCCCTGGGCGTCAATCGCGCGCGCGACTGCATCAGCAAGTTCGGCCTGAACAAGGAGGACCTGCCGCCCAACCTGTCCATGGCCCTGGGAACCGCGACCCTGACCCCGATGGAGATCGCCAGCGCCTGGACCGTCTTCGCCAATGGCGGGTTCAAGGTTTCACCCTATATCGTCCAGCGCATCGAAAGCCGCGACGGCCAGGTGCTTTACCAGGCCAACCCACCCAGCATTCCCCACGACGGGGAGCAGGTACAGGCACAGCCGCAACCGGCCGCTACCGACGCCTTCGGCAATGACGACCCGAGCCAAGCCAGGACCACGATCGAACCGGCGGCAGCCGAACGCGTCCTCGACGCCCGTACCGCGTACATCATGACCAGCATGCTGCAGGACGTGATCAAGCGCGGCACCGGCCGCCGCGCGCTGGCGCTCAAGCGCGACGATCTGGCAGGCAAGACCGGCACCACCAACGAGTCGAAGGATGCCTGGTTCTCCGGCTTCAACGCCGATTTCATGACCACCGTGTGGGTGGGCTTCGATCAGCCGGAAAGCCTTGGCCGCGCCGAGTACGGCGGTAACGTGGCCCTGCCGATCTGGATGCGCTACATGGGCGCGGCGCTCAAGGACAAGCCTTCGCATCTGCTGCCCGAGCCGCCCGGCATGGTCAGCCTGCGCATCGACCCTTACACCGGACGCGCGGCACCACCGGGCACACCAGGAGCGTACTTCGAGCTATTCAAGAACGAGGATACCCCGCCATCAACGAGAGAGCTGGCTCCGGGAGGGAGCGCCCCCCAAAGCGGTATGCCGGCGGATGAAGAAGCACCGATAGACCTGTTCTGACAGAAAGGCCCCTCCCAGGAGGGGCCTTCTCATTTTCGGGAATCATTCCCGACAAAATCATGGCATTTAGCCAAAGCATTGATTAATCTGGGCTTTGCGGCGGTGAACAACCCCAGGCGACCGACCCCATCCGGCACGTCAGGGGCTTCCCGCAGCAACTTCATCAGGAGATTCGAATGCCGCGCCCTCTGACTGGCTGGCTGTTCTGCCTGATCGTCCTTCTGCTCGGCGCGCCCCTGTTGCGCCTGCTCGCACAGCCACGCTCACTCGAGCCGGCGCCTGACCTCGTCTACCTCGACCAGGCGTTCACCGTGCTGATTGCCAGCGCCGGCCTGGCCGGGCTGTTCATCGCCTTCCTGCTGCGCCTCGCAGGGCGAGTTCTGGTGGCACTGCTACTGCTCGTGCCGGCCATCATCCTTTGCGCGTGGCACCTGACCCACACCCATCTCGGCCCGGTTTCGCCCACAACGGAGCAATATGAGTGGCTGCTGGCGGGTCTGGCGGTCTATGCACTGATATTGGCGGGCATCCATTGGCTGAACCAGGGCGAGCGCGGCCCGCGCAAAGCGCTGCGTTACCTGGGCCTCGCCTTGCTGCTGCCGTGGTGCCTGGGGCTGTTCTACCTCGGGCGCCTCTACTACTGAGGCAAGTCGCGCCAGGTCAGGTAGACGCGCAGGTCGAACTCCAGCTGGTGATAACCGGGCAGCATGTGCTCGCAGAGCTGGTAGAAGGACTTGCTGTGATCGCGCTCCTTCAGGTGCGCCAACTCGTGGACGACGATCATCTGCAGGAACTCGGGAGCTGCCTCCTTGAACAACGAGGCAACACGGATCTCCTTCTTCGCCTTGAGCTTGCCGCCCTGCACTCGCGAGATCGCCGTATTCAGGCCAAGCGCCCGCTGCACCACGTCCAGCTTGTTGTCGTAGAGCACCTTGTCCACCGCGGGCGCAGTGCGCATGTACTGCTGCTTGAGGTCCATGGCATAGCTGTACAGCGCCTTGTCGCTCTGCACGTCGTGGCGACCGGGGTAGCGGCGCTCCAGATACTCGCCGAGGCGGTCCTGCTCGATGAGCTGGCGCACCTGGTCCTGGAGCTGTGGCGGATAGGCCTGGAGATAGCGAAGCGGCTGCATGGGAAACGACTGGCGGAGAAAACGTCCGCCAGTCTACCGCATTCGCCGTTCAGGCCAACGCGCGGGTGCTGTAGGCCTCGGTGCGGTATGGGAAGGCAATTTCGCTGCGCCCTTTCAGCGCCGGGTGCGTGGCGATCAGCTCGTGCAGCTGATCGGCGACACGCTGCTTCTGCTCGTCAGGCAGCGCCGCGATGAAGCTCACCGAGAGGGTGCGTGCGACTATGACCTGCTCCGGCGGGCCGAGGTGCTGGTAGCTGAACTCGCGCAACCGCAGTTCCTCGAAGCGCGACCCGGCAAAGGCGCGGCGCCATTGCCCGGTGTGGAAGCGCGGCGTGCTGCCTTCGTAGCGCTCGAGAATCCGCGTCACCTGGGCCACCCAATCGACCCGCTCGTCGCGCACGTTCCAGACCAGGCCAAGATGGCCGCCCGGCCGCAGGACGCGATGGATTTCCTCCAGCGCCCGCGCGTCGGCGAACCAGTGGAAGGCCTGTGCGCAAGTCAGTGCATCGATGCTCTCTGCCGCCAGAGGTATCGCCTGTGCCGTGCCATTCAGCGCCTTCACGGCAGGCAGCGCCGCACTGAGCTGCTCCCGCATCGCTGCCACCGGCTCGATGGCAGTGACCTGCGCCCCCGTGCGCAGCAGTAGCGTGGTGAACTTCCCGGTGCCTGCGCCAAGATCGACAACGCTCCTGCCCGCGCCGATCTCCAGCTCTTCGCCGAGCCAGCCGAGCAGCTCGTCGGGATAATCCGGACGCCCGTGGGCGTAGGTCTTAGCTTCGCGGGAGAACCCCTCCCGCGCACTGCCGTGTACATCCGTCATCGTGCCTCCAGAGCCCGTCCGGCCGGAGCACCAGCGCTCAGCGGAACCGGCAGGCTTTTCCGTCCAGATAACTACGGTAGCAGCTGAGCAGGCGCGATTCCTTGATAAGGCAGCGCTTCTGCCGGCATTCGCTGGAGAACTCGAAGCGACCGCCATCCGGATCGGCCAACTGGATGCGGATCGCCGGCCAGCCCTTCTTCGGCGCCTTTTCCGGGGTACTGAGCACGCGGTTTTCATTTTCCACCAGCGCGGCGCCCGCTTCGGCATAGTCGAAGACGAACAGCAGGGTGCGCGAGGTCTTCAGCGTGCACTCCTGGTGCGTCAGGCAGTTCTGCGCATCCACGGGCAGATCCACGGGCGGCTTGGGCGCTGGCGCGGGGGGCTGTGCCGGGGACAGCGAACAACCCGCGAGAAGCGCCAGCAGCAAGACGGAAAACAAGGCGCGCAACATCGGCGATTTCCTTCTGGCGGATACGAAAGAGCCCCGCAGGGCGGGGCTCTTCAACTCTTCAACTCTTCAGAAACAGAGCGAGAGCGGGAACCGGGCTCGAGATCAGTTGACCTTCGACACCAGCTCACCCTTGGCGTAACGCTGGAACATGCCTTCCAGGGAGATCGGCTTGATCTTCGAGGCATGGCCGGCGGTGCCGAAGGCTTCGTAGCGGGCGATGCAGATATCACGCATGGCGACGATGGTCTTGGCGAAGAACTTGCGCGGGTCGAACTCGCTCGGCTGCTCGGCCATCATGCGGCGGATGGCGCCGGTGGAAGCCAGGCGCAGGTCGGTGTCGATGTTGACCTTGCGCACACCGTGCTTGATACCTTCGACGATTTCCTCGACCGGCACCCCGTAGGTTTCCTTGATGTCGCCGCCGAACTCGTTGATCACCTTCAGCCACTCTTGCGGCACCGAGGAGGAGCCGTGCATCACCAGGTGGGTGTTGGGGATGCGCTTGTGGATTTCCTTGATGCGCTCGATGGAAAGCACGTCGCCGGTCGGCGGCTTGGTGAACTTGTAGGCGCCGTGGCTGGTGCCGATGGCGATGGCCAGGGCGTCGACCTGGGTCTTCTTGACGAAGTCCGCAGCCTCTTCCGGGTCGGTCAGCAACTGGCTGTGATCCAGCACGCCTTCGGCGCCAACGCCGTCTTCTTCGCCGGCCATGCCGGTTTCCAGGGAGCCCAGGCAGCCCAGCTCACCTTCCACGGACACGCCGCAGGCATGGGCGAAGGCAACGGTCTGCTGGGTCACGCGGACGTTGTACTCGTAGTCGGCCGGGGTCTTGCCGTCTTCCTTCAGCGAGCCGTCCATCATCACCGAGCTGAAGCCCAGCTGGATGGAACGCTGGCAGACGTCGGGGCTGGTGCCGTGGTCCTGGTGCATGCACACCGGGATGTGCGGGAATTCTTCAATGGCCGCGAGAATCAGGTGGCGCAGGAAAGGCGCACCGGCGTATTTGCGGGCACCGGCGGAGGCCTGCACGATCACCGGAGAATCGGTCTTGTCGGCCGCTTCCATGATGGCGCGCATCTGCTCCAGGTTATTGACGTTGAAAGCCGGAACGCCGTAGCCGAACTCGGCGGCGTGGTCCAGCATTTGGCGCATGCTGATGAGTGCCATGGTCTTCGCTTCTCCCAGAAGTCAGGCTCGGTTACACGAGCCCCTTAACTACATGTTTGGAAGCCTGCCGCAGGGACAGGCCGTGTTCAAGCCTTCCGGCGCACGCCGGACAATCGGCGCTCAGGGCGCCTTGCAACCACGGCCGATCAGGTCGTTGCTCTCGACCCAGTAGACCAGACCCTGGTCGCCTTTGATGCTCAAGCCGATCAGCCCGTCGCTATAGAAAGCGCCGGAACCGCCGGGTTCCTCTTCCAGGTGATGGACCACGTCGTCCTCACCCAGCTTCAGGTCGACCACCGACTTGCTGGGATCGACGTAGCGCCACTGCACCTCGGCCTTGCTGTCGCAGACCCAGTGGTTCCAGCCACTACCCGAAGCCGCCTTGCCGCCGGACGAATGGCTCGAGCAGCCCGCCACCAGCAATAGGGCCAGGGCCGGGACGATATAACGCAGCATCGGGCGACTCTCCTTCGGACGGACGCGCCGCCGGATATCCAATGCGCCAGATTGCCCGTCCCGCCGCAGGAACGCCAGTGCCGCCTACGCCAGGGCGCGGGCGGCACTGCCAGTTCGTGAACCCGACCGCCGGACGAGGCCTCAGGGGCAGTTCACCGGCTTCTGGTCAGGGGTCGGATCGCCGCTGCTCTGGCTTTCCACCCGCTCGCGGTTCTGGTCCGAAGGCACCATGACCGGGGGCGGGCTCATCACTTCACAGGTACTGGGCGTCCCGCCGCCTCCGGCGCAACCCACCAGCACGAGGCAAAACGACAACAAAGGGGTGACAGCTCGCATGACCGTTCTCCTTGGCATCCATACTAGGCTTGTGACCCGAGGATGCCGCGGAGGTTTGCTTTACTGTCGCCCGGCAACGCCCCAGGTCAGGCCTTGGCGCGCTGTTCCAGCACTTCGACGGCCGGCAGGACCTTGCCCTCGACGAACTCAAGGAAGGCGCCACCACCGGTGGAAATGTAGGAAATCTGCTCGCCGATGCCGTACTTGTCGATGGCAGCCAGGGTGTCGCCACCGCCGGCGATGCTGAAGGCGGAACCTTCGGCGATGGCCTTGGCCAGGGTCTTGGTGCCTTCGCCGAACTGGTCGAACTCGAACACGCCGACCGGACCGTTCCAGAGGATGGTCCTGGAAGTCTTCAGCAACTCGGCGAACTGGGCCGCCGTCTTCGGACCGATATCCAGGATCATGTCATCGTCGGCCACGTCAGCAATGTCCTTGACGGTAGCAACGGCAGTCTCGGCGAATTCCTTGGCAACCACCACGTCCACCGGCAGCGGTACGCTGACCTTGGCGGCAATGGCCTTGGCGGTATCGACCAGGTCGGCCTCGTACAGGGACTTGCCGACCTTGTGGCCTGCCGCGGCAAGGAAGGTGTTGGCGATACCGCCACCGACGATCAACTGGTCACAGATCTGCGCCAGGCTGTTCAGTACGTCGAGCTTGGTCGACACCTTGGAGCCGGCGACGATGGCCGCCATCGGGCGCGCTGGATTACCCAGCGCCTTGCCCAGGGCTTCCAGTTCGGCGGCCAGCAGCGGGCCAGCGGCAGCGACCTTGGCGAACTTGGCTACACCGTGGGTGGAACCCTCGGCGCGGTGGGCGGTGCCGAAGGCGTCCATGACGAACACGTCGCACAGGGCGGCGTATTGCTGGGCCAGCTCGTCAGCGTTCTTCTTCTCGCCCTTGTTGAAGCGCACGTTCTCGAACAGCACGACTTCACCCGGCTTCACCTCGACGCCGCCCAGGTAATCCCTGACCAGCGGCACAGTGCGGCCCAGGGCCTTGGACAGGTAGTCGGCGACCGGCTGCAGGCTGTTCTCTTCGGAGAATTCACCTTCGGTCGGGCGGCCCAGGTGCGAGCAGACCATTACCGCCGCGCCCTTCTCCAGGGCCAGCTTGATGGTCGGCAGCGAGGCCAGGATACGCGCGTCGCTCTTGACCACACCGTCCTTCACCGGAACGTTGAGGTCTTCGCGGATCAGTACGCGCTTACCTTTGAGGTCGAGGTCGGTCATCTTCAACACGGTCATGACAGTCAGTCCTGTAGGGGCTGTTTGATTAACGTTCAGTAGCGGCGACGTGCAGGAAGTGCCCTGCGGTGTCGAGCATGCGGTTGGCGAACCCCCACTCGTTGTCGAACCAGGCCAGCACGTTCACCAGGCGAGGGCCGGAAACGCGAGTCTGGCTGCCATCGACGATGGCCGAGTGCGGGTCATGATTGAAATCGCAGCTGGCGTGGGGCAGCTCGGTGTACGCCAGCAGGCCTTTCAGCGGGCCTTCGGCGGCAGCCTGGCGCAGCACGCGGTTGATCTCCTCGGCGGACGTATCGCGGGAGACCTGCAGGGTGATGTCCAGGGCTGAGACGTTCACCGTCGGCACCCGAATGGCTTTGGCCTGGATTCGCCCGGCGAGTTCCGGCAGCAGGCGCTCAATGCCGCGCGCCAGCCCCGTGGACACCGGGATCACCGACTGGAAGGCCGAACGCGTGCGGCGCAGATCTTCGTGGTGGTAGGCGTCGATCACCGGCTGGTCGTTCATCGCCGAGTGGATGGTGGTGATCGAGACGTACTCGATGCCCACGGCCTCGTTCAGCAGCTTGAGCAGCGGCACGCTGCAGTTGGTGGTGCAGGAGGCGTTGGACACCAGCGTCTCGGCGCCGGAGAGCTCTTGCTGGTTGATACCGAAGACCACGGTGGCGTCGATATCCGCCTCGCTGGCCATCGGCTGCGAGAACAGCACCCGCGACGCACCCGCGGTGAGGAAGCGCTCACCATCGGCGCGGGTGTTGTAGACGCCGGAGCATTCCAGCACCAGGTCGATGTCCAGGGCACGCCAGTCGATCGCCTCGGGTTCGGCTTCGCGGAACACCTTCACGCAGTCGCCGCCTACATGCAGGCAGCCGTCGGCCACGCTCACCTCGCCGGGGAAGCGGCCGTGGGTGGAGTCGAAGCGGGTCAGGTATTCCAGGCTGGCCAGGTCCGCCAGGTCGTTCAGCGCGACGATGGAGAAACCGGCCTTGGCGCCGCGTTCGTGCAGGGCACGGAACACGCAGCGGCCAATACGGCCGTAGCCGTTGAGGGCAACTCGGTAAGGGCGCTTGGACATTGTTATCCCTTGGTGATCGCTGCCGGGGCGTAACGCACCCCGGCAGGCTCAGGCGCTCGTCAGGCTTCGAGCAGCTCGGCGGCGACTTCCAGCACGTTCTCGACGGTGAAGCCGAAGTGTTCGAACAGCGCCGGGGCCGGGGCCGACTCACCGAAGGTGGTCATGCCGATCACGCGGCCTTCCAGGCCCACATACTTGTACCAATAGTCGGCGTGGGCCGCTTCGATGGCAATGCGCGCACCGACCTGTACCGGCAGCACGGCCTGCTTGTAGCCGGCGTCCTGCTGGTCGAAGACGCTGGTGGACGGCATGGAGACCACGCGCACCTTGCGGCCTTCGGCGCTGAGCTTGTCGAACGCCTGCACGGCCAGGCCGACTTCGGAGCCGGTGGCGATCAGGATCAGTTCCGGCTCGCCGTCGCAGTCTTTCAGCACGTAGGCGCCACGGGCCACATCGGCCAGTTGGGCGGCGTCGCGCGGCTGGTGCGGCAGGTTCTGGCGGCTGAAGATCAGTGCGGACGGGCCGTCGGCGCGCTCGATGGCGTACTTCCAGGCCACCGCGGATTCCACGGCATCGGCCGGGCGCCAGGTGTCCAGGTTCGGGGTCAGGCGCAGGCTGGCCAGTTGCTCGATCGGCTGGTGGGTCGGGCCGTCTTCGCCCAGACCGATGGAGTCGTGGGTGAACACGTACAGCACGCGCTGCTTCATCAGGGCGGACATGCGCACCGCGTTGCGGGCGTATTCCATGAAGATCAGGAAGGTTGCGCCGTAGGGGATGAAGCCGCCGTGCAGGGCCACGCCGTTCATGATGGCGCTCATGCCGAACTCGCGCACGCCGTAGAACAGGTAGTTGCCGTTGGCATCGTCGGCGCTCACACCCTTGCAGCCCTTCCACAGGGTCAGGTTGGAACCGGCGAGGTCGGCGGAGCCGCCCAGCAGTTCCGGCAGCAGCGGGCCGAAGGCGTTCAGGGCGTTCTGGCTGGCCTTGCGGCTGGCGATGGTCTCACCCTTCAGGGCGACGTCGGCGACGTAGGCAGCAGCCTTCTCGGCGAAGTCGGCGGGCAGCTCACCGGCCACACGGCGCTCGAACTCGGCGGCCAGTTTCGGGTGCGCGGCCTGGTAGGCAGCGAAGCGCTTGTTCCACTCGGCTTCGCGGGTGGCGCCGCTGTCCTTGGCGCTCCACTCGGCGTAGATGTCCGCCGGGATTTCGAACGGGCCGTGGTTCCAGCCCAGCGCAGCGCGGGTGGCGGCCACTTCGTCGACGCCCAGGGCGGCGCCGTGGCTTTCTTCCTTGCCCTGCTTGTTCGGCGAACCGAAGCCGATGATGGTCTTGCAGCAGATCAGGGTCGGCGCGTCGCTCTTGCGGGCGGTGTCGATGGCGGTCTTGATCTCGTCGGCGTCATGCCCGTCGACGTTGCGGATCACCTGCCAGCCGTAGGCTTCGAAGCGCTTGGGGGTGTCGTCGGTGAACCAGCCGTGGACTTCGCCATCGATGGAGATGCCGTTGTCGTCGTAGAAGGCGATCAGCTTGTTCAGGCGCAGGGTGCCGGCCAGCGAGGCGACTTCATGGGAGATGCCCTCCATCATGCAGCCGTCGCCCAGGAAGGCGTAGGTGTAGTGGTCGACGATGCTGTGGCCGTCGCGGTTGAACTGCGCAGCCAGTACTTTTTCGGCCAGCGCCATGCCCACGGCATTGGCGATGCCCTGGCCCAGCGGGCCGGTGGTGGTCTCGACGCCAGCGGTATAGCCGTACTCCGGGTGGCCCGGGGTACGCGAGTGCATCTGGCGGAAGTTCTTCAGGTCATCGACGGTGACGTCGTAGCCGGTGAGGTGCAGCAGCGAGTAGATCAGCATCGAGCCGTGGCCGTTGGACAGCACGAAGCGGTCGCGGTCGGCCCACTGCGGGTTGCTCGGGTTGTGCTTGAGATAGTCGCGCCAGAGGACTTCGGCGATATCCGCCATGCCCATGGGGGCGCCAGGATGGCCGCTGTTGGCTTTCTGCACGGCATCCATGCTGAGTGCGCGGATGGCGTTGGCTCGCTCACGACGGCTGGGCATCGCTGAATCTCCTGCGGGGGCTGCTTCGAAAGATCGAAGGGAATGAAAAAAGGCCGGTATTTTCGCCCAGCCGGCCCCTGTGGGGCAATGACAGATCGGCAGATGCCTGACACAGGGCACCGGTTTATCGCCGTGGGCTGATCAAAAACCACTCATCCGGCAATATCAAAACTTTTTGATACAGCCCTTGCCGACCCCGAAGGCCATGACTAGACTGCGCAACCCATGAGTCTGCGCCTGCCCGAAATCCGCCACGACGATTGCGACCAGTTGGCTGCCCTGTGCAAGGCCGGCGGCGACCCGCTGCGGCTGAACGTGCTGCGGGTGCTGGCCAACGATTCGTTCGGCGTACTGGAACTGGCACATATCTTCGGCGTACGTCAGTCGGGCATGAGCCATCACCTGAAGGTGCTGGCCCAGGCCGGCCTGGTCGCTACCCGTCGCGAAGGCAACGCGATCTTCTATCGCCGCGCCCTGCCCCAGGGTGAAAGCCTGGGCGGCACGCTGCACGGGGCGCTGCTCGAAGAAGTGGACGAACTGGCGCTGGCCGATGACGTCAGCGCCCGGGTCGACGGCGTACACGCCCAACGTGCCGCCGTGAGCCGCGACTATTTCGCCCGTAGTGCGGAGAAGTTCCAGGCGACCCAGGACCTGATCGCAGGACTGCCGCAATACCGCGAAAGCGTACTGGCGCTGCTCGATGCACTGAGCTTCGCCGCCGGCGCCACGGCGCTGGAAGTCGGCCCCGGCGACGGCGGGTTTCTCCCCGAGCTGGCCCGGCGTTTCGATCAGGTCACGGCGCTGGACAACAGCGAGACCATGCTTGCAATGGCGCGGCAACGTTGCGCCAGCGATGGATTGAACAACGTCCGGCTGCGGCTGGGCGACGCCCTGCAGGACGTCGACGACGCGGCGGACTGTGTGGTGCTGAACATGGTGCTGCATCACTTCGCCGCACCGGCGGAGGCCATGAAGCAGCTGGCACACCTGGTGAAACCCGGTGGCAGCCTGCTGGTGACCGAACTCTGCAGCCACGACCAGAGCTGGGCCCGCGAGGCCTGTGGCGATCTCTGGCTGGGGTTCGAACAGGAAGACCTGGCCCGCTGGGCCGACGCCGCCGGGCTCGCGTCCGGCGAAAGTGTGTACATCGGTTTACGCAATGGCTTTCAGATCCAGGTGCGGCACTTCGCCAAACCGGATTCGCGAAGCGTCCTCACCCACCGGTAAATGATAGGAACCGTTAGATGAGCGAATACTCAGTTTTCACCTCCGAATCCGTCTCCGAAGGCCATCCGGACAAGATCGCGGACCAGATTTCCGATGCGGTGCTCGACGCCATCATCGCCAAGGACAAATACGCCCGCGTGGCCTGCGAAACCCTGGTGAAGACCGGTGTCGCGATCATCGCCGGTGAAGTCACCACTTCCGCCTGGGTCGACCTGGAAGAGCTGGTGCGCAAGGTCATCATCGACATCGGTTACAACAGCTCCGAAGTCGGCTTCGACGGCGCCACCTGCGGCGTGCTGAACATCATCGGCAAGCAGTCGGTGGACATCAACCAAGGCGTCGACCGCGCCAAGCCGGAAGACCAGGGCGCTGGCGACCAGGGCCTGATGTTCGGCTATGCCAGCAACGAAACCGACGTGCTGATGCCCGCACCGATCTGCTTCTCCCACCGCCTGGTGGAGCGCCAGGCCGAGGCCCGCAAATCCGGCCTGCTGCCGTGGCTGCGCCCGGATGCCAAGTCCCAGGTCACCTGCCGCTACGAAGGCGGCAAGGTCGTCGGTATCGACGCCATCGTGCTGTCCACCCAGCACAACCCGGAAGTCAGCTACAAGGACCTGCGCGAAGGCGTGATGGAGCTGATCATCAAGCAGGTGCTGCCGGCCGAACTGCTGCACAAGGACACCCAGTTCCACATCAACCCGACCGGTAACTTCGTCATCGGTGGCCCGGTGGGCGACTGCGGCCTGACCGGCCGCAAGATCATCGTCGACTCCTACGGCGGCATGGCCCGTCACGGCGGCGGCGCGTTCTCCGGCAAGGACCCGTCCAAGGTCGACCGTTCCGCCGCCTACGCCGGCCGCTACGTGGCCAAGAACATCGTCGCCGCCGGCCTGGCCGAGCGTTGCGAGATCCAGGTGTCCTACGCCATCGGCGTGGCCCAGCCGACCTCCATCTCGATCAACACCTTCGGCACCGGCAAGATCAGCGATGACAAGATCATCCAACTGGTCCGCGAGCACTTCGACCTGCGTCCGTACGCGATCACCAAGATGCTCGACCTGCTGCACCCGATGTACCAGCCGACCGCAGCCTACGGCCACTTCGGTCGCAACCCGTTCGAAATGACCTACGACGGTGACACCTTCACCGCCTTCACCTGGGAGCGCACCGACAAGGCTGCCGCCCTGCGTGATGCCGCCGGCCTGTAAGGCCCGGTAGCAGGAAAAAGCCCCGCCTCGGCGGGGCTTTTTCGTTTCTGATCGCCCACAAGCCTTGGCGAAAAATCCACGCTCATTCCGGCATCAATCGCCGCTTTCGGCTCCTAGCCTTGCGGGTTTCCACTGCACGGTCTCTCGCCATGCTCCGCCTCGTCATCACCTTGCTGCTTTGCCTTCCTCTTACCGTTCGTGCCTGCCCCGACTGGCCGGCCGAGCAGGTGCCTCGACAGATCGAGGCACTCCGCGGGCAGCTGACGCAGTGGGATGACGCCTACCACCGGGACGGAAGGTCCCCCGTGGCCGATGAGCTTTACGACCAGGCACGCGAACGACTGGCGCAGTGGCGGGACTGCTTCCCTCAAGTCCGTGTTGCCCCCGAGTCACCGCTGGCCAGCAGCGCGGGGACGATTCGCCACCCCTTCCCCCACACCGGCCTCGACAAGCTTCCCGATGCCTCGGCCGTGCGCAGTTGGCTGGCCAACCGCTCCGATCTCTGGGCGCAACCCAAGGTCGACGGCGTAGCGGTCACGCTGATCTACCGCGACGGTCGCTTCATCCAGGCAATCAGCCGCGGCGACGGCAGCGCCGGGCAGGACTGGACCGCCAACGCGCAACGAATCGATGCTATCCCCAGGCAGTTACCCGGCGAACCAGGCGATCTGGTGCTGCAAGGCGAGCTGTACTGGCGACTGCCACAGCATGTGCAAGCGTTGCAGGGCGGTTCGGGTGCCCGCGGCAAGGTCGCCGGCCTGATGGCCCGCAAGGATTTGGGCGACCAAGGCACACAGATCGGTCTGTTCGTCTGGGAGCTGCCGGAGGGTCCGGTGAAAATGCCGGATCGCTTGGCACGACTGCGCCAGCTGGGATTCGATGACAGCGCCGACCTGACCGTACCGGTGGCTGGGCAATCTGAAATCGAGTCCTGGCGCGAACGCTGGTATCGCCAGCCGCTGCCCTTCGCCAGCGATGGCATTGTCATCCGCCAGGGCCGCCGGCCACCGGGCAAGGCCTGGAGTGCACAGGCGCCGGGCTGGGCGGTGGCGTGGAAGTATCCACATCAACAGGCACTGGCGGAGGTTCGTCGCGTGGCGTTCAAGGTCGGCCGCAGTGGCAGGGTGACACCTGTGCTGCATCTGGCCCCGGTAGAGCTGGACGGACGAACCATCCAGCGCGTCGGCGTCGGCTCGCTCAAACGCTGGCGCAGCCTGGACATCCGCCCTGGCGACCAGGTCGCCATCGCCCTCGCCGGACTGACCATTCCTCGCCTGGACGGCGTGGTCTGGCGCTCGCCGAATCGCCCCCAAATAGCCGCGCCAGAAGACGGCCAGTTCAACGCCCTCTCCTGCTGGCAGCCCATCGAGGGCTGCGAGGAACAGTTCCTCGCCCGCCTGGAGTGGCTCAGCGGAAAGAGCGGGCTGGGGCTAGCCGGTGTCGGACCGGGCACCTGGAGCAAGCTGCACGAAGCCGGGCTGCTGACGGGGATACTCGCCTGGATGACGCTGACGCCAGAGCAACTGAGCCAGGTTCCCGGACTCGGAGAGCGAAGTGCAGCGAGTCTGCACCAGCAGTTCCAGCTCGCTCGCCGGCGATCGTTCGCTACCTGGCTGCGTGCACTGGGTGCACCGTCCCCCAACGCCCATCCCGCGGGAGACGACTGGCCCGCGCTGGCCGCCCGCGACGCAGTGCAGTGGCAGATGCAACCAGGCATAGGCAAGGTGCGCGCGGCACAACTGGAAGCCTTCTTCAAAGCGCCGGCAGTCGTGCAATTGCGCGAGCAGTTGCACGACCTCGGCGTTGCCGGCTTCTGAGCGCCTCAGCGCATCTGGAAGGCTTCCTGGTGGAAGCGGTTGCCCGGCATGCCCTGGCGGCGCAGGTCACGGCGCAGCAGTTCGGCCAGCGCCTGCGGGCCGCAGAACCACACGCTCGGCCACCGCCCTCCTACACCGGGCTGCAGACCCAGATCGGCTGCCTGCAGGTAACCTTCGCTCTCGCTGTAATGCACACGCAGATCGATACGCGGCAATTTCGCACACAACTCACGCAGGCGGCCGGCATAGATGGCATCGGACGGCGAGCGCACGCAGTACAGCAGCGTCACCTCCGGGCTGTCATCCGGCCGCGCCTGCAGTGAGTCGAGCCACGCCAGGAAGGGTGTAATGCCGATACCACCGGCGATCCAGACCTGCCGCTCGCCCTTGTCGCGGCGGAAGTCGAAGCGGCCGTACGGCCCTTCCACCTTCACCGGGTCTCCCACCTTCAGTCCATCCTGAAGGCGCTGTGTGTAGTCCCCCAATGCCTTGATGCTGAAACGCACTTCGCCGTTGCCCAGGTCGCCGCTGGAAATGGTGAAGGGATGCTGGCCTTCCAGGCGATTGCAGGTGAGGAAGGCAAATTGCCCGGCACGGTGCTGCCAACGCCCCTGCAGCTTGCAGGTCACTTCCAGCATTCGCTCGCCCGGGCGGTCGACCGCCACCACGACACCCTCATGGGTGCGCCGGCGGCCGATCTGCCCGGTCAGCGACCAGAGCGCACACAGGCTGCCCACCGCGGCGCAGAGTGCCACCAGCCAGCCGACCGGTTGCGCCCAGTAGCCCGCCGGCGCCAGCACCACGCCATGGAAGGCGAGCACCAGATAGACCACGGCGAGGGTTTTGTGGACATAGCGCCACAAGTGATAGGGGAAGCGCTGCCAGAGCGTGATGACCAGCATCGCCGCCAGCAACCAGGCCGACCACTCGCCCAGGTCCTTGGCCGAGCCGCGGAATACGTCGAGGAAGGTTTCCACCCTCGGCCCCTTGGCCGGCTTGGCGATGAACTCGGCGAGCAGCGGCCCACCCAGCTCCATCAGGTAGTGCAGCAGGCCCAGCACGATGGCCAGGATGCCCGCCCACTTGTGCGCGCGGTACATGCGGTCGAGGCCGTCGAGGGGCTTCTCCAGCCACACCGGGCGCACCGCCAGCAGCATGATCAGCGACATCAGCGCGAATGACGCGACGCCAGTGAAGAGAATGGCCTGCTTGCGCACGACCCAGATATCCAGCGTCGCCGGCGGGTCGACGAACAGGGCGAGGCCAAAGGTGGCCGCCACGGCCAACAGTACGATCCAGATGAGTTTCATGACTTCTCCTTGGAGCACTGACTTAGTGCACCCACACGGAAGCTGAAGGGTTCCTCTGAATTATCCCTTATTTTCGAAGGGCCTTTAGGGTCGTACCGGTGATGCCATGATCCATGTCAAACGCATCATCCTTCGTTATGCTCGGCACTTTCCTACGGCAAATATAAAAACAACCATGCGCCTTCGCGTTCTTTCCGACCTCCATCACGAGCACTTTCCCAACGGTTATCGCCAATTGCCGCAGACTGTGTCGGACATAGTCGTACTTGCCGGAGATATCCACGAACACTTGCAAGGGCTGCACTGGGCGCGCGAGGAATTTCCTGATAGCGAGATCATCTACGTCGCCGGCAACCACGAGTTCTATCACTCAGACTTGCCCGAACTGACCCAGGCCATGCGCAATCTGGCGCAGGCATTGAATATCCACTTTCTGGAAAAGGACGCCGTGGTCCTGGGCGGCGTACGCTTCCTTGGCGCCACGCTGTGGACCGACTTTCAGCTCTATGGCGCGCATGCGTCGGAACTGGCCTACGAGCAGGCCCAGTTACTCATGCCGGACTTCCGTACGATCGACTACTTCGCCCAACCCTTCACCCCGGGCATGAGCGCCGATATCTGCGCGTCGACCTGTCGGTGGCTGGAGGCGGAACTGGCACAGCCCTTTGCCGGGCCCACGGTGGTGGTCACCCACCACGCACCCAGCGCGCGCTCGATTCCTCCGCATTATGTGGGCGATGCGCTGTCGCCGGCCTTCGCTTCCAACCTGGAATCACTGGTCGAGCGCTGTGACCTGTGGATCCACGGTCACGTTCACGAATGCCTGGACTACCACGTCGGCCGGGGTCGCATCGTCGCCAACCCCGGCGCCTACCCCGGCGAGGACAGCGGTTTCGATCCCTGTCGGGTGATCGAACTCTAGAACGGCTGCCCGCTATGTGGCTGCTCGCCAGGTGATAGCTCGCTGAAGAACCGCCAGATTTCAGCCGGCCCATCCAGTTGCGGGTCGACCTGGCCAAGCATGCGCGGCGGCCGGTAAAGCGGCTGCGAAATCAGGTGCCCTCCACCAAACACCGTCACCAGCTCCACGGGCGGCCCGTCGCCGGCAGCCCAGCGCTGGCGCTGCGTCCACACCGGCCCCGGCTGGGTCAGCTTATCCACCTGCGGCTCGCCTCCCTGGCCGTTGCGCCGCGCCAGCGCAAGAGCAGAGTCCTCGGCAGAGAGCACGTTGCCGCGATCACCGAAGCCAAACAGCGTGACCCGGCCACCCGCATAGGGATTGATGGGGTCCCGCGTGCCATTCATCAACAGCGCCGCCCTGGGCTGCTCGGCGGGACGGCAGGCGTCGTTGTCGGTGCTCGGCAGGCTGGCAGCCACGGCGGCGACGCCAGCGACCTTGTCCGGCGCTTCCGCCGCCATCCGCAAGGCCATCTGCCCGCCATTGGAATAGCCCGTGACGAACACCCTCGCGGGATCGACGCCGCGCTCGCGCTGCAGGCGCACGATCATGTCCGAGAGAAAGCCGACATCATCGATGTTCAGTTGCCGGGCGCTGTAGGAGGCGACCCGCCGGCAGTCGTTCCAATGGCCCTCGAAACCATCGGGGTAGAGCACCAGGAAACCGTCGCGATCTGCCAACGCGTCGAAACGGTAGCCGCTGTCGCGGCGCATGCGCTCGCCGTTGCTCTGCGAGCTGTGCAGCACCACCAGCAGCGCCGGGCGCTCGGCCAACTTCTGCGGCACGTAGAGCACGTAGCTGCGGCGTCGCTGACCCTGGCGCAGCGAGGCATCCTCACTGCTGCCGGTCAGCGTTGGTCGCTGCATCAGCTCGCCGGGCACGTACCACCAACCGCCCACCAGCAGCGCCAGTACCAGCAGCGCGATGAGCCCCTGCACGATCCGCATCGCCACCCGCATACCGCTTCTCCTTGCCCGCCCGGCGGGCCTTGCGAGTCCGGGCCAGATTCGGAGGCATTGCCCTGGGGCAGCCCCCGGCGCTCCCGTCCATGGCAAACTCTAGCCGTTGACTCCAACGTCATAGTGTTTGGTAACCAAGGACTCCGAAAATGTTCCGAAGCTCTGCCCTGATGGCCGCCGTTCTCGCCCTCGGCTGCGCCGGCCCGCTACTCGCCGCCGAGGCGTCCGGGCAACCGCTGACCGGCTGCGCCGCCAAGCGCGCCGCTCTCGAAACCCAGCTCGAACAGGCCAAGGCCCAAGGCAACGGCAACCGCATCGCCGGCCTGCAGACCGCCCTGGAGAAGGTGAAGACCTATTGCACCGACGCCAGCCTCACGCAGGAGCGCAAGCAGAATGTGCTGGACGCGGAGAAGGAAGTCGCCCAGCGCGAGAAGGACCTGCGCAAGGCGATGAACAAGGGTGACGCCGAGAAGATCGAGAAGCGCAAGGACAAGCTGGCCGAAGCCCGCGCCGAACTGGAGCAGGCCAAGCGCGAACTGGAGGAGTGAACCTGTAGGATCGAACTGGCTCGTTCGCGAGTCAGCGCGACCCTACAAGAACGCGCCCGTCAGAGCGCGCGGAATTTCTTGTGGCAGGCTTCGCAGGCGTCTTCCACCGCGGCGAAGTCCTTGCGCACGCCTTCAGGCGTCGGCGCGGCATTGCGGGTGTTTTCGCCCAGGGCGCGGACGGCCTGTTCGAAGGTCTTGGCGTCGGCCTGGAACTCCAGTTGGCGCTGCCAGATTTCCGCCTTGGCGCGGGTGTCGTCGCTTTCCACCTTGTCAGCTGGCGGCTGGGTCGTGGGGAAGTACTGCCAGGGCTTGTCGGCCAGTTCGCCCAGCTTGGTCGAATTGCTCCGGAACTTGTCCGCGTCGAAGGGAATTCGCCCGCGCAACATGCCGCCCATGTCCTCGCTGGTCTTGAGCATCTCCTTGAACACCGCCTGGCGCTTGTACTCCGGCGAGTTGGGGTCCAGGCGATGGCAGCCGGCAAGCGCGGTACCGGCCAGCAGCAGAACGAGCAGGGTCTTCAACTTCATGGGGGACTCTTGTAGGACGGCCAGACACGGAAGCGCCGGATTATCCGCCCCGTTCCCCGAATGATCCAGACCGCGCGCCGGTCGCTGCGGCCATCCGCCGCAGCGCCGTGCCATTCGTTCAGCTGCCGTTCAGGCAGCCTCGGGTCAGGCGGAAACGACGAAGATTGCGATGATCAACGCCATGCCGAGGAACCATGCCAGCGAGCGCAGCATCGCCAGGTCGGCGATGTAGAAGATCAGGTAGAGCAGGCGGCTGGTGACCCAGGCGATGGCCAGGCGGTCGATGGTGGCGGGTTCGGCATTGTTCACCACGTAAGCGATGATTACTGCCGCGGCGAAGGCCGGGGTCACCTCGAAGCTGTTCATCTGGAAGGCGTTGGCGCGCTTGCGATAGCCCTCCAGGCTGGCGAGGAAGGTGCGCGGGTCGTGGTTCTGCCGGGGGCCGAAGCCGCCGCCAGTGAACTTGGCGATGCTGGTGCCGACGTAAGGCAGGAAGATCGCGATCAGGACGCACCAGAAGGCAATGGACATAGCGGAACTCTCGTCGAGGGGAAAGGCCGCAGCTTAGGCCATCGCCGCACGCCGCGTCCTTGACCGGCTTGGCGGGTTGCTCCGTAGCGCGAGCCAATCCTCAGAGTTTCATCACCAGCATGCCCGCCAGCACCAGGCTGCACGCCGCCAGACGCGGCAGGCCGAAGGGTTCCTTGAGGAAGCGCATGCCGAACAGCACCACCAGCAGCACACTGGTCTCGCGCAGCGCGGCGGCCTCGGCGATGGAGCCCAGCTGCATGGCCCAGAGCACCAGCCCGTAGCTGAGCAGCACGCAGAAACCGACGCTCAGGCCGAGCTTCCAGTCGTTGATCCAGAACTTGGCGAAGGCTCGGGTGCGCCCGCACAGCGCCACCAGCGGAAATGGCAGGCCCGACAGCAGCGACAGCCAAACCAGGTAGTCCAGCGGCTTGGGCCAGAGCTTGAGCGCGTTGCCGTCGGTCCAGGTGTAACTGCCGATGCACAGGCCCATCAGCAGCACGGTGGGATAGGCGATCCACGGCAGCTTCGAGCCGCCGCCGCCCTTGAGCAGGAACAGCATGCCGACCGGGATCAGCAGGATACCGAGGATCTGCTTGCCGGTCAGGTTCTCGCCGCCGAAGTAGAGGGTCAGCGCCAGCACCACCAGCGGCGACAGCCCGCGCATCAGCGGGTAGACCAAACCCAGGTCGCCGACCTTGTAGGCCTGGATCAGCAGCACGCGATAGACCAGCTGCAACGACACGGCGGCCAGCAGCCAGGGCCAGACTTCGGCAGGAGGAATCTCGATCCAGGGCAGCAGGAGCAGCGCGGCGGCGAGGCCGACCATGTCCATGCAGGCAACCACCAGCAGGCGGTCGTTGCTGAACTTGACGAGGGTGTTCCAGGTAGCGTGCAGCAGGGCGGCCAGCAGCACCAGGGTAGTGGCAAGCACGAAAACGAACTCCTGGTATAGACCAGATCAATTCTACCCTGAGCCACCCCATGCCGGGCAAGCGCTGGCTGTTTCGGACATTTCCACCTGCCTCCTCAGCCATAACTGGCCTAGACTGGGCCTTTTCGCCAGCACGAGCCTCTGCCATGCCACGCCTGATCAAGTTCCTGACCGCTTACATCCTCGTCACCCTGCTCTCCGGCTGCGGCTACAACGCCATGCAATCCGGCGACGAAGGCGTGAAGGCCGCCTGGTCGGAAGTGCTCAACCAGTACCAGCGCCGCGCCGACCTGATCCCCAACCTGGTCAGCACCGTGAAGGGCTACGCCGCCCATGAAGCCAGCGTGCTGACCCAGGTGACCGAGGCCCGCGCCAAGGTCGGCAGCACCACCCTGAATGCCGACCAGCTCGACGACCCGGAAGCGGTCAAGCGCTTCCAGCAGGCCCAGGGGCAGCTCAGCTCGGCGCTGTCACGCTTGCTGGTGGTCTCGGAAAACTACCCGCAGCTCAAGGCTGACGGCCTGTTCAAGGACCTGCTGACCCAGCTCGAGGGCACCGAGAACCGCATCACTGTCGCCCGTGGCCGCTATGTGAAGGCCGTGCAGGAATACAACGTGATGATTCGCCAGTTCCCGCAGGTGATCACCGCGAAGATCTTCGGCTACAAGCCCAAGGCCAACTTCAGCGTCGAGAACGAAGCCGCCATTTCCACCGCGCCTAAAGTGGACTTCGGCAACGCGCCGGCGCAGCCCGCACAATGACCTTGCCGCGCTGGCTGCTGGCCGCCCTGCTGCTGTGCTGGGCGGTCGTGCTGCAGGCGGCGCCGGTCGCCATTCCGCCGCTCAGCGCCCGCGTCACCGACCTCACCCAGACCCTCGATGCCGGGCAGCGCGCGCAGCTGGAAAGCCAACTCGCCGGCCTGGAGCAACGCAAGGGCGCGCAAATCGCCGTACTGCTGGTTCCCACCACTGGCGAGGACAGCATCGAGGACTACGCGGTGCGTGCTTTCGAGCAATGGAAGCTGGGCCGCAAGGGTGTCGATGACGGCGTGCTGCTGGTGGTTGCGAAGAATGACCGTACGCTGCGCATCGAAGTCGGCTACGGGCTGGAAGGCACCATCACCGACGTGCAGGCCGGCCGGATCATCCGCGAACAGATCGTCCCCTTCTTTCAGAAAGGCGACTTCGCTGGCGGCATCCAGGCCGGCGTCGACAGTCTGATCGCGCTGATCGAGCCGCCCTCCGCCGCAACCACGCCGGACGGCAGCGAAGACGAATTGCCGCATACCGGCCCGGCAGAAAACTACAGCGACGCTTACTCGAACCGCAACGCGACGGCCGCCGAGGAAATCCCGCCCACCCGCCTGGCAGCGCTACTCGGCCTGCTGGTCGGCGTGCCGCTGCTGGGCATGCTGCTGCCGGTGTCCTGGATGCGCCAGCGCAGCATGGGCCGCTACCTGCTGTGCAGCGTGCTGGTGGGCGGCATCGCCGCTGGCGTGCTGCTGGTCAGCGACGTCAATCCCGCCGCGCTGCAACAGCAGTTGATCGGCGCCTTCACGATCCCGCTGGTGCTGTACATCTTCTTCCTGCCGCCGATGTGGCTGACCATGGGCGTGCTGCAACTGCTCATGACGATCATCAGCTCGATCGGCCGCGGCGGGCGTGGAGGTGGCGGCGGCGGTGGAGGCTTCCGTGGCGGCGGTGGTTCCAGCGGCGGCGGCGGGGCCTCCGGCCGCTGGTAAACCAGGGCCCTCAGAGGGCGGAGACGCCCTGCTCTTCCTCGCGGATCGAGCGCAGCACCTGGCGCTGCAGGTCGATGAACTCGGCGCTGGCAGCCATGTCCTCATGGCGCGGGCGGCCGAGCTTGACGTCGAAGGTGGTCTTGATCCGCCCCGGCCCGAGCCCCATCACCACGATGCGATCGGACAGGTAGACCGCCTCTTCCACGTCGTGGGTGACGAACATCACCGTCAGTCGATGGGTTTCCCAGATGCGCGTGAGCAGTTCCTGCATCTGGTGGCGAGTCATCGCATCCAGCGCGCCGAAGGGCTCGTCCATCAGCAGAATCTTTGGCCGGTAGGACAACGCGCGAGCGATCGCCACGCGCTGCTTCATCCCGCCGGACAACTCGTTCGGGTAGGCCTCGGCAAACTTCGTCAGCTTCACCAGCTCCAGGTGCTCGTCGGCGATTTCGCGGCACTGTGCACGGGACAGGCCGGCCGCCTTGAGAGCGAACTCGACGTTCTGCCGCGCGGTGAGCCAGGGCAGCAGGGTGTAGGACTGGAACACCACGCCACGATCCAGGCCGGGGCCGGTGATCGGCACGCCGTCGACCTTCACATTGCCGCTGTCGAAGTCTTCCAGGCCGGCGGCGATGGACAGCAGGGTGCTCTTGCCGCAACCCGACGTGCCGACGATGGAAACGAATTCGTTGTCCGCCAGCGTCAGGTCGATGTTGCGCAGCACCTCGCGGCGCGACTGGCCGACCGCGAAACTCTTGTTCAGGCCGGAGATTTCCAAAGTCGCCATCAGTTGCGCCTCCGGTTGTAGCGGAACAGGACCTTCTCGCCGGCGCGCATGGCCTGATCGGTGATCAGGCCGAGGAAGCCGAGCAGCAGGATGTAGCCGATAATGGTGTCGGTCTGGAAGAAGCGCTGGGACACGGTGATGCGGTAGCCCAGGCCCGAAGTCGCCGCCACCAGCTCAGCCAGCACCAGCCAGGTCCAGGCCCAGCCGAGGCTGATCCGCAGGGCGTCCCAGATACCCGGCAATGCGCTGGGCAGGACGATCTTCAGGAGGATGCGGCGATCCGGCATCCCCAGCGTGCGACCAAGGCCGACGAAGTCAGCCGGCACGCGCTTGATCGCGTCCATCACCATCAGCACCTGCTGGAAGAAGGTACCGATCCAGATGATGAGGAATTTCTGGAAGTCGCTGGTGCCGGCCCAGAGGATGGTCAGCGGGACGAAGGCGACCACCGGCATGTAGCGCACGAAGTCCACCAGCGGCTCGGTGGCGGCTTTCCAGAAGCCGTAGCAGCCGGCGAAGACGCCGATGACGATGGACATCGCCGAGGACACCAGGAAGGCCACGGCGATGCGGTACACGCTGACCTTCAGGTCCGACCACAGCGTGCCATCAGCGGCCAGCTTGAGCATGCGTGCCCAGACATCGCCGGGCGCCGGCAGGAAGATCTTCGGCACCGCGCCGCTGGCGCCGGCCAGCCACCAGAGCAGCGCCAGCAGGACGAACACGGCGCCGCCGATGAGCAGGAAATGGCGCTGCGCGATCGGCTTGCCGATGGTGAACAGCGGGTTGGATTTGCGGGCTTTCATGTCGGGCTCGTCGAACGGAGAAAGACGCGCGCCGGCTCGGGGCCGGCGCGCGTGGTGTTTCAGAGAGTCAGAGGGCCTCAACGAAGCGCGCGTCGATGGCCTGTGCCGGGGTGACCGGCTGCTGCAGGATGCCGGCTTCGCTGGCGGCCTTCTGGATGTGCTCGAACGAGCCTTTCTGGAAGGAGCCCTTCAGCTCGGCCTGGTTCTCCTTCACCGAGTAGAAGTGCACGCCGTCAAAGGCGCTACTCAGCTCGGACTCGTCGGCGCCCACGCCCTTGGCGATGGCGGCGCGGCCTTCGGCGCTCTTCTCGTTGTAGTGCTTGAGGCCCGCTTCCCAACTCTTGATCAGCGCCAGCACCTGGCCGGGACGCTCCTTCAGCACTTCGTCGCGCACCACGAACACGTCGCTGATGATGCCCGGGTCATCCGAGCCCTTGTACAGCAGGTTGACCTTGGGGTTCTGCTGCTTGGCGGCGGACAGGTACGGCTCATAGGTGACGGCGGCCGGGACCTGGCCGGCGATCAGCGCGCTACCGGCATTGGCGGCGGGCATCGGCACCGGCTGCACATCGGCGAGGGTCAGGCCGGCCTTGCGCAGGGCGCTGTGCAGGAGGATGTCGCTGGTGGTGCCTTCTTCATAGGCGACCTGCTTGCCCTTGAGGTCAGTCAGGGTCTTGATCGACGGGTCGACGATCAGCGCGTCGGCGCTGGTGCTCTGGTCCAGCAACAGGACGATCTTCACCGGCAGGCCGGCGGCGACCATGGCCATGGCGGTGTGGGTGGCGAGGTTGCCGCCGTCGATCTGGCCGCTGGCCAAGGCGGCGTTCATGTCCTTGTCTTCGGTGAAGTTGACCAGCTCGACCTGCTCCAGGCCGTTGGCCTTGAAGGCGCCAGCCTGCTCGGCGACGTACCACTGGCCGTAGCCCAGCCAGGGCTGCATGCCCATCTTGAAGGTGCCGGCCTCGGGCTTAGTGTCGGCCTTGATCGCGGCGGCGTGCGCGACGCTGGCCAGCAGCAGGCTGGCGCAGGTGGCCACGGCCAGTTGGCGCAGCGCGGATGCGAAAGTGGTGTGCATGGTCTCTCCCCGGTCATTGTTCTGCAGGAACATTCTGCTGAGTGCAGTACTGCTGGATCGGCGGGGAGCAGCGTCGGCCCATGCCCGCCGTGGGCGGGCACAGGCTCACATTCAATCGACGCAAATGCAAAGGTTTTCGCCGCGGTTCGGCTTGGCTCCGGGCACGCAGGCAATCACCTTGGCGAGCCAGCCATCAGGGCTGGGGAATGGCATCGTCCTTGAACTGGTCCTTGATGTACTTGATCTCGGTGCGGCCGTGCGGCGCCGGCTGGCCATCGGGGCCGATGTTGACGAAGACCATCTTGTCCACCGTGAGGATGCTCTTGCGGGTGATCTTGTTGCGCACTTCGCAGGTCAGGGTGATCGAGGTGCGGCCGAACTCGGTGGCGGTGATGCCCAGCTCGATGATGTCGCCCTGGCGCGCGGAACTGACGAAGTTGATCTCCGAGATGAACTTGGTGACCACGCGCTGGTTGCCCAGCTGGACGATGGCGTAGATCGCCGCTTCTTCGTCGATCCATTTCAGAAGGCTGCCGCCGAACAGGGTACCGTTCGGGTTGAGGTCTTCAGGCTTGACCCATTTGCGGGTGTGGAAATTCATGGAAGCTCCTTCTTGGGAGGTTGCGCCTCGTGAGCGCGATGACGGGGAAAGCCCCGCCGGCTATGCAAGTCTGGACCCGGCCGGTGCCAGGCACCTTGCCATGGCTCAGCCGAGCCCGGCTTCGGCGCGGTACTGCGCCGCCTCGTCGACCAGCCAATCGCGAAAAGCGCCCAGGGTCGCCGATTCCACCTTGCGCTCGGGAATCATCAGGTAATAGGCATTTTCGCTCAAATAGGCATGTTGCATCGGCACGATAAGCCGTCCGTCGGCCAACTCGTGCTGGATCAGCATCGGCGGGATCAGCGCCACGCCCATGCCGTGCATCGCCGCCTGGGCGAGCATGGAGAACAACTCGTAGCGCGTGCCACTCATGTCGTGCGCCACGCTCATGCCCAGCGAACCGAACCACTGGCGCCAGGCGTAGGGCCGGGTGGTCTGCTGCATCAAGGGCAATTCGGCGATCTGCGCGGCGGACAGTTCACGGCACCCACCCAGCAGCTCGGGACTGCACACCGGCACCGGGTTCTCGTGCATGAGGAAGTTGGCCACCGTGCCGGACCACACGCCGTCGCCGAAATACAGCGCCGCGTCGAACTCGGTGTCGGCGAAGAGGAAGGGCCGGGTGCGGTTGGTCATGTTCACCGTGACTTCCGGGTGCAGGCGCTTGAAGTCCTTCAGCCGTGGCAGCAGCCATTGCGTCGCAAAGGTCGGCACCACCGCCAGCTCCAGCGTACCGCCGCCCTGCTGCCCCATCACTGCCAGCGTGTCGCGCTCCACGGCATCCAGGCGCTGGGCAACACGGCGGCTGTAGTTGAGCCCCGCTTCGGTCAGCTTCACCCCGCGCCGCGAGCGACGAAACAGCTCGACGCCGAGAAACTCCTCCAGCGTGGCGATCTGTCGGCAGATGGCGCTCTGGGTCAGCGACAGCTCGTCGGCGGCCTTGGTAAAGCTCTCGTGGCGGGCGGCGGACTCGAAGGCGACCAGCGCCGCGGTGGTCGGGATCTTGCGTCGCATCGAATGCCTCTTCGGAATATCGTGATGCACAGGAATCGCCATGAACGCCTGAAATAGAGGCGAGCAGGCAAAATCCAGCAGCAGCCCAGCAATTACGGAGTGACAAAATAGCACAACAGCGTGCGAATTAATCGGTTGCCCCGCTTCCCGACGGCTGACTAGGATGGCCCACACCGAGCCCGCCTAGACTTGTGCGGGTCTTTCACTGTCTGCGTTCGAGGTTCTCCATGGCGACCAAAGCAAGCTTCAACTGGGAAGATCCGCTGCTGCTGGATCAGCAACTCACCGAAGAAGAGCGCATGGTGCGCGACAGCGCCCAGCAGTTCGCCCAGGACAAGCTGGCCCCGCGCGTACTGGAAGCCTTCCGCCACGAGCAGACCGACCCGGCGATCTTCCGCGAGATGGGCGAAACCGGCCTGCTCGGTGCGACCATCCCCGAGCAATACGGCGGCAGCGGCCTGAACTACGTGTGCTACGGCCTGATCGCCCGCGAAGTCGAGCGCATCGACTCCGGCTACCGCTCGATGATGAGCGTGCAGTCCTCCCTGGTGATGGTGCCGATCAACGAATTCGGCAACGAAGCCACCAAGCAGAAATACCTGCCGAAACTGGCCAGCGGCGAATACATCGGCTGCTTCGGCCTGACCGAGCCGGACCACGGCTCCGACCCGGGCTCGATGATCACCCGTGCCAAGAAAGTCGACGGCGGCTACCGTCTCACCGGCGCCAAGATGTGGATCACCAACAGCCCGATCGCCGACGTCTTCGTGGTCTGGGCCAAGGATGACGAAGGCCAGATCCGCGGCTTCGTCCTGGAAAAAGGCTGGGAAGGCCTGTCCGCCCCGGCGATCCACGGCAAGGTCGGCCTGCGCGCCTCGATCACCGGCGAGATCGTGATGAACAACGTGTTCTGCCCGGAAGAAAACGCCTTCCCGGACGTGCGCGGCCTGCGTGGTCCGTTCACCTGCCTGAACTCCGCCCGCTACGGTATCTCCTGGGGCGCCCTGGGTGCCGCCGAAGCCTGCTGGCACACCGCTCGCCAGTACACCCTGGACCGCAAGCAGTTTGGCCGCCCGCTGGCCGCCAACCAGCTGATCCAGAAGAAACTGGCCGACATGCAGACCGACATCACCCTCGCCCTGCAAGGCTGCCTGCGCCTGGGCCGGATGAAGGACGAAGGCACCGCCGCCGTCGAAATCACCTCGATCATGAAGCGCAACAGCTGCGGCAAGGCCCTGGACATCGCCCGCCTGGCCCGCGACATGCTTGGCGGCAACGGCATCTCCGACGAGTTCGGCGTCGCCCGCCACCTGGTCAACCTGGAAGTGGTGAACACCTACGAAGGTACCCACGACGTCCACGCGCTGATACTCGGCCGCGCCCAGACTGGCATCCAGGCGTTCTTCTAAGCAATGCCCCGCGCTGGCCCGCCTGGGCCAGCGCACGCTTTACCTCTCGCCCGAGAGGCCCCGGGGAGGACCGTGGAGTCCCCGCACCGCGTCCTCCCCGCCCCTATCCAAGCTGCAGGTGATTGCATGTCCGGCGCCCTTTCGCACATTCGTGTCCTCGACCTCTCCCGCGTTCTCGCCGGCCCCTGGGCCGGGCAGATCCTCGCCGACCTCGGCGCGGAAGTGATCAAGATCGAGCGTCCCGGCAGCGGCGACGACACTCGCGCCTGGGGCCCGCCGTTCCTCAAGGACGCCGACGGCCGCGACACCAGCGAAGCGGCGTATTACCTCTCGGCGAACCGCAACAAGAAATCCCTGACCATCGACTTCACCCAGCCCGAAGGCCAGCGCCTGGTGCGCGAACTCGCCGCCAAGGCCGACATCGTGCTGGAGAACTTCAAGGTCGGCGGGCTGAAGGCCTACGGCCTGGACTACGAGTCGCTGAAAGCGCTCAACCCGAAGCTGATCTACTGCTCGATCACCGGCTTCGGCCAGTTCGGCCCCTACGCCAAGCGCGCCGGCTACGACTTCATGATCCAGGGCCTGGGCGGCCTGATGAGCCTGACCGGGCGCTCCGACGCCGAGGAAGGCGCCGGCCCGGTGAAAGTGGGTGTAGCACTGACTGACATCCTCACTGGCCTCTACTCGTCCACCGCGATCCTCGCCGCGCTCGCCCACCGCGATGTCAGCGGCATCGGCCAGCACATCGACATGGCGCTGCTGGACGTGCAGGTCGCCTGCCTGGCCAACCAAACCCTGAACTACCTGACCACCGGCAACCCGCCGCGTCGCCTGGGCAACGCGCACCCGAACATCGTGCCGTACCAGGACTTCCCCACCGCCGACGGCGACCTGATCCTCACCGTCGGCAACGACGGCCAGTTCCGCAAGTTCGCCGAGCTGGCGGGCCACCCGGAGTGGGCCACCGACGAGCGCTTCGCCACCAACCAGGCGCGCGTGGCGCACCGCGAGGTGCTGATCCCGCTGATCCGCCAGGCCACCGTGATGCGCACCACCGCCGAGTGGATCGCCGTGCTGGAACACGCCAGCGTGCCGTGCGGGCCGATCAACGATCTGGCCCAGGTGTTCGCCGATCCGCAGGTCATCGCTCGCGGGCTGCGCGTGGACCTGCCGCACCCGCTGGCCGGCACGGTGCCGCAGGTCGCCAGCCCGATCCGCCTGTCCGAGACCCCGGTCGAATACCGCAACGCCCCGCCGACCCTCGGCCAGCACACACAGGAAATCCTCGAAGGCGTGCTCGGCCTGGACCAGGCAGCCATCGGCAAGCTGCGCGAGGACGGCGTGATCTGACGTCCCCGTAGGGCGAATAACGCCTCGAGCGTTATCCGCCGTCCGTCGGCTCTGAAGCCAGAAGCGGCAGATAAAGCGCACCGCTTTATACGCCCTACAACTGACCATCGGCGCCCGCTCCAGCGGACGCCACCGATCCCCGCAACGACGCCCGCGCCAGGGTTTTCACGGCCCCTGGCGCGGGCGCGACGGGGATCCCGGTCGCGATCCACTGCGCGAACACGACCAAAAGCCTTTGGCTTGTCATGCGCCATGGCTATAATCCGCGAGCTTCAATAACGGCCGGCGCTGTCCGGTCGTTCCCGCCACCTGTCCGAGGGGCGCTGCAGCAGGTCGATTCGCTTCGGCTTGTCAGGCTCGAACAGGGCGCGTCACGGTCGGCTGCCGCCGATCGCCAAACGCATCAACGGCGCCCATTCGCAGACAACGAATGGAGTTACACATGAGCGCTGCTTTTACTGACTACAAAGTCGCCGACATTTCCCTGGCCGCCTGGGGCCGCCGCGAGCTGATCATCGCCGAGTCCGAAATGCCGGCTCTGATGGGCCTGCGCCGCAAGTACGCCGCCAGCCAGCCGCTCAAGGGCGCGAAAATCCTCGGCTGCATCCACATGACCATCCAGACCGGCGTGCTGATCGAGACCCTGACTGCGCTGGGCGCCGAAGTGCGCTGGTCCTCCTGCAACATCTTCTCCACCCAGGATCAGGCCGCTGCCGCCATCGCTGCCGCCGGCATCCCGGTGTTCGCCTGGAAAGGCGAGACCGAGCAGGAGTACGAGTGGTGCATTGAGCAGACCATCCTCAAGGATGGCCAGCCGTGGGACGCCAACATGGTGCTGGACGACGGCGGTGACCTGACCGAGATCCTGCACAAGAAATACCCGCAGATGCTCGAGCGCATCCACGGTGTCACCGAAGAAACCACCACCGGTGTTCACCGCCTGCTCGACATGCTCAAGGCCGGCACCCTGAAAGTCCCGGCGATCAACGTCAACGACGCTGTGACCAAGAGCAAGAACGACAACAAGTACGGCTGCCGTCACAGCCTGAACGATGCCATCAAGCGCGGCACCGACCACCTGCTGTCGGGCAAGCAGGCCCTGGTGATCGGCTACGGCGACGTGGGCAAGGGCTCCGCCCAGTCGCTGCGTCAGGAAGGCATGATCGTGAAGGTTTCCGAAATCGACCCGATCTGCGCCATGCAGGCCTGCATGGACGGCTTCGAGCTGGTCTCCCCGTACAAGAACGGCCTGAACGACGGCACCGAAGCCAGCGTTGACGCCGCCCTGCTGGGCAAGATCGACCTGATCGTCACCACCACCGGCAACGTCAACGTCTGTGACGCGGGCATGCTGAAAGCGCTGAAGAAGCGCGCCGTGGTGTGCAACATCGGCCACTTCGACAACGAGATCGACACCGCCTTCATGCGCAAGACCTGGGCCTGGGAAGAGGTCAAGCCGCAGGTGCACAAGATCCACCGCACCGGCGCTGGCGATTTCGATCCGGCCAACGACGACTACCTGATCCTGCTGGCCGAAGGCCGTCTGGTGAACCTGGGCAACGCCACCGGCCACCCGAGCCGCATCATGGACGGCTCCTTCGCCAACCAGGTACTGGCGCAGATCTTCCTGTTCGAGCAGAAGTACGCCGACCTCTCCGCCGAGAAGAAGGCCCAGCGCCTGACCGTCGAAGTACTGCCGAAGAAGCTGGACGAAGAAGTGGCCCTGGAGATGGTGAAAGGCTTCGGTGGCGTCGTCACCCAGCTGACCCCGAAACAGGCCGAGTACATCGGCGTGACCGTGGAAGGCCCGTTCAAGCCGGACACCTACCGCTACTGATGTACCAGAGGGCAGACGAGCAATCGTCTGCCCTCTTTGCCATTGGAAACCTTGCATGGACCTGCAGGACAGCTACAACCAGGCCTGGATCTTCGCCGCCGGCGCGCACGCCGGGCAGACGCTGACCGCCTCGACGCTGCCCTACGCGGTCCACCTGGCGATGGTGGCCAACGAAGTGATGGCGGCCGACCGCGAAGCGCCCATCGAGCGCCTGGCGGAGACCGTCCAGATTGCACTGCTGCACGACGTACTCGAGGACACCCCGGTGCCCTTCGAGGAACTGCAGACGGATTTCGGCGAGTTCGTCGCCGAGGGCGCCCAACGCCTGAGCAAGGTGGTGAATGGCGAAAAGCTGTCATTCGATACCTACCTCGAAAGGCTGGCAACCGGCGCGCAGCAATATGCGATCGTCAAGCTGTGTGACCGGATCACCAACCTGCAGCCGCCACCCTCGACCTGGGCGCGGAGCAAGATCGCCGAATACCATGGGGAGTCGCAGCGTATCCTGGCCGTCCTCGGCCATGTGCACGAGCCCAGCGCCGAGCGACTGCGCACGAAGATAGACCATTATCGCCGTTACTTCTGAAGTCGACGGCACATGCCGGCAGCCGCGCAATGATGTGGCGCCGAAGGAACGACCATGAGTCAGAAAGATCGCCGTTTCAGCTTCGAGTTCTTCCCCGCCAAGACCGAAGCCGGCCATGAAAAACTGCTGGCCACCGCGCGCCAGCTGGCAGCGAAGAAGCCCGACTTCTTCTCCTGCACCTACGGTGCCGGCGGCTCCACCCGCGACCGCACCCTGACCACCGTGCTGCAGCTGGACGGCGACGTGCAGGTGCCGACGGCCCCGCACCTGTCGTGCGTCGGCGACACCAAGGCCGAGCTCTCCGCCCTGCTGGCCCATTACAAGGACGCCGGCATCCGTCGCATCGTCGCCCTGCGTGGCGACCTGCCCTCGGGCATGGGCATGGCCAGCGGCGAACTGCGTTTCGCCAACGAACTGGTGGAATTCATCCGCGCCGAAACCGGCGACCACTTCCACATCGAAGTTGCCGCCTATCCGGAAGTTCACCCGCAAGCGCGCAATTTCGAGGATGATCTGGCGAATTTCGTGCGCAAGGTCAAAGCCGGCGCCGACTCTGCCATCACACAATACTTCTTCAACGCCGACAGCTACTTCCATTTTGTCGAGCGTGCGGAGAAACTCGGTGTCAGCATTCCGGTCGTACCGGGTATCATGCCGATCACCAACTACACCAAACTGGCCCGCTTCTCCGACGCCTGTGGCGCGGAAATCCCCCGCTGGATTCGCAAGCAACTGGAAGCCTACGGCGACGACATCGCCAGCATCCAGGCCTTTGGTGAGCAGGTCATCACCGACATGTGCGAACGTCTCCTGGAAGGCGGCGCACCGGGTCTGCATTTCTACACCCTGAACCAGGCTGAACCCAGCCTGGCGCTCTGGAACAACCTCAAGCTCCCCCGCTGAGGATCATTGCTCCGGGCTTACCGTCCACGATCCCGGCCAGCGCAACGCCGGCGTATCGTGGGCGGAGTGCTTCCAGCCCAAGGCTGAGCGCTCGCCCCGAGCTTGAAATCACGCGCCCTCGAGCCGGCAGGTTGCCGGCCTACAGGAACCCCGCATGTCCTTTACTTCCCTCGGTCTCTCCGAGGCCCTGGCTGGCGCCGTTGAAGCCGCCGGCTACGCGCGCCCCACTCCCGTTCAGGAACGCGCCATCCCCGCCGTACTGCAAGGCCGCGACCTCATGGTTGCCGCACAGACCGGCACCGGCAAGACCGGCGGCTTCGCCCTCCCGGTGCTCGAACGCCTGTTCCCCGAAGGTCACCCGGACCGCGAACACCGCCATGGCCCACGCCAGGCCCGTGTCCTGGTACTGACTCCGACCCGCGAGCTGGCAGCCCAGGTGCACGACAGCTTCAAGGTCTACGCCCGCGACCTGCCGCTGAAAAGCGCCTGCATCTTCGGCGGCGTCGGCATGAATCCCCAGGTGCAGGCGATGTCCAAGGGCGTCGACGTCCTGGTCGCCTGCCCCGGCCGCCTGCTCGACCTGATCGGTCAGGGCAGCGTCGACCTGTCCCATGTGGAAATCCTCGTCCTCGACGAAGCCGACCGCATGCTCGACATGGGCTTCATCCATGACGTGAAAAAGGTCCTCGCCAAGCTGCCGGCCAAGCGCCAGAACCTGCTGTTCTCGGCGACCTTCTCCAAAGACATCATCGACCTCACCAACAAGCTCCTGCACAACCCGGAGCGCATCGAGGTCACCCCGCCGAACACCACCGTCGAGCGCATCGAACAACGCGTGTTCCGCATCCCGTCGGTGCAGAAGCGCGCCCTGCTGGCGCACCTGGTGACCGTGGGTGCCTGGGAACAGGTGCTGGTGTTCACCCGCACCAAGCACGGCGCCAACCGCCTCGCCGAATACCTGAGCAAGCATGGCCTGCCGGCTGCCGCGATCCACGGCAACAAGAGCCAGAATGCGCGCACCAAGGCCCTGGCTGATTTCAAGGCCAACGACGTGCGCATCCTGGTCGCCACCGACATCGCCGCCCGCGGCCTGGACATCGACCAACTGCCTCACGTGGTCAACTACGAGCTGCCCAACGTCGAGGAAGACTACGTTCACCGCATCGGCCGTACCGGCCGTGCCGGTCGCACCGGTGAAGCCATCTCGCTGGTGGCGCCGGACGAAGACAAACTGCTCAAGGCCATCGAACGCCTGACCAAGCAGCGCATCCCCGATGGCGACATGCAGGGCTTCGACCCCGATACCGTGCTGCCCGAGGTCCAGCAGCCCGAGGCCCGCGAAGTACCTCAGCGCCAGCCGCGCAAGGACAAGGCCAAGCGTGGCGAACGCAAAGACCGCAGCAAGGACAAGCCTCAGCAGCCCCAGGGTGAGGACCAGCAGAACGCTGCCCCCGCAGCTGAAGGCGAATTCGCCGACAGCGACAAGCCAGCCGGCAAGCGCCGTCGTCGTGGCGGCCGTGGCAAGAAGAAGGGTGACGGCCAGGGCAGCGACGCTCAGCCGAACGCCCACACCCAGGCTCGTGAGCCTCGCCAGCCCCGGCAGCAGGACCAGCAGGGTCAGGGCCGCCAGCAGCAGCCCAGGCAGGTCCGAGCACCGAAGGTCGACGGTAACCGCGATCCTGAAGAGTTCCTCGACGACGACTTCGACAACTTTGGCAACCGCGCCGACTACGTCAGCCCGTTCCCGGACAAGGACCAGCAGCGCAGCCAGCGCCGCCGTGGCGGCCAGGGGCAAGGCCAGAACCAGGGGCAGGGCCAGCAGCGCCCGCGCGGCCAGGGTGGCCAAGGTGCCGGCCAGGGCGGAAGCGGTCAGAACCGTGGCCAGGGGCAAGGCCAGGGCCGCGCCGCCAAGAAGCCTAACGGCGGCGGTCGCACCCAGGGCCAGGGCGGCAACGCTCAGGGCAAGGCCGGCCAGCGCAAGCGCGGCGGCAAGGCTCCGGCTTCGCGCATGAACGACGCCCCGCTGCGCGAGCCGAGCGAGTACGGCGCCGCCAAGCCGACCCGCCAACCGGTAGTGATCAACAAGCGCGACCTGGTCCGCACCGACCGCTTCCCGACACCGGAGCAGCTGGAAGAGCTGGAACCGCGCCGCAAGACCGAGCGTCCCGCGCTGCTGACCCGCAACCGCGACTGACGCTGCAGAAGAAACCGCCCTCCGGGGCGGTTTCTTTTTGTCCGGGATTTGTCGCCGGTGTTCCCTGTGATCGTAGGAGCGGACTTTGTCCGCGATGTTCCGAGCTCGCTGTGAGCTATCACGGACGGAGTTGCTCCTACCCGACAGTCCTGTACTCGGATCAGCCCTCACCCTAACCCTCTCCCAGAGGGAGAGGGGACCGTTCGGTGCAGGATGAAACCTTGGTGCCCGCCGGCACGGGCGGCTCCCTCTCCCTCTGGGAGAGGGCTGGGGTGAGGGAAGGCACTGGCACGGACTTACCTGAAGAAGACAGTTGCTCCTACCAAAGCCATCCCTCACCCCCGAGCAAACACCAAAAAGCCGCCCGAAGGCGGCTCTTTCACAGCGGCGAATACCTCACAGCACCTGCCGCAGGAAGCTCTGCGCGCGGGCATCCCTGGGCTGAGCGAAGAACTCCGCCGGGGCGGCGTCCTCCAGCAGCTTGCCATGATCGAAGAACAGCACGCGATCCGCCACTTCGCGGGCGAAGCCCATCTCGTGGGTCACGCAGACCATGGTCATGCCTTCCACGGCCAGGGTCTTCATCACGTCCAGCACCTCGCCGACCATTTCCGGGTCGAGCGCCGAGGTGGGTTCGTCGAACAGCATCACCTTCGGGTCCATGCACAGCGCGCGGGCAATGGCCACGCGCTGCTGCTGGCCGCCGGAGAGGCGCGACGGGTACTCATTGGCCTTCTGGCCGATGCCGACCTTATCCAGCAGCGCCCTGGCCTTGGCCTCGCGCTCCGCCTTGCCGCGCTTGCGCACGACTTTCTGCGCCAGGCACAGGTTTTCCAGCACGGTCATGTGCGGGAACAGGTTGAAGTGCTGGAAGACCATGCCGACTTCGCGACGGTAGGCGTTGACGTCGGTCTTCGGGTTGGCGAGATCGAGGCCGTCGATGCTCACCGAGCCGGAGTCGAACTCCTCCAGGCCATTCAGGCAACGCAGGAAGGTGGACTTGCCCGAGCCGGACGGGCCGATCACCACCACGACCTCACCCTTGGCCACACCGGTGGTGACGTCATCCACCGCGCGCACGACTTGCCCGCGGGTATCGAAGACCTTGGTCAGGTTACGGACTTCAATCACTTTGGCCGAGCCTCCGCTCCAGGCGCCCCGCCAGATGCGACAGCGGCAGGTTGATCACGAGGTAGAGGGCGGCGACGCAGAACCAGATCTCGAAGGTGGAGAACGAGGTGGTGATCGCCTCGCGGCCGCTCTTGGTCAGTTCAGTGATGGCGATCACCGAGACCAGGGAAGTGTCTTTCACCAGGCTGATGAACTGCCCGGCCAACGGCGGCAGCACGCGCTTGAAGGCCTGCGGCAGGATCACGTGGCGCATCGACTGCGCGGCATTCAGGCCCAGAGAGCGCGCCGCCTCGTCCTGGCCGCGAGCGATGGACTGCACGCCGGCACGGACGATCTCGGCCACATAGGCGCCGGTGAACAGCGCCAGCGCTGCCACGCCGGCGAACTCGCGGGACAGGTTCAGCACGGTGCCGATGAAGAAGTAGAAGATGAAGATCTGCACCAGCAGCGGCGTACCGCGCACCAGCTCGACGTAGAGGGTCGAGAGGTCGTGCAGCGTCGGGTTCTTCGACAGACGGCAGAGACCGGTGAACAGGCCGATGAACAGACCGAACGCGCCGGAAACGAAAGAGATCCACAGCGTGGTCCACAGGCCCCAGGCGAGCGGGCCGGCCGCCCAGTGGCGGGTTGCGCCGACCACATCGCCTTCGGCGACGTCGTCGTTCTCGGAGAACTGCAGGCTGTCCGACGCAACGGTCAGCACCTGCTGCTTGCCATCCTCGTCCACCAGCGTGACGCGGGCATCGCTGCCGTACGGCTCGATCTTCTCCACCCGCGAGATGCTGTCCGCACGCAGCGGTTCTTCGGCCTGGTAGGCGAAGTACTGCGGGACGCGGTTCCAGCGCCACTCGTAGGAGATCAGCGAAGTGGAGTACCAGATGGCCAGGCCGATCAACAGCAGGATCAGTCCGGTCAGCCCGTGCCAGGGCCAGGTTGCGCGTTTCGTTCTAGCCACGAATCTCTACCGTGAAAATGCGAACGCGCAGGCTCAGGGCCTGCGCGTCGGGTCGACCAGTGTCAGACGTGGATTATTCCATGTCCTTGAGCCAGTCGGTGTTCTTGAACCACTTGTCGTGAATGCGATCGTAGGTGCCGTCTTCACGAATCTGCTTGAGGAAGTTGTTGATGAAGTTGATCGAGTCGTAGTCGCCCTTCTTGAGACCGAAGGCCAGCGGCTCGTAGGTGAACGGCTGATCCAGGTGCACCAGCTTGCCGGCGCCGAACTTGCCGACGGCAACGACGTTGTACGGAGAGTCGTAGATGAAGGCGTCGGCCTTGCCGTTGACCACATCCATGACCGCTTCGGGCTCGTTGTCGAAGCCGTGGTACTGGGCCTTGGAGAGCTGCTTCTTGGCGACAAATTCGCCGGTGGTGCCGATCTTCGAGGTGATGCGGTACTTGGCGTCGTTCAGGTCCTTGTAGGACTTGATCTCGCCTTGCAGTTCCTTGCGAATCAGCAGGGTCTGGCCGACCACGATGAAGGGATCGGTGAAGTTCAGGCGCAGGTTGCGTTCCTGGGTCAGGGTCATGCCCGAGCCGATCATGTCGAACTTGTCGGTGAGCAGGGCCGGGATGATGCCGTCGTAGGCGGTGGAAACCAGTTCCAGCTTGACGTTCATGGACTTGGCCATGGCCTTGAGCAGGTCTACTTCGAAGCCGACGATCTGACCGCGCTTGTTGGTCATCTCGAACGGCATGTAGGTCGGGTCCATGCCCACGCGCAGGGTGCCGCGCTTGGCCGCTTCATCGATGGCGCCGGCCTGAGCCGCGCTCACGCTGACCAGGGCGCAGACGCCCATCACCAGCGATGCCAGGTACTTTTTCATCCCCATACTCCCAAGCAAGTGAAAGAACTTGTTGTTTTTCCCAGCGATCGAACCGGGCGCGCAAGAGCAAGCCTTGCGCGGAAGGGTGCGAAGCGTACCCCATGCGCCGGATATCTCAATCTTTTCTGGATAGCTGGCGAAGGTTACCAGCAGCGGTGCGCGGGGAAAACAGCGGAAACCGGCAGGTCGCCCCGTCCCGAACGAGACGGGGCGACCTGCGGTCAGGATTGCGCGGCGGGCAGCGCCAAGACGCCCTGTTCCGCAACCGGGGCCAAGGGGACGGCGGGAGCATGGGCATCGGCCTTCAGCGATTGCCGCCAGGGACCGATCCACTGTTCCCTGTCCCCCTGCCAGAGCGCCAGGTGCAGGCGCGACAGCGCCACCGGATCGCTCAGCAGCGCCAGCCGGCGGTTGCCGTCGAGCTGCTCGGGACCGGCTTCCAGCGCCTTCTCGACCAGCGCGGCGCGGGTCGATTCGATGGCGGCGGACTGGCCGTGGCGGGCAGTACCCATGGCACAGGCCAGGGCGTTCAGCACCGGGTCCACGGCAGAGCGGACGAAGCCGTCCTTCAGCGCCTGCCAGCGGTTCTGGTAGGTATACTCGTCGGTAGCGCGCAGCTCGCGCGGGGTGTCGTATTCCTCGGGGATGAGGAACAGCTTCTCGTCGCGCGAGGCCAGGCCCAGCTTGACCCGGCTGCTGATCACCGAGACCGGGATCGACAGCATCAGCGCGCCGACGATGGGCGACAGCCACCACAGGAACCGCGGGTTCAGCCACGCCACCAGCAGCGCCCAGCACAGGCCCAGCAGGGTCTGCAGGCCATGGCGACGAATCGCCTCGCTCCACGGGGTGTCGTCGTCGTCACGCTGCGGCGACTTCCACTGGGCTTCCCAGCCGAGGAAGGCGGCCAGCACGAAGCGGGTGTGGAAGAGCATGCGCACCGGCGCGAGCAGCACGGAGAAGAGCATTTCCAGCAGCATGCTCAGGGTCACCTTGATTACGCCGCCGTAGCCCTTGGCGCCCTTGGCCCAGATCAGCATGACGCTGAGCAGCTTGGGCAGGAACAGCAGGGTCAGGGTGGTGGAGAACAGGGCGATGGCCTTCTCCGGGTGCCACTGCGGCCAGATCGGGAACAGCTGGCGCGGCTCGAGGAAGTACTGCGGCTCCATCAACTGGTGCACCGCCAGCAGCGCGGTGGACAGTACCAGGAAGAAGAACCACAGGGGCGCCGACAGGTAGGACATCACGCCGGTGAGGAACACCGCGCGATGCACCGGATGCATGCCCTTGACCAGGAACAGGCGGAAGTTCATCAGGTTGCCGTGGCACCAGCGGCGGTCGCGCTTGAGCTCATCCAGCAGGTTGGGCGGCAACTCCTCGTAGCTGCCTTCCAGATCGTAGGCGATCCACACGCCCCAGCCGGCGCGGCGCATCAGCGCGGCTTCGACGAAGTCGTGGGAGAGGATCGCGCCGGCGAAGGAGCCCTTGCCCGGCAGCGGCGCCAGGGCGCAGTGCTCGATGAAGGGTTTCACTCGGATGATCGCGTTGTGGCCCCAGTAGTGGGATTCGCCCAGCTGCCAGAAGTGCAGGCCGGCGGTGAACAGCGGGCCGTACACGCGGGTGGCGAACTGCTGCATGCGCGCATAGAGCGTGTCCATGCCCGACGCCTTGGGCGCGGTCTGGATAATGCCGGCCTCGGGGTTGGCCTCCATCAGCCGCACCAGCTTGGTCAGGCAGTCGCCGCTCATCACGCTGTCGGCGTCCATGACGACCATGTACTTGTACTGGCCACCCCAGCGACGGCAGAAGTCGTCGATGTTGCCGCTCTTGCGCTTCACCCGGCGCCGGCGGCGACGGTAGAAGATACGACCGAAGCCCAGGGCTTCCTTGCACAGCTCGATCCAGGCCTTTTCTTCCGCCATGGCGATGTCGGGCTGATTGGTGTCGCTGAGCACGAAGAAGTCGAAGCGATCCAGCTCGCCGCTGGCCGCCACCGATTCATAGGTCGCCCGCAAGCCGGCGAAGACGCGCGGGACGTCTTCGTTGCAGATCGGCATGACGATGGCGGTGCGGGCGTCGGCGGCAATCGGCTCGCTACCCGCGCTGCTGCCGGAGATGCGGTAGCGGTCACGGCCGGTGAGCAGTTCCCAGAAGCCCATCAGGGCGGTCCAGAACCCGGCAGAAACCCAGCAGAAGAGGATGGCGAAGAGGGTCAGCACGCCGAACTGGATGGCGTAGGGCAGCACCTGCTCCAGGGTCTGCAGCCAGGTCTGGCGGTTGATCTCTTCCAGGTCGACGAAGGCCCAGCCCTGGTAGGGCAGGATGCCTTTCATGTAGTAGGTGGCGACGGTGGTCTGGCCGAGCATGAGCAGGACCAGGATGAACCGGCGCAGCGAACCGACTCGTTGCCAGCGCGCCTTGGGCAGGTCGCGGGCGGGCTTGGCCGGATTGCTGCGCCCGGTCAGGCGGCGCCAGCCGCGCATGATCGGGTTGGTGCGCCAGGGTTCGGGAATCACCTTGGTGCGCTGGATCGGCGGCGCGGCCTTGAGGTAGGTGCGGCCGTTGTCGTCCATGCCCAGCATCTGGGCATCGTCCAGGTCCTGCCCATAGCCGTGGCGCAGACGCGCGCCGACCGAAGCCAGCGCAGCGTCCTCGCCCTGGATATCGCCAGCGAGCTGCTGATGCAGCTCGCTGAAGGAACCGGCCTGGGCCAGCTGCTCACGCTCCTGCGCCGAAAGGGGCAGGTGCGCGAGGTAGTCGGCCACCGGCGCGGTGGTAGCGGTGGAGTTATTCATCGGCAGGCAGCTGGTAGCTCCAGGTTTCGGAAATGGTCTGGCCGCCGTTTACCAGCGCCGCACGCATTTCCGTCGGCTTTTTCGGGTCCTTGACCTTGATCCGCAGGGTCAGACGCCAGCCTTTGGTCACCGCGTTGTAGCGCAGGGCGTTTTCCTTCACCTCGGCATTGTCGTCGGTGCTCACCTGGGTGCTCACCGGAGCATCGCCGGCCAGCGCCTTCAGGGTCGGGCCGACAAAGTCGACGACCAGGGCGACGCTGCCATCAGGCTGGCGAATCAGGTTCTTCTGCTTCACGTCGCCGACCGAGCGCAGGGTCTGCATGACCCAGGCGTTCTTCGCGTCGTGCAGCGCGTCCTCATCCTTGGTCCAGCGCATGCGGTAGGCGAAGTCCAGCGGCTCGCCGGCTTCCGGGCGCTTCTCCGGATTCCAGAAGGCGACGATGTTGTCGTTGGTCTCATCCGGGGTCGGGATTTCCACCAGCTCGATGGTGCCCTTGCCCCAGTCGCCCTGCGGCTCGACCCAGGCGGACGGACGCAGGTCGTAGCGGTCGTCGAGGTCTTCGTAGCGGGAGAACTCGCGGCCGCGCTGCAGCAGGCCGAATCCTTTCGGGTTCTCGACGCTGTAGGCGCTGACGGACAGGTGTTTGGGGTTGTTCAGCGGACGCCAGATCCACTCGTCGTTGCCGGCGTGGATCTGCAGACCGGTGGAGTCATGCAGTTCCGGGCGGAAGTTGTGCTCGGCGGACGGCTGGTTGGAGCCGAACAGGAACATGCTGGTCAGGGGCGCCAGGCCCAGCTTGCTCACCTTGTCGCGCAAATACACGCGGGCCTTCACATCGACCACGGTGTCGTTGCCCGGACGAATGGTGAAGCGGTAAGCGCCGGTCGCGCGGGGCGAATCCAGCAGCGCGAAGATCACCAGGTGCTTGTCCTTGGGCTTGGGCTTCTCGATCCAGAACTCGCGGAAGCGCGGGAATTCCTCACCCGATGGCAGCGCGGTATCCAGCGCCAGGCCACGGGCGGAGAGGCCCCACCACTGGTCCTTGCCGATGATGCGGAAGTAGCTCGCCCCCAGGAAGGTGGCGATCTCGTCCTGCTTGTCCGGCGAGTTGATCGGGTACAGCAGGCGGAAGCCGGCGTAACCCAGATCCTTGGTCGCATTGGCGTCGAACTTCAGCGAACCGAAGTCGAAACGGGAGGGATCGTACTTGATCTCCTTGACGTCGGTCGCCGTGACTTCGTTGATCTTCACCGGGGTGTCGAAGTGCATGCCCTGGTGATAGAAGCTGATCTTGAAGGGGGTCTTCTCGTCGGCCCAGTAGGCCTTCTCGTTACGGAAGCGAATCTGCTGGTAATCGGCGAACTTCATTTCGCTGAATTCCGATGGCAGGTTGCTCGTCGGTGCGCTGTACTTCTCAGCAGCCAGCGCCTTGGCCTGTTCGCCAACGTCGTCGAGATTGAAGGCCCAGGCATGGGTAGCGCTCAACGCCAACAGGGCGGAGCCGACCAGTCCGCGAAGGATGTGGCGCGAAAGCGGTTGTTGAACGGAACGGAAAATCACGAGTCCCCCTCGTCCGTGAACACAAAACGATTAAAGCCAGCAAAGGCGATGCCAAATTGCCGGCGATTGAATTCCGACCCCGGTGAGCCTGAATGATTCCCCGCTTTTTTCCACGGGTACTTCCGGCTCCCGGAGGCGCATTGTTCTAGATGCATAAGCCCTAACCATCATCCCACGGCGATATGACAAGCTGCCGCGCGTTCAAGCCTCCAGTAGAAAGGTCACCGGCCCGTCATTGACCAGGTGGACCTGCATGTTGGCGCCAAAACGGCCAGTGGCGACCAGCGGATGACGCTCTCGCGCCTGTTCCACGAGTAGATCGAACAACGCGGCGCCCCTTGCAGGAGGCGCCGCGCTGGAAAAGCTCGGTCGCAGGCCCTTGCGGGTGTCTGCGGCCAGGGTGAACTGCGAAACCAGCAGCAGGCCGCCGCCGACATCGCTCAATGAAAGGTTCATTTTACCTTCATCGTCGCCAAACACTCGATAGTTAAGCAGCTTGTGCAGCAAACGGTTGACCGAGTCTTCGTCGTCCTGGGGTTCGACCCCTACCAGAGCCAGCAGCCCATGGTCGATAGCGCCGACGATTTCGCCGTCAACCTCGACGCGGGCGCCTCGCACCCGCTGGATCAAACCCTTCATTCAGCCTCCGGCGGCAGGTTCAGCAGGCGGCGGCCGATTTCATTGGTGGCGCGGATCAGCGCATCGGTGATGCCCGGCTCGCCGGCCACGTGGCCGGCGTCGCGGACGATCTGCAACTCGCTGTTGGGCCAGGCCTTGTGCAGCGCCCAGGCATTGTCGAGCGGGCAGACCACGTCGTAGCGGCCGTGAACGATCACCCCCGGCAGGTGGGCGATCTTGTGCATGTCGCGCAGCAGCTGGTCCGGCTCGAGGAAGCCGTCGTTGACGAAATAGTGGTTCTCGATGCGGGCGATGGACAGCGAGCGGTGCGGGTCGGCGAAGCGATCCACCACCGCCGGGTTCGGCCGCAGCGTGGCGGTCCGGCCTTCCCAGGTGGACCAGGCGCGCGCGGCGTGCATCTGGGCGATCTGGTCGGGGCCGGTCAGGCGGCGATGGAAGGCGTGCAGCAGGTCGTCGTGCTCGTCGGCGGGAATCGGCGCCAGGTAGTCTTCCCAGTAATCCGGGAACAGGCGGCTTGCGCCCTCCTGGTAGAACCAGCGGATTTCCTGCGGACGGCAGAGGAAGATGCCGCGTACGATCAGCGCCAGCACGCGCTCGGGATGGGTCTGGGCGTAGGCCAGCGAAAGGGTGGAGCCCCAGGAACCGCCGAACAGCACCCACTTGTCGATGCCCAGGTGCTCGCGGATGCGCTCGATGTCCTGCACCAGATGCCAGGTGGTGTTGTTCTCCAGGCTGGCGTAAGGCGTGGAGCGGCCGCAGCCGCGCTGGTCGAAGGTGACGATGCGGTAGATATTGGGGTCGAAGAAGCGCCGCGACATGGCATCGCAACCGGAGCCCGGGCCACCATGGATGAACAGAACCGGCAGTCCGTCGGGCGTACCGCTCTCGTCCACATAGAGGACGTGCGGCTCATCGACGGCCAGTTCATGGCGGGCGTAAGGCTTGATTTCCGGATACAAAGTTTGCATGGCTCGCTCCTGGATCAGTGCGTACGGTCGCTCCCGGACCAGTAACCATCCTAGGGCCTGTCGCCACCTTATAGAAAGTCGCGTTGCCGCAGCGCGACTTCCATCGAAAGTCTTCGGCCCCCACGGTGTCGGGCATGATACTCGGGCCAGCGAAAAACCCATAAGGGAGTTAGTGAGCCATGCCACGGAAGTTGTTTCTTTCTCTTTTCCTGCTGATGCTCGCCTTGGCCGGCTGTGATCGCGACGACCCGCGCGCACAGCTGGACGCCGCCGTGAAGCAGTTGCAGGACAACCTCGAAGCCAAGAATAGCGGGGCCGTGATCGATCAGCTGGCTGGCGACTTCCGCGCCAATGGCGAGTTCGATCGCGACTGGGCCAGGCGCACCATGACGCTGATGTTCCTGCGGCACCAGCAGGTCAAGGTGATCCTGCTCAGCAGCGAGAGCAGGATCGACCCGACCTACGCCAACCGCGGCCATACCGACGCGCAGGTCGCCCTCACCGGCGCCGAGAACCTCCTCCCTGATAGCGCCGGGCATTACTCGGTCAGGCTGGAGTGGTGGCGCGAAGGATCGGAATGGAAACTGGCGAGGCTCGACTGGCAATGACTTCCCCCTTGCAACACCGCATTCGCGCCGCCGGGCTGCTGGTCAGCAACGACGAAATCCTGCTGGTGCGTCATGCAGTCGCCGGCGACGAATACTGGATTCCACCGGGCGGTGGCTTCGAGTCGGACAAGGACGAGTGCACCCGCGACACCGTGCGCCGCGAGTGCCGGGAGGAAACCGGGCTGGCGGTGGAGGTCGGCCCGCTGGTCTACGTGCGCGAGTTCGCCGAGCCGCTGGCCGGGCGCTTCCACATGGAGCTGTTCTACCGCGTGGATGCCTGGGACGGCCGGGTCAACCTGGACAACCTGCGCGGCCTGGGTGGCGACGAGTTCGATATCCGCGAAGTCGCCTGGGTGCCGCGCCGCGAGCTGCCGCGCCTGCCCTCCTACTACCCCGCCGAATTGCTCGACGATGTCTGGGAGCGCCTGGCCGAGGCGCAACCGCTGATCCGCCACCTCGGCCTGCAGCGCTAGGATTACTGCACCGGTTCGCTGGTGGGCTTGGCAATGATCGCCTGCAGCTCGGCGGTCATGGGGAATTCCAGGTTGAGGTTCTTCGGCGGGATCGGCTGCTCGAACCAGCGCTGGTAGATGCCCTTGATCTCGCCGGAGGAATACAGCTCGGCCAGCGTCTGGTTGACCAGGGCGAGGAACTGCGGATCGTCGCGGCGCACCATGCAGGCGTAGATTTCTCGCGATTGCGGCTCGCCCACCACCACCCACTGGTGCGGGTCGCGGGCCTTGGCCTTCTCGCCGTAGAGCAGCGCATCATCCATGTAGAAGGCCACCGCGCGACCCGACTGCAGCATGAGGAAGGCTTCGCCGTGGTCCTTGGCGCTGACCACGTTCATGCCCAGCTTGTGCTCGGCGTTATAGGCCTTCAGGTAGCGCTCGTTGGTGGTGCCGGCGGTGGTCACCACGTTCTTGCCCTTGAGGTCGGCGAAGCCCTGGATGCCGCTGTCCTTGGCGGTCAGCAACTGGCCTTTCACATAGATGAAGCCGTAGGAGAAGGCGACCTGCTTCATGCGCTCGGCGGTGACACCGGTGGAACCGCACTCCAGGTCCACCGTGCCGTTCTGCACCAGCGGAATGCGCGTCTGCGAGGTCACCAGGTTGTACTTCACCTTGAGATCGGGCTTGCCGAGCTTCTGCCGGATGCGCTCGACCACCTTGCCGGCCAGGTCCACCGAGTAACCCATGGGCTGCCCGCTGTTATCGCCCAGGTAGGAGAACGGTACCGAGGCGTCGCGATAACCCAGGGTTATCGTGCCGCGCTCGGCGACTTTCTTCAGCGTGCCGTCCAGTGCCTCGTTGGCCTGCGCCAGCGCGCAGACCAGGCTGGACGCCGCCAGCATTCCCAGTGCAAGTCGTTTCATGGGTGCGATCCTTCTTGTTGTTGTGAGTCGGGTTAGGGGTCAGGGCCGCGCGGCAATCACGGTGATTTCCACCAGCACCTGCGGCCGCGCCAGCAGCGCCTGCACCGTGGTGCGGGTCGGTGCGCAGCCTTCCGGCAGCCAGCCGGACCAGATGCCGTTCATGGCCTCGAAATCGGCGGCGATGTCCTTGAGGTAGATGGTCGCGCTGAGGATGTCCGCCTTCCCGGTGCCGGCTTCGGCCAGCAGCGCGTCGATCTTCGCCAGCACTTCGCGGGTCTGGCCCTGGATGTCGGTGGCCTGCCCAGGTACCTGCCCGGACAGGAACACCAGCGAGCCGAAGACCATAGCGCCGGAAAGGCGATCGTTGGTGGCGATGCGTGTGAGTTGCATGGTGTGTCTCCCCATTCGAAGAAATCAGCCGGCCAGCCGCGCGGGCGTCAGGCCGGTCGTGTCGATATCCGGGTGACGCCCGGCGATCTGTGCGGCGATCAGTTGCGCACTGCCACAGGCGAGGGTGAAGCCCAGCGCGCCGTGGCCGAGATTCAGCCAGAGGCCACGCGGCCCGCAGGCCCCCACCAGCGGCACGCCGGTGGGCGTGGCCGGACGCATGCCGGCCCATTCGATGGCGGCGCTGTAGTCACAGGCGTCCGGCAGCGTATCCGCCGCCTGCTGCCGGATCAGCGCCAGTCGCCTGGGTTCCAGGCGCGGGTCGAAGCCGACGATATCGACCATGGCAGCGATGCGCAGACGTTCGCCGAGGCGTGCATAGACCACCTTGCGGTCGTAGTCGGTGAGGCTCACCTCCAGCGCGTGGTCCTCGGCGCGGATTGGCGCGGTCAGGCTGTAGCCCTTCAGCGGATAGAGCGGCAGGCGCGGTCTACCCGGCAGCAGCGCCGCGCTGCGGTAGCCGGCGGCGAGGACCACGTGATCGGCCTCGAAGGTCTCGCCGCCCGCCTCCACACCGATCACGACGCCATTGCGAATCATCAGCCGGGAAGCCGGGCGGGCATACACCAGCCGGCAACGTCCCGATGCCTGAAGTCGCTCGGCGAGCCGCTGGCAGAACAGGAAGCAATCGGCGACCTCCTCGTCCGGCGTATGGATGCCACCGACGAAGGGCGCACTCGCCAGCGCCGGGTCCAGCCCGCGGCACTGCTGCGCCGAGAGCACGAATTGCGCTGAAGGATCGGATAGGGTCTGCCGCGCACTGCGGAAGCTGCCTTCATCGCGGAAGGCCACCAGCTTGCCGTTGCGCCGCCAGTCGAAGCCGTCCAGCCCATCCTCCCGCCACTGCGCCAGCGTGCTCTGGCTGAACAGCGCGAGGCGCAGTAAATGTTTCGCATTGGCCTGGTTCACCGAGCGCCGACAGGCCGCCGTGAATTCCATCAGCCAGCGCCACTGCGCCGGATCCAGACGCGGGCGCAGGCGCAGCGGCGAGTCGCCGCGCAGCAGCCAGCCCAGTGCCTGCTGCGGTACGCCGGCATCGGCCAGGGGCGCCACGTAGCGGTAGGACAGCTGGCCGCCGTTGGCGAAACTGGTTTCCAGCCCGCCCGCATCCCGTGCTTCCAGCACAGTGACGTCGAAGCTCTCCTGGACCAGCGCCTGCGCCGTAGCCAGCCCGACCACGCCCGCGCCGATGATGCAAATCCGCTGTGCCATTGCCGTCTCACTGTCCATCCATTCCAGGCTCCGACCTTAGGACCGGATGACAGGCGGCGAACAATGAATAAACATGGGCAACCCATAAACCAGGGTTATACCTTGGCGAATCCGCTGACGGAGGCAAGCCATGCGCCTGCGCCATATCGAAGTGTTCCAGGCCATCCGCGAAACCGGCTCGGTCAGCGGCGCCGCGCAATTGCTGCACGTCTCCCAGCCGGCAGTGACCAAGGTGCTGCAGCACGCCGAGCAGCAGTTGGGCTTCCCGCTATTCCTGCGCGTGCGCGGCAAACTGCAGGCGACCCCCGAGGCGCTGGAGCTGGAGCGCGAAGTCGCCAAGGTCACGGAAAGCCTGCAGGGCGTGCGCCGCCTGGCGCAGAGCCTGCGCGGCCAGCCGGAGAACCGCCTGCGCGTGGGCGCCACGCCGGCCCTGGCGCTGTCGCTGCTGCCGCCGGTGATCCGCGAATGGACCGACCGCTACCCGCAAAGCAGTTGCGAACTGGCCACCCAGCATTCCCGCGAACTGATCCAGAACCTGCTGATGCGCGAGCTCGACCTCGCCCTCACCCTGCAGCAGACCGACCACCCCGGCCTGCGCTCGCAGGTCATCGCCAGCGGCCCGCTGGTAGCCCTGGCACCACGCGCGCACTGGCCGGAAGACCGTTTGGGCAAGGCGCTGACGCTGGACGAACTGGCCGGCGAGCCGATGATCGGGCTGTCCACCTCCGACCCGCTGTCGGCGCGGCTGGAAAGCTACCTGGCGAACGTCGAACCACCGCCGCGCGTGCGCATTTCAGTACAGACCTATGCACTGGCGCGCACGCTGGTGGAGGCAGGAACAGGATTGGCGCTGGTCGACCCCTTCACGGCACTGGGCGCGGACGAAAGACTCACCGCACTGCGCCCGCTGTCACCTCCGGTGAAGGTCACGCTCTACGCCCTGACCCGAGCCGACGAGACCCCGCCGCACACCCAGGCCCTGCTGCTGGAGATGCTGGTGCGACATGCCGAGATGCAGTTGGCCGATCTCCAGACCGAGGATTGAAGCAAGGTCCGCGAAGTCTGCTGCGCCTGATTGCTACGCGTCATTGTCAAACGAGGGGAAATACCCGAATCTTCCGCGCCCCGAAGGGATTGGTTTTGATCTGAAAGGACTCGTCATGACATTGCTTCGCCCACTTCTCCTTGCTCCGTTTCTGCTCTCGCTTGGCGCCTGCGCCACGCAAACCGCCACCGGAAAGAATCCCACGCAAGCCCTCGACAAGCTGGTGACCAATACCGCCAGCGCCGGCAACGTTGTGGAAAACAGCGTCCTGCGCGCCGGCAACGAAGCCGCCCTCGCCCTGCGCCTTCCACGCGGCCTGCTGCAGCTTCAGGTAAGTTGCTCGGCTGAGAGCGCCAACTGGTTATATGTCGACACTCCCGGTCGCATGTACGCTGTGGGCCAGTCGCAATATCGCGAACCCATCCCGCTGACGAGTGACACCGCCAGAACACTGCGTAGCTTGCCGCAGGTGGTTCAGGCCTGCGCTCAGAACCCGGACTGGCGCAAACTGGCGAACTTCGAAAGCGGCAACGACGGACATGTCCTGCTGGACATCGCCAGCCTGGAACCACAGCCCGACGGGAGCCTGAAGCTCTGGGCTGCATTCGACTACCCGTCGCTGGCCTACGATGCGCCCTACCAAGCGCCTTACGGCAGCAAGGTCGAGCAACTGCAAGTCAATTGCGGCCGTAACACTTACACCTGGCTGACTGGCTACGACCTGGATCCGCGCCAGCGAGTCACGGATGGCCGCATCGAGGCCTCCCCCAGCGCGCGCACCTTCAGCTCCGCCTCAGCCGACTACCTCGCCATCCTGCAAGCTGCCTGCAAGCCGCACGAACAACTGTCCGCGCTGGCGCGGGCGGAGAATCGCGACAAGCCCGCCCCTGATCTGGAAAACCAACCTGCGCTGGATGCCGGAGTCGCTCGCTACGTGACCTCCCTGGGCTTCGATGCGCCTCGAAAATCTCTGTCCTACCTACGCACCGAAGGCACCTCGACCTTCAAGGGAGAAACCAAGCCATTGATTGAGGAGTTCTGGTTCCAGCCGGGCGATACTCCCGGCCTGCTGCACATCAAGCGGCAGGGCACGGGCTACGTCTCGCAGGACACCAGTTTCATGGGCATGCTGGAGCTCAGCAGCGTGACCCACTACAGCAAGGCGCAGGGCACCTGTGAGGTAGAAAAGCTGGAATTGGAAGGCAACTGGAAACAGATGCCTGTGGGTGAAAAGCTCAGCTACCGGCTCACTCGAAAAGAGAACTTCAGCATCATCGGCCAGACCCGAGACACCCAGGAAACGCGCTGCGAGGTGATCCGCGAGTTGTCCGCAGCCGAGCTGAATCCCCAACTATCCGGCAGCGCCAAAGAGATTCATTGCTCGGTAGTCGACGACAAATACAAGCGCATCGATACCCGATACTTCCTGGAAGACTACGGCCTGGTATTCCGCCAGGGCGATAGCCGAAATGAATTCTATTACTCCGATTCGCGCATCGTTCGCTTTCGCTGAAGCAGTTTCGGGAAGAAAAGACAGCCCCCTGTCACACCGGGGAAGCGCCGCCGGGATGCGTGGTCCAGCGGCGCCGCGCCGACAAGCCCCGGCGCGGCAGGAGGCTGTGTAAAAACTTACCGGCCGTAGTGCTCGCGGCCCCAGGCGATGAAGGTTTCCAGCATGCGCCGGAGTACCTGGGCGGTCGGTGCGGCGAGGTCTTCGCGGTAGCCGAAGGGTGCGTGCTCATCCATGTAGTTGCACTGCGCGAGTTCCAGCTGCACCGCATGCACGTTGTCCTGCGGCTGGCCGTAGTGGCGGGTGATGTGGCCGCCCTTGAAGCGGCCGTTGAGGATGTGGCGATAGGCCGGCGCGTCGGCGCACACCGCCACCAGTCGCTCGGCCAGTTGCGCGTCGCAGCTGGCGCCGCTGTTGGTGCCGATGTTGAAGTCCGGCAACTTGCCGTCGAACAGGTGCGGGATGACCGAGGCGATCGAGTGGGCATCCCACAGCAGCGCGTAGCCGAATTCTGCCTTCAGCCGTGCGAGTTCGCCGGCCAGGGTCTGGTGATACGGCGTCCAGACTTCCTTGAGGTAACGCGCACGCTCTTCCGCGGAAGGCGCCTGCCCTTCCTTGAACAGCGGGCGGCCGTCGAACAGGGTGTCCGGGTAGAGGCCGGTGGTGGCCGTGCTGTACAGCGGCTTGTCGTCGGCCGGGCGATTGAGGTCGATGACATAGCGCGAGTAGCCGGCGGCCAGGGTGCTGGCACCCAGTTCTTCGGCGAAGGCATAAAGCTGCGGGATGTGCCAGTCGGTGTCGGCCAGCTCACGGGCCTCGTCGACCAGACCGGCTTCCACGGCCGGGGTCAGGCGCAGGCCGGGGTGCGGCATGCTGATGAGCAGTGGCACGCGGCCGCGTTTGAATTCGAGAACGTTATTCATGGGTAGTTATCTCCACACCCAGCGAGATGAGTTCATTTTCGTGCTGAAAGTCTGTGCCAATGCTTCCCCCTCACCCCAGCCCTCTCCCAGGGGGAGAGCGGGCCGTCCGTACCGGCCTACAGCAAAGCGTCATCCTGCACCGAACAGTCCCCTCTCCCGCTTGAGGAGCGGGGCGCGCAGCCAGGGTTAGGGTGAGGGGCTTTTGAACTTGCGGTTTCACAACTCTTCGCCGTGACGAATGATGCGCTTGGGCAGGTCGCCACCGAGCCAGTAGGCCAGTTCGGCGGGGCGCTGGATGTCCCAGGCGATGAAATCGGCGACCTTGCCCGCTTCCAGGCTGCCGTGGCTGTCGGCCATGCCCAGCGCCCGCGCGGCGTTGAGGGTGACACCGGCCAGCGCTTCCTCCGGGGTCAGGCGGAAAGCGGTGCAGGCCATATTCAGCATCAGGCGCAGCGACAGCGCTGGCGAGGTGCCGGGGTTGAGGTCGCTGGCGATGGCGATGTTCACGCCGTGCTTGCGCAGGGCGTCCATCGGCGGCAGCTGGGTTTCGCGCAGGACGAAGAAGGCGCCCGGCAGCAGCACGGCAACGGTGCCCGCTTCGGCCATGGCCATGGCGTCGCTCTCGTCCATGAATTCCAGGTGGTCGGCGGATAGCGCGCCGTAACGCGCCGCAAGACTGGAACCATGCAGCGAGGACAATTGCTCGGCGTGCAGTTTGACCGGCAGGCCCAGGCGCCGGGCGGCCTGGAACACCCGTTCGACTTGCGCCGGAGAGAATGCTAGGTGCTCACAGAAGGCATCCACCGCGTCCACCAGCCCCTCTTCGGCCAGCGCCGGGAGGATGCGGGTGCAGACCTGCTCGATGTACTCGTCGGCGCGCCCGGCATACTCCGGCGGCAGGGCGTGGGCGGACAGACAGGTGGTACGCACCGTCACTGGCAACTCCTGCTCCAGACGGCGGGCCACGCGCAGCATGCGCCGTTCGCTGTCCAGATCCAGGCCGTAGCCGGACTTCACTTCCAGCACGGTCACGCCGTCGGCCAACAGTGGGCGGGCACGCTTGATGGCGCTGGCCAGCAGTTCCTCCTCGCTGGCCTCGCGGGTGGCGCGCACGGTGCTGGCGATGCCGCCGCCGGCCGCCGCGATGTCCGCGTAGCTGACGCCGTTCAGGCGCTGCTCGAACTCGCCGCTGCGATCGCCGCCGAACACCAGGTGGGTGTGGCAGTCGATGAAGCCGGGCGTGACCCAGGCGCCGCCCAGGTCGGTGCTCTGTACCGGGCGCTCGGGCAGCTCGGCACGCGGACCGATCCAGCTGATGCGTTCACCCTCGGTGATGATCGCGGCGTCTTCGATGATGGCGTAGCGGCCATCTTTCATGGTTGCCGCGTGGCAGTGGTGCCAGAGGTGTTTCATTGCAGTCTCCCGATGCTCGCGCCGACGCTTTCCAGTGCTGCCGGGTCGGCCAGCAGTGCGGTGGCACGGTCGATGTCCGGCGCCAGCCAGCGGTCGCTGTCATAGGCCGGTACCTGCTCGCGCAGCAGGCTCCAGGCACAGTCGGTGCCGGCGCCGAAACGCTGCGGCTTGAGGAATTCAAAGGCCTGGGCAGCCAGCAGGTATTCGATGGCGAAGATGCGCCGGGTATTGTCGATGGCGCGGCCGAGCTTGAGCGCGGCGCTGGTGCCCAGGCTCAGGTGGTCTTCCTGCAGGCCGGAGGTGACGAAGTTGTCCACCACCGCCGGCTGCGCCAGCTGGCGGTTCTCGCCGGCCAGGGAGGCGGCGACGTATTGCACGATCATCATCCCCGAGTTGACGCCCGGCTGGCTGACCAGGAAAGCCGGCAGGCCGCTGACCAGCGGGTTGATCAGACGGTCCAGGCGGCGTTCGGATACCCCACCCAATTCAGCCACGGCAATCGCCAGCAGGTCGGCGGCCATGGCCACGGATTCGCCGTGGGGGTTGGCCTGGGACACCACGCGGTAATCGTCCGGCGTACCCAGCACCAGCGGGTTGTCGGTGGCGGAGTTGAGTTCGGTCTCGATCTGCTTCGCCGCGTGTTCCAGCTGATCGCGGCAGGCGCCGTGGATCTGCGGCATGGAACGGATGCTCAGCGCGTCCTGGGTGCGGACACCCTTGCTGCTGGCGATCACTTCGCTGCCTTCGAGCAGCGCGCGCAGGTTGGCACCGACCTTCTGCATGCCCGGGTGCGGCTTGAGCGCGATGATCTCGGCGTCGAAGGCGTCGATCTGCCCGCGCAGGGCTTCGAAGCTCATGGCGCCGATCACGTCGGCCCATTGCGTCAGGCGCGTCGCGTCGTCGAGGGCGAGGCAGCTCAGGCCGGTCATGCAGGGCGTGCCATTGACCAGACAGAGCCCGTCCTTGGCGCCCAGCTGCACCGGCTCCAGACCTTCGGCGGCCAGGGCCTGGAAGGCCGGGACGACTTCACCGCGATAGCTCACGTCACCAATGCCCAGCAGCGCCACGCCGACGTGGGCCATGTGGGTCAGGTAACCGACCGAACCCTGCGACGGCACGCGCGGGGTGATGCCATGGTTGAGCAGCGCGACCAGCGCTTCCACCACGCGGCGGTGCAGGCCGGATTTGCCGTGGCTGTAGTTGGTGATGGCCGCGCAAATAATCGCGCGGGTCTGCTCATCCTTCAGCGGTTCGCCGACACCGCAGGCATGGCTGAGCAATGTGTTGCGCGACAGCTGCGCCAGTTGCTCGCCCTGCAGCACCACGTTGCACAGCGCGCCCAGCCCGGTACTGATGCCATAGGCCCGTTCCCCCCGGCTGACGATGCGCTCGACGATACCGTGGGCGTTGTCGATGCGCGCCCAGGCGGCCGCCGACAGTTGCAGCCGCGCGCCGTGGCGCGCCACCGCGACCAGATCCTGCCAGCGCACTGGGCCGTTGCCGATGGTAATGGGGGAAGCGGACGACATGCGGAACTCCTGTAGGCGGGGAAGCCCCCTTCCCCGCCGGTGAATGACGTTAGATAGCAGCGACACGGCGCTGGACGAAGCGGTCGACGTATTCGTCGGCAGGCTTGTGCAGGATGTCGCTGGGCGCACCGACCTGGATCAGCTGGCCGTCCTTGAGGATGGCGATGCGGTTGCCGATGCGCACCGCTTCGTCGAGGTCGTGGGTGATGAAGACGATGGTCTTGTGCAGGGTTTTCTGCAGCTCCAGCAACTGGTCCTGCATGTCCGCGCGGATCAGCGGGTCGAGGGCGCTGAAGGCTTCGTCCATGAGGATGATGTCGGTGTCCGCCGCCAGGGCGCGGGCCAGGCCGACGCGCTGGCGCATGCCGCCGGAGAGCTGGTGCGGGTAGGACTTTTCATAGCCCTTCAGGCCCACGGTGTTGATCCAGTGCAGCGCGCGTTCCTGGCACAATGCCTTGCTCTCGCCACGGATCTTCAGGCCGTAGGCGACGTTGTCGAGCACGCTCTTGTGCGGCAGCAGACCGAAGCTCTGGAACACCATGCTGATCTTGCGCCGGCGGAAGTTTTCCAGCGCGGCAGCGTCGTAGCCGAGCACGTCCTCACCGTCGACCAGGATCTGCCCGCTGGTGGGGTCGATCAGACGGTTGAAGTGGCGCACCAGGGTCGACTTGCCGGAACCGGAGAGGCCCATGATGACGAAGATTTCCCCGGCCTCGATGGACAGCGACAGGTCGTTCACCCCGACCACGCAGTCGGTGGCGGCGAGGACTTCGGCCTTGCTCTTGCCCTGGCGGATCATCGCCAGGGCCGCATCGGCCTTGGCGCCGAAGATCTTGTAGACGTTCTTGACCTGGATCTTGCTCATTTGCTGGCCTCATGGTGGCGCGAGCGGCCGTAAGCCTGGGTGATGCGGTCGATGACCACGGCAAGGATGACGATGGCGAGACCCGCCTCCAGGCCCTTGCCGACGTTGAGGGTCTGGATGCCCACCAGCACGTCCTCGCCCAGACCACGGGCGCCGATCATCGAGGCGATGACCACCATCGACAGGGCCATCATGGTGGTCTGGTTGATGCCGGCCATGATGCTCGGCAGCGCCAGCGGCAGCTGCACGCCGAACAGTTGCTGGCGGCGGTTGGCGCCGAAGGCGGTGATGGCCTCCATCACTTCGCGGTCGACCTGGCGGATGCCCAGGTCGGTGAGGCGGATCAGCGGCGGCGCGGCGTAGATCACCGTGGCGAAGATCGCCGGCACCTTGCCCAGGCCGAACAGCATCAGCACCGGGATCAGGTACACGAAGCTGGGCATGGTCTGCATGATGTCCAGCAGCGGCAGCAGGATCGCCCGGAAGCGGTCGCTGCGTGCGGCAAGGATACCCAGCGGGATGCCGATCAGCACCGAGATGATCGTCGCAACCATCATCAGCGCCAGGGTCTGCATCAGCTTGTCCCACAGGCCCACGGCGCCCACCAGGAACAGCAGCCCGACGATCACCACGGTCGGCAGGATGCGCCGGGTGGCGTGCCAGGCGATGCCGGCGACGATGGCCAGCATCAGCCACCAGGGCGTCGCGCGCAGCACGCTCTCCAGGTTGACGATGGCCCACAGCAGGGTGTCGGAGATGTGGCGGAACACGTCGCCGTAATTGGTAACCAGGGCATCGACCCAACCGTTGACCCAGTCGGCGATGGAGAAGGTGAAGCGTTCGGGAAACATGGCACGTACTCGTCAGGAGTGGGCATCACCGGGGAAGCAGCGCCTCCCCGGATTCGGCGGCGTCAGAGCGCGGCCTGGACCTTCTTCGCAGCGTCCTCGCTGACCCAGGTGGTCCACACTTCCGGGTGTTCCTTGAGGAAGGCCTTGGCCAGTTGCTCGGAGGTGAGTTTCTCCTTGGCCATCTTCGCCAGGTTCTGGTTCAGCAGGTCGATGGGCAGGTTGACCTTTTCCAGCACGGCGACCAGTTCCGGGGCCTGGTCGTGGAAGGCCCTGGACAGGCCGACCTGGATCTTCACGTCCTTGTTTACGCCCGGCTCATCCAGCTTCACCAGGTCGGCCTGGCCCATCAGCGGCGTCGGCGACCAGTAGTAGAAGAGAATAGGCTCCTTGCGCTTGTAGCTCGACAATACGGCGGCATCCAGGGCCGGGCCGGTGCCGGGGCGGAAGTTGGTGAACTTGTCCTCGAGGCCGTACTTTTTCAGCATCTCGGAGTTTTCCAGCTCGCAGGTCCAGCCGGCCGGGCAGTTGTAGAAGCGGCCCTTGCCCGGCTCTTCCGGGTCGCGGAAGACCTCGGCGTACTGCGCCAGGTCAGTGACGGCCTTGAGATTCGGCGCCTTGGCTTCGATGTTGCGCGCCTTGTCGCCCTCGATCACGAAGCGCGGTACGTACCAGCCCTCGGTGGCGCCGACGATGGGCGCGCCCACGCCGACCACCTTGTTCGCGGCGGCGGCCTTGTTCCAGGCGTCGCTGCGGCCAATCCATTCCTCGCTGAAAATCTGGATGTCGTTGTTCGCCAGCGCCTGCTCCATGGTGATGGAGTTGCCCGGCAGGCTGTCGGTTTCGCAGCCGTAGCCGTTTTTCAGGATGATCTGCATGAGGTCGGTGAGCAGCATGCCGCTCTCCCAGTTCAGCCCTGCGAATTTCACCGGCTTGCCACTCTCGCACCAGCCGGCGGCCTGGGCCGAAGTCATGGTGCCGCCCAGCAGACCGGCGGACAGGAACAGGCCCAGCAGCGTCTTCTTGGTGTTGTTCATCTGATGCTCCTAAACGTGAATGAGGTTGGGCAGTGCAAGGGCCGCGCAGGCTTGTGGCCGCGCGGCCGGGCCGGTCTGTTCAGGTGCGGGCCGGCAGGATCAGCCGGTCCGGTACTGCCCGCGTGACGCGGCGGGCGACCAGGTAATAGAGAACGGCCGGAACCACGAGGCCGATGATCCAGGAGATATCCACGCCACCCAGGGCGTCCACCATCGGGCCGGTGTAGAACTTGGTGGAAATGAACGGCAACTGCACCAGCACGCCGATCACATAGACGCTGATGCCGGGGATGTTCCAGCGGCCGTAGCGGCCATCGGGGTCGGCCAGCGCCGGCACGTCGTAGTGCTCGCGGGTGATGCAGTAGTAGTCCACCAGGTTGACCGCGCTCCACGGGGTGAAGAAGGCCAGCAGGAAGAGGATGAAGGACTTGAACGCGCCAAGGAACGAATGCTGGCCGAGCAACGCGATCAGGGTCGCGGCGCCGACGATCAGCAGGACGAACACCAGGCGCTGCACACGGCTCACTTCCAGGTGGCCACGGAAGCCGCTGATCACGGTGGCGATGCACATGAAGCTGCCGTAGGAGTTCAGCGTCGAGATGGTGATCTTGCCGAAGGCGATGCTGAAGTACAGCAGCGCAGCAACGGCGCCACTGCCGCTCAGGCCGACGATATAGGCCACCTCATGGCCGGCGAACTGCCCGTTGGCCCCGGCCGCGGCGAACACGCCGAAGATCATCGCCACCTGGGCACCGATCACCGAGCCCGCGCCCACGGCGAGGAAGGTTTTCACCGAGGACGTCTTGCTCGGCAGGTAGCGCGAGTAGTCCGCGACATACGGCCCGAACGCAATCTGCCAGGAGGCGGCCAGGGACACCGCGAGCAGGAAGCTGCTCCAGCTGAAGTGGCGGATCTGCAGCAACGCGCTGACGTCGGTCTGGCTCATCAGGCGGCTGAACAGGTAGACGAAGGCGATCACCCCGATGACGCTGGCGATGCGACCGATGACGTGGATGACGCGGTAGCCGAGCACGGTCACCAGCACGATGACGCTGGCGAACATCAGGATGCCGGCGCTGTCGCTGACGCCGAACAGCTGGCCCAGCGCCTGGCCGGAAAGCACCGTGCCGGTGGCGGTGAAGCCCAGGTACATCAGGCACACCAGCACGATCGGGATGGCCGCGCCGTAGACGCCGAACTGCACGCGGCTGGAGATCATCTGCGGCAGGCCGAGCTTGGGCCCTTGGGCGGCGTGCAGCGCCATCACGCCGCCGCCCAGCAGTTGGCCGATGAGCAGGCCGATCAGCGACCAGAACACGTCGCCGCCCAGCACCACGGCCAGGGCGCCGGTGACGATGGCGGTGATCTGCAGGTTGGCGCCCAGCCATAGGGTGAACTGGCTGTAGAGCTTGCCGTGGCGCTCGGCCTCGGGGATGTAGTCGATCGAGCGCACCTCGATCAGGGGTTTGGAGCTATCACTGGCCTGGGACATCGTTATTGTTCTCCCGAAGGGAATTCTTGTCTGTCGATGTACTGCTGCTTTACGGACCTGGCCGCCGCACCACGCCGTGCGGCGGCCCTCTCCCTGGTCCTGGCTTGCTATCGCCGAATTACTTGCCGGTGATCATCGGCAGGTTCAGGCCCTGTTCCTTGGCGCAATCGATCGCGATCTGATAACCCGCGTCGGCATGGCGCATCACGCCGGTGCCTGGGTCGTTGGTCAGCACSCGGGCGATGCGCTCGGCAGCTTCGTCGGTGCCGTCGCAGACGATCACCATCCCCGAGTGCTGGGAGAAGCCCATGCCCACCCCGCCGCCATGGTGCAACGAGACCCAGGTGGCGCCGCTGGCGGTGTTCAGCAGGGCGTTGAGCAGCGGCCAGTCGGAYACGGCGTCGGAGCCRTCGCGCATGGCTTCRGTCTCGCGGTTGGGGCTKGCCACCGARCCGGAGTCGAGGTGGTCGCGGCCGATCACGATSGGYGCCTTCAGCTCGCCRCGGCGGACCATYTCGTTGAACGCCAGGCCGAGYTTGGCGCGCTGSCCCAGGCCGACCCAGCAGATGCGCGCCGGCAGGCCCTGGAAGCTGATGCGCTGCTTGGCCATGTCCAGCCAGTTGTGCAGGTGGGCGTCGTCSGSGATCAGTTCCTTGACCTTGGCRTCGGTCTTGTAGATGTCCTCGGCGTCGCCGGACAGCGCGGCCCAGCGGAACGGACCGACGCCACGGCAGAACAGCGGGCGGATGTAGGCCGGGACRAAGCCGGGGAAGTCGAAGGCGTTGGCGACGCCCTCTTCCTTGGCCATCTGGCGGATGTTGTTGCCGTAGTCGAAGGTCGGCACRCCCTGCTKCTGGAAYKCCAGCATGGCKTTGACGTGCACGGCCATGGATTGCTTGGCGGCCTTGACCACGGCGGCCGGGTCGGTCTGCGCGCGGTCGCGGTACTGCTCCCAGGTCCAGCCGGCCGGCAGGTAGCCGTTGAGCGGRTCGTGGGCGGAGGTCTGGTCGGTCACCATGTCCGGGCGCACGCCGCGCTGGATCAGCTCCGGGAGGATTTCCGCGGCGTTGCCCAGCAGGGCGATGGAGATGGCCTTGCCTTCGGCGGTGTAYTGGGCGATGCGCGCCAGGGCGTCGTCGAGGTCCTTGGCCTGCTCGTCGACGTAGCGGCTGGCGAGGCGGAAGTCGATGCGGCTCTGCTGGCATTCGATGTTCAGCGAGCAGGCGCCGGCCAGGGTCGCGGCCAGYGGCTGGGCGCCGCCCATGCCGCCGAGRCCGGCGGTGAGCACCCACTTGCCTTTCAGGTTGCCGTCGTAATGCTGGCGGCCGGCYTCGACGAAGGTTTCGTAGGTGCCCTGGACGATGCCCTGGCTGCCGATRTAGATCCACGAGCCGGCGGTCATCTGGCCGTACATGGCCAGGCCCTTGGCRTCGAGYTCGTTGAAGTGCTCCCAGTTGGCCCAGTGCGGCACCAGGTTGGAGTTGGCGATCARCACGCGCGGGGCRTTGGCGTGGGTCTTGAAGACRCCGACCGGCTTGCCGGACTGMACCAGCAGGGTCTCGTCTTCATTCAGYTCYTTSAGGGTGGCGACGATCTTGTCRTAGCACTCCCAGTTGCGCGCGGCGCGRCCGATGCCGCCGTACACCACCAGYTCCTTSGGGTTCTCGGCGACTTCCGGGTCGAGGTTGTTCATCAGCATGCGCAGCGGCGCTTCGGTCAGCCAGCTTTTGGCGTTCAGTTGGGTGCCGCGCGGGGCACGGATTTCGGTATCACGGTAACGGCCGGTGGAGCTCATCTGGACTTCCTCGATGCAGGGGTGGCGCCACGCTGGAAGGCGGTCCGGCGCGGCGGAAACGGGTGAATAGAGGGCAACAGGCATTGCCGTACTCATCTAGTGTCACCTGATATGTGTAAAACCTTATATCAACCTGTATATACAAGCTAATGCAAAGCGAGGGCCAAAATAGGCCGGCGGTACCCAGGGAGCACAGTCACGTGACGACAATGTCGTTTTATTTCAAATGGATAGAAATCTTATGCACAGGCAGGCGACGCCCCTCACCACGGCCAGCAGCGAGAGAAGGCGGCGAGAAAGGAAGGAGAAAAAGTAACAGCGCGGTGCACAGAGGTAACAAAACGGTGCACCACAGGAGACAGCAGGGCGGATTTTCCGCCCCCCTCGGGATGACAGCTGACTACTGCCCGAAACGACCTTCGAGGCGATAGCGCGACCCCGGATAGACCAGTCGCGCAGCACCCACCTGCCCCTTCGCCGACCAGGTGCGGCGGCGAATCAGCAGGCAGGCGTCGCCACGCTTGATGCGCAGCAGCTTGCAGTCGGCCGCTTCGGCGTTGATCGCCTCGACCACATGTTCACCCTCGGTCAGCGGCGCCAGCTGGATCAGGTAGGCATAGGGGGTGATACGGGTGAAGTCCTGCTGCAGGTACTCCGGCGCTACCTCGGCATTGACGAAGCGCTCTTCCAGTTGCACCGGCACTTCGTTCTCGTAGTGCACGACAACGGAGTGAAAGATGCGCTGGACGTTTTCCAGCTCGAACGGCAGCGCCAGGGTCGCGCCCTCGGGCAGCGGTTCCAGAAGCACCACTTCACAGCGGTGCTGATGCCCGCGTGCGGCGATCTCCTCGGCGATGTTATGGATCTCGAAGAGCGCCGCGTGGCCCTTCTGTTCGGCAACGAAGGTCCCCACGCCCTGCAGGCGCACCAGCACGCCCTCGATGGTCAGCTCGCGCAATGCGCGATTGATGGTCATCCGGCTCACACCGAGCAGGGCGAACAGTTCGCTTTCCGACGGCAGCTTGGAGTTGGGTTTCCAGACGCCGTTGCGGATCTGCTGCAGGATGATTTCCTTCACCCGCGCATACAGGGGCGCCGGAGTTTCCAGCGCGAACGCGGCCAGGGAGGAATGATCTTGGGACACGGCAGCTCCTGAATCGGCGGAAGGCGGGCTAGCCGCCAGTTTACCCGCGGCTACGCCTGCCGCCTACGCGCCGTCACCGAAGCCGAACCACGGGCAATAGGTGTGCAGCTTTGACAGGGCGCATAACGCGCCAGCGTTATCCCCCACGATGGGGGCTGCGGATAACCTGTTCCAGGTTATTCGCCCTACAGTCGACGAAAATCCGTACTCATGATCAGCGCGGCGCAATATGCGCCACCATCAGCTGCACCGTCTCGTTGCCACGGAACTCGTTGACGTCGAGCTTGTAGGCCACTTCCGCCCAGCGCACGGTGGGGTTGGGCCAGATTTCGCGGTCGATGTTGAAGGCGATGGCGTCCAGCTGCAGCGAGCCGCACTCGGTCTTGAGCACCAGCTTCAGGTGCCGCTCGCCAACCACGCGCTGCTGAACGACCTGGAAGATGCCGTGGAACAGTGGCTCCGGGAAATGCTGGCCCCAGGGGCCGGCCTGGCGCAGCGCGCGGGCCAGCTCCAGGTGGAACTCCTCGGCGCCCAGCTGGCCGTCGGAGAGCAGGCGCCCGGTGAGGTCTTCTTCATCCAGCTGACGGCGCACTTCGGCGTCGAAGGCAGCGGCGAAGGCACCGAAATTCTCCTGCGGCAACGACAGGCCGGCCGCCATCGCGTGGCCGCCGAACTTGCTGATCAGCCCAGAATGACGGGCGGCCACGGCGTCCAGCGCGTCACGGATATGGAAGCCCGGCACCGAACGCGCCGAGCCCTTGAGCGTGCCGTCGCCGGCATCGGCGAAGGCAATGGTTGGCCGGTGGTAACGCTCCTTCAGGCGCGAGGCAAGGATGCCGATCACGCCCTGGTGCCATTCCGGGTCGAACAGGCACAGGCCGAAGGGCATCTCCTCCACCGGCAGTTCCTTGAGCTGGGCCAACGCCTCGCGCTGCATGCCCTGCTCGATGGCCTTGCGATCCTGGTTGAGCTGGTCGAGCTGCACCGCCATGTCGCGGGCGACGCTTTCGTCTTCGCAGAGCAGCAGTTCGATGCCCAGGGACATGTCGTCCAGGCGCCCGGCAGCGTTCAGCCGCGGGCCGAGGATGAAGCCGAGGTCCGTGGAGGTGATGCGCCGGCAATCGCGCCCGGCCACTTCCAGCAGCGCACGCAGGCCCGGACGCGCGCGGCCGGCACGGATACGCGCGAGGCCCTGATGGACCAGGATGCGGTTGTTGGCGTCCAGCGGCACCACGTCGGCGACGCTGCCCAGGGACACCAGGTCGAGCAATTCAGCCAGGTTCGGCTCGGCGATGCCGCACGCAGCGAACCAGCCGCGTTCACGCAGGCGGGCACGCAGGGCGAGCATCACGTAGAAGATCACGCCGACACCGGCCATGGCCTTGCTGGGGAAGTCGCAGCCGGGCTGGTTCGGGTTGACGATGGCGTCGGCGGCGGGCAGTTCCGGCCCCGGCAGGTGGTGGTCGGTGACCAGCACGCGCAGGCCGGCGGCCTTGGCGGCGGCGACGCCGTCGATGCTGGAGATGCCGTTGTCCACGGTCACCAGCAGCTCCGGGCGCTTCTCCAACGCCACGGCGACGATTTCCGGCGTCAGGCCGTAGCCGTACTCGAAGCGGTTGGGCACCAGGTAATCGACCCAGGCCGCACCGAGCATGCGCAGCGCCAGCACGCCGACGCTGCTGGCGGTGGCGCCATCGGCATCGAAGTCGCCGACGTAGAGAATCCGCTGGCCCTTTTCCAGCGCATCGACCAGCAGCTCCACCGCCGCGTCCACGCCCTTGAGCTGCTGGTACGGGATCAACCGTGCCAGGCCCTTGTCCAGCTCGGCCGCGCTCTGCACGCCGCGGGCGGCGTAGAGACGGGTCAGCAGCGGCGGCAGGTCGCCCAGGTCGGGCAGGGTTGGCGGGAGGGGGCGGGATTCGATGCGCATGAAGTCCAACTATTCCTTTTTGCTTGGTCTTGCACCTTGCGAGCTAGAGCACGGCAAGGCGTGAACAGGCGTGGGCCGCGGAGTTTGCTGCAGCAAATGAGCAGGCCTGCGCCTGTTCACAACGCAGCCGGGCCGACGCGCAGCTAGCGCAAATCAGCGCTCGCCCATCAGCCATTCCACCTGCAGCTCGTGCTGGCCGCGCTCGTCGGTGACGAAGAGGGTCCCTTCGCTGATCATCACGGTCCAGTTGATCGAGCGCGGAAGGTCGCGGGAGATTTCTTCCAGCGCTTCCTGAGGCAGGGCGACGACATTGAGGTTCTTCAGGTGGCGGACGCTGTCGAGCACCTTGGTGGTCCACACGCGCAGGTTGCCGTAGGCGACCAGGGTCAGCTTCTCGCAGCGGCGCGAGCACCAGGTCAGGCGATCGGCATCCGGCTGGCCGACTTCGATCCAGTGCAGCACGCGGTCGTCCAGGCTCTTTTCCCACAGCGAGGGCTCTTCCACGTCCGACAGCCCACGGCCGAAAGCCAGTTGCTCGCTGTACCAGATGACGTAGGCCAGCAGGCGCACCGCCAGGCGCTCCTCGGTTTCCGAGGGGTGGCGGGCGACGGTGAAGCGCAGGGTCTCGTAGACCCCACGGTCGAGGTCGGTCAGGCTGATATCGGCTTTGTAGGGCGTGGCGGACAGGGCCATGGGCGTTCCCGGCGAATTTTCGAAGGCGGCAAGTCTACCGCGAAAGCGCCGGCACCGTGGGTCAAGTGCGCGGACGTCGGTCGGCTCCAGGCTCCGGCGCGGCCAGTTCGATGCGGTTGCGGCCCTTGGCCTTGGCGGCGTAGAGCGCCTGGTCAGCCAGGGACAGCAGGCGCAGCAGGTCGTGGCCGGCCTCGCGGCTGGTAGCAATGCCGATGCTTACGCTGAGCTGGCCCTCGGCCATGAACGGCAACTCGGCGAACTCCCGACGCACCCGCTCCGCCACCTGGCACGCGCCCTCGGTATCGGCGCCCACCAGCAGGCAGGCGAACTCTTCCCCGCCGATGCGGGCGAACTGGTCGTGCTTGCGCATCCGCGAGGCGGTGATGCGACTGAATTCCACCAGCACGCGGTCGCCGGCGGGATGGCCGAAGGAGTCGTTGAGGCGCTTGAAGTTGTCCAGGTCGCAGAGCAGCAGCGAGGCCTGTTCGCCCCGCTCGGCGCACAGGCGCAGCAGGCGCTCGCCGGTCTCCATGAAGGCGCGGCGATTGCCCACGCCGGTCAGCGGGTCGCTCAGGGCAGCACTGCGGAACTGCAGCTCGGCACGTTCCTTGACCATCGCCAGGGTGGCGAAGGCGATACCGATGGCGAACAGCATGGTCTCGAAGACCAGGAAGGTGAAGAAAGCAGAACCCTGGCCGTTGTTGGCCACGCTCTCGAACGGCATGCCGCGGTCGACCACCAGGCGTACCGAATAGACCAGGGTATGCAAGAGCAACAACGCCAGTGTCGGCTTGAGTTCGACTTCGAGCTTGCGCCGGTCCCGCCACAGCTCGCTGATCGCCGCGAGGCAGTACAGGATGGTGATCCCCGTACTGACCGCGATGCGCGCAGCCAGGGACTCGTAGAAGGGCGGGAGCAGGCACAGCAGCGCCCAGAATGTCGCGCCTGCGCCGATCAACGGCCAGTGCGGTTTGCGTCCGGTGAAGACGCGCATGGAAGTCCAGGTCATTGCCGAACAGAGGTGCAGGACCACATTACCGAGCAGGATCGGCAACCAGTCGATGCCCATGCCTCGCAACGTGGCCAGGAAGGTGCCAATGGCACCCAGCAGCAACGCGACGCTCATGTAGCCCAGCGAGTGATCGCGACGACCGCTGTGCCAGGCGAATGCCATCAGCACACCGACAAGAGTCAGTACGTAGAGGTCGACGACAACCAGCGTCGGCAGGTTCAACGTCATGCAGCCCCCTCGCCACCCGTCAGCTCGCATTCCCCGGAGAATGCCGTCAGACCATCGGGCTGTTGGAAGGAAGACGAACGCATCACGGCATACCTGCGCGAAACCGAGCGAGCTGAAGTAAGAAGCATCTGAATGTGGCTACTCTACGCGCGCTCAAGGCCGCCGCAAAGCGACGTTTCCAGACGCCTGCCCGGCGGCCTGTTCGAAGCGCCGTGCACGCGTTAGAGTCCGGCGATTCCTCTCTGATCGGACAGACCGATGAACAGCACCGCCAAACCCCTCGCCGGCCTCAAGGTCATCGAACTGGGCACCCTGATCGCCGGCCCCTTCGCCTCGCGCCTTTGCGCGGAGTTCGGCGCCGAGGTCATCAAGGTCGAATCACCGGACGGCGGCGACCCGCTGCGCAAATGGCGCAAGCTCTATGAAGGCACGTCGCTGTGGTGGTTCGTGCAGGCGCGCAACAAGCGTTCGCTGACGCTGAACCTCAAGCATGAAGCCGGCCGCGAGGTGCTGAAGAAGCTGCTGGCCGAGGCCGACATCCTGATCGAGAACTTCCGTCCCGGCGTGCTGGAGAAGCTCGGCCTGGGCTGGGAAGTGATCCACGCGCTGAACCCCAAGCTGGTGATGGTGCGCCTGTCCGGCTTCGGCCAGAGCGGCCCCTACAAGGACCAGCCGGGCTTCGGCGCGGTGGGCGAGTCCATGGGCGGGCTGCGCTATATCACCGGCTTCGAGGACCGCCCGCCGGTGCGCACCGGCATTTCCATCGGCGACTCCATCGCCGCGCTGTGGGGCGTGATCGGCGCGCTCATGGCACTGCGCCACCGCGAAGTGAACGGCGGCGCCGGCCAGGTGGTGGACGTGGCCCTCTACGAAGCGGTATTCGCCATGATGGAATCCATGGTTCCGGAGTTCGACGTGTTCGGTTTCATCCGCGAGCGCACCGGCAACATCATGCCTGGCATCACGCCCTCCTCCGTGCACACCACGGCCGACGGCAAGCACGTGCAGATCGCCGCCAACGGCGACGCCATCTTCCGCCGCTTCATGACGGCCATCGGCCGCCCCGACCTCGCCGAAGACCCCACGCTTGCCAGCAACGACGGCCGCGATGCCCGTCGCGATGAGCTCTACGGCATCATCGATCGCTGGGCGCGCTCCGCATCGCTGGAGACCGTGCTCAAGGTGCTGAACGAAGCGGAGGTGCCGGCCAGCCGAATCTTCTCCGCCGAGGACATGTTCAGCGACCCGCAATTCCTGGCGCGGGAGATGTTCCTCTCCGCCAAGCTGCCGGACGGCAAATCCTTCCGCATGCCCGGCATCGTGCCCAAGCTCTCCGATACCCCCGGAAGCGCCGAGTGGATCGGCCCGAAACTGGGCGAGCATACCGACGAAGTGCTTTCCGGACTGGGCTACGACGCAGCCGCCATCGCGGCGATGCGCAAGGATGGCGCGGTCTGACCACTTTGCTTGGGTAGGGCGCATAACGCGCCAGCGTTATCCGCCGTATTGAAGCCGGCGGATAACCTGTTCCAGGTTATTCGCCCTACGGCTCTTGGTGTAGCAGCGAGCTCCTGCAATAAAGCCAGTCAGCCCGCTTCCTGCTCCGGCGCCTCGCTCTGGGCGATGAACTCCAGCATCTTCTCGCTGCCGTCCAGCAGGTCGGCGTGGATCGCCTCGCGGGCGGCGGCGCCGTTGCGTTCGCGCAGAGCGCGCAGGACGTCCCAGTGGTGCTCGATGGCCATGCGCTCGTTGAAGTCGGCGTAGGCCTGGGCGATCAGCGGGCCGGTGCGCATCCACAGACTGTCGAGGAAAGCACGCAGCAGCGGCATGCCGGCGATGTCGGCGAGGGCGAAGTGGAAGGCCTGGTTGAGCTTGAGCGCCAGCACCAGGTCATCCGCGTGGATCGCGTCAAGATTCTCGCGGATGTTGGCTTCCAGTTCGTCCAGCTGCTCATCGCTGGCGCGCGCGGCGGCAGTCTCGGCGGCGAGACCTTCGAGCGCCACGCGGATGCTGCGGATCTCCAGGTACTGCTCGAGGGTGAGCAGCGGCACGCGGATGTCCCGCGGCGTCTTCAGCACCAGCGCCTGTTCCTTGGCCAACTGCAGGATGGCGTCACGCACCGGGGTAACGCTGGTACCCAGCTGCTGGGCCAGATCACGGATACGCAGGCGATCATCCGGCTTGAAGCGGCCGGTGATCAGCGCCTCGCGCAGCAGCGCGTAGACGCCGCTGCCCAGGTAGGAATGATTGAGCCCTTCGATCGGGTAGTTCATCGCCGTCTCATCACGTGGTGCGGAATTCGGGCGCGAATGATGGTCGCAGATCGCGCCGAATGCCAGCCGGTTTCACACATGCTGCCCGCCGTTGACGTGGATTTCCGCACCATTCACGTAGGACGCGCCGCTGGTGCAGAGGAAATGGATGAGCGAAGCAACTTCCTCCGGCTTACCCAGGCGATGCATCGGAATATCGCGCTCGACGATCAGCTCGGTGCCCGAAGACAGGATGGCCGTGTCGATTTCCCCCGGCGCGATGGCGTTCACTCGCACGCCGTGCGGGCCGAAGTCATGGGCCATCTCGCGGGTCAATGCGGCCAGGGCAGCCTTCGAGCACGCATAAGCAGCGCCGGCGAACGGGTGCACACGTGAACCGGCGATGGAGGTGACATTGATCACCGAGCCCTTGGCTGCCTTCAGTTCGTCGAACAGGCCGCGCGCCAGCAGCGCGGTGGAGAACAGGTTGACGTTGAACACCTTCAGCCAGGTGGCGTAGTCGCTGCCCAGCACGCCCAGGCGTTCGCCCTCCGGGCCCTTGGGCGAGATGCCGGCGTTGTTCACCAGGGCGTGCAGCGAGCCGCCGAGCTTCTCGCGGATCATCGGCAGGCTGGCCTGCACGCTGTCGATGTCTTCCAGGTCCAGGTGGATATGGTTGATCAGGCCTTCGGCCCAGGGGCACTCGGCGCTCCAGTCCTGGCGCGAGGCGGTGAACACGCGCCAGCCGGCAGCGTTGAAGTGCTTCACCGTGGCATGGCCGATGCCGCGGCTGGCGCCAGTGAGAAGCAGGGTTCTGGTCTGGTTCATGGTGCAGGCATCCCCTTCGTATGAGTGCGCTCGAGTGGTCAGCGTCCTTGGAGCGCTGGCTTCAATAAAAACATGATGCATCATGTTTTGGAAGATGTTTTAATCGGTCCAGCTTGGTCCTGCAACGAGCTATCCGAACAACAACAAGAAACGGAGCAACTTCCCATGATCGACCGCACCTGTTCCGCCCGTTCCTCTCCCTGATGTCCGAGGGCAACGCCAGCCGGCCTTACAGCTTGGTCCGGCGCGCCGCCCCACTCTTGAAGCTGCCCTCTTATTCATGGGCCGGATTGGCCCGCTCAGGAGTCATCGCATGTTCAAGAAAGCCATAGCACTGATGATGTTGGCCGGCGGCGCCGCCCAGCTCCACGCCGAGACACTGACCGTGGTGTCGTTCGGTGGCGACAACAAGGTGGCCCAGGAAAAGGCCTTCTACAAACCCTTCGAGCAGCAGGCCAAGGTCACTGTGCAGGGCGCCGAGTACAACGGCGAGATGGCCAAGATCAAGATCATGGCCGACACCGGCAAGACCAGTTGGGACGTGGTCGAGGTGGAATCCCCGGAACTGATGCGCGGTTGCAGCGAAGGCCTGTTCGAGCAGCTCGACTGGAGCAAGCTCGGCAAGCAGGCCGACTTCCTCGACGCCGCCGTGAGCGACTGCGGCGTGGGCATCTTCATCTGGTCCACGGTGCTCACCTACGACGCCAAGAAACTCGCCAGCGCACCCACCGGCTGGGCCGATTTCTGGGACGTGAAGAAATACCCGGGCAAGCGCGGCCTGCGCCGTGGCGCCAAGTTCACCCTGGAATTCGCCCTGGAAGCCGACGGCGTGAAACAGGCCGACCTGTACAAGGTACTGGCCACCAAGGAAGGCGTGGACCGTGCGTTCAAGAAGCTCGACGAGATCAAGCCGTACATCCAATGGTGGGAAGCCGGTGCGCAGCCGCTGCAATGGCTGGCCGCCGGCGACGTGGTGATGACGTCGGCCTACAACGGCCGCGTCGCCACCGCGCAGAAGGAAGGCCGCGACTTCGCCATCCAGTGGAACGGCAGCATCTACGACCTGGACCACTGGGCCATCGTCAAGGGCAGCCCGAAGAAGGAGCTGGCCGAGCAGTTCATCGCCCTGGCCAACAAGCCTGAGCACCAGAAGGTCTTCGCCGAGAACATTCCCTACGGCCCGACCAACAAGAACACCATCCCGCTGATCGACGCCGCCATCGCGCCGAAACTCCCCACCGCGCCGCAGAACCTGGAGAACGCGCGCGCCATGGACACCGAGTTCTGGATCGACCACGGCGAGGAACTGGAAACCCGCTTCAACGCCTGGGCTAGCAAGTAAGTGGATGGCTTCCGCCCGGCCCCGCGCCGGGCGGACGCTCCACCTCGCCCGGCCGCTGCAATACCGAACGACCGCTGAACCCTGCTGGAGATGTACCCGTGCCCCTCAATACCGCTCCCGTCCACGATCACCTGCTGGAAGCGGCCCCCGCCCAGGTGAGCGACGCCCAGGCCGCTGCCATCGCCGACGAATACTTCGGCCAGCGTGGCACGCTGCACCGCCTCGCCGGCGAACGCGACCTGAACTTCCACATCGCCCACGGCCATGGCGACGACCGCCTGCTGAAGCTCTCGCACCCGCTGGAGGACCCGCAGGTCGTGGACTTCCAGACTCGCGCCCTGCTGCGCGTGGAGGCCCTCGACCCGACCCTGGCAGTGCAGCGCGTCTATCCCTCGCTCAACGGCGACCACCAGATTTCCATCCGCGTCGATGGCCAGCCGATGATTGCCCGGCTGTTCTCCTTCGTCGACGGAGTTCCGCTGCACCGCGTCCCGCAACGCAGCCGCGCCCTGCGCGAGAACCTGGGCGACGACCTGGCGCGCCTGGGCCTGGCGCTGAAGGGTTTCGAACACCCGGCCACCGCCGACCACGAACTGCTCTGGGACCTCAAGCACGCCTCGCGCCTGCGCAACCTGCTGGTCTACATACAGGATCGAGAACAGCGCGCCCTGGTCGAGCGCTTTCTCGACAATTTCGAACGCCACGCCCTACCCCGCCAATCGACGTTGCGCGCCCAGGTCATCCATAACGACCTGAACCCGCACAACGTCATCGTCGATGCCGAGCATCCGGACCGGGTGCGCAACATCCTCGATTTCGGCGACATGGTCCACGCGCCGCTGATCAACGACCTCGGCGTCGCCGCCGCCTACCAGGTGGGCGAGCCGGACGCGCCGCTGGCCACCGCCTGCGAGATGATCGCCGCCTACCATCGCCGCTGCCCGCTGCTGGCCGAGGAGCAGGAAATCCTCGCCGACCTGATTGCCACGCGCCTGATCATGACCCTGAGCATCACCGCCTGGCGCGCCAGCCTGCACCCCGAGAACCGCGACTACATCCTGCGCAACACCCGCCACGCCTGGCAGGCCGTGCAAGCCCTGGCCCGCCTGAGCCGGGAACAGGCGCAGGAGCAGATCTTCGCCGCCTGCGCCACACAAGAGGAGCCCCGCCCATGACCATGCCCAACGGATTCAGTGCCGCCGATGCCGAGCGCCTGAGCGATGCGGAACGCCGCCTGATCGAGCGCCGCGCGCGCCTGCTCGGGCCGGCCTACCGCCTGTTCTACGAGCGCCCGCTGCACACCGTGCGCGGCGAGGGCGTGTGGCTCTACGACAACCAGGGCAACCGCTACCTCGACGCCTACAACAACGTCGCCTCCATCGGCCACTGCCATCCGCGCGTGGTGCAAGCCATCGCCAGCCAGGCGGCGGTGCTCAACACCCATACCCGCTACCTGCAGGAAGGCATCCTCGACTACGCCGAGGACCTGCTCGCCACTTTCCCCGAAGGCCTGGACCAGGTGATGTTCACCTGCACCGGCAGCGAGGCGAACGACCTCGCCCTGCGCATCGCTCGCCATTACACCGGCGGCACCGGGGTGATCATCACCCGCTTCGCCTACCACGGCGTCACCGGGACCATTTCCGAGCTCTCGCCGTCCCTCGGCGCCGGCATCACCCTGCCCGCCCACGCCCGCACCGTGCGCGCGCCCGATGCTTACCGACTGGGCGCAGAGAACGTCGGCAAACTCTTCGCCGACGATGTGCGCGCCGCCATCGCCGACCTGCGCGCCCATGGCATCAAGCCCGCCGCGCTGCTGCTCGACGGCATCTTCGCCAGCGACGGCGTGCTGGCCGATCCGGCCGGATTCCTTGCCGAAGCCGTGAAAGTCGCCCAGGACGAAGGCCTGCTTTATATCGCCGACGAAGTGCAGAGCGGCTTCGCCCGCACCGGCGACGCCATGTGGGGCTTCCAGCGCCACGGCGTGCAGCCGGACCTGGTCACCCTTGGCAAACCCATGGGCAACGGCCAGCCCATCGCCGGCGTCGTGGTGCGCCCGGAAATCCTCGAACGCTTCGGCCGCGAGGTGCGCTACTTCAACACCTTCGGCGGCAACCCGGTGTCCTGCGCGGCGGCCCAGGCGGTACTCGACGTGATCCGCGACGAACAGCTTCAGGAGCGTTCGCAGCGCATCGGCGCCTTCATGCTCCAGGGCATACGCCAACTGGCCGAGCGCCACGAGCTGATCGGCGATGTGCGCGGCGCGGGGCTATTCCTCGGCGTCGAACTGGTCACTGACCGCACGGCGAAAACACCCGCCGCCAACCAGACGCGCCAGGTGGTCAATGGCATGCGCGAACGAGGCGTGCTGATCAGCGCGGCCGGTCCGCTGGAGAACATCCTGAAGATCCGTCCGCTGCTGGCCTTCGAGCAGGAACATGCGGAACTGTTCCTCGACTGCCTGGACAAGGCGCTGACGGATGTCGCCATCTGACATCTGCGTCTCTCAGAAACGACAAGGGCCGCGATGAACACTCATCGCGACCCTTTTCATTCTGACGGGATCGATCCTCAGAAGCGCACGCCAACGTTGACCATCGCGGCCGAGCCTCCCAACACCACGAGCTCAGCGCCAACGGGCCCCAGGTGCGCGCCAACGGAAGGAATGATCGCCGGAGCCACGCCATAGCGGTTGAGCGGAATCTTGTCGCGGTACTCGCCACGATACCCCTGCAACGCGCCGCCGGTGACCTTGGCGTAGAACGGCGTACCTTCCCAGTCGAAGCGTTTGCCGGCGTAGACATAGTTGGAGCGCTGGCTGAAGGAGTTCTTGAAGGTCGCGCCGCCGAATACCACGCCATCGCCGCGATTACGCTCCAGGCCGATCAGCTCCTGGTGGTTGTTGTGATCCGGATCCGTGGTCCAGTGGGTCGTGTAGACGCTGGTCTGCAGGTACCAGAAGCCCTTGTCTTCATCCGCAATGGCGAAACCACAGCCAAGCAGGACGAGAGCGGCGATCAACAGGCGGCGCATGGGGGGTTCTCCGTTCAGATGGTGACGCGGCTGGCGCCATTGACCGTCATGATGCGAACACGGTCACCAACGCGGAACTGCTGGGAATCGACCGCCTGGACATAAGCGCGGGTGCCGCCGTCATCCTCGCGGACCACGATCTCGACGCCCTGAGTGCGGGTGATGCCCTCTTCCACCGCCGAGCCCGCCGCGCCACCCGCCACGCCACCGAGAATGCTGGTGATGGCCTTGCCGCGGCCGCCGCCAATGGAGCTGCCGGCGATGCCACCGACGGCTGCACCGGCCAGGGTACCGATGGGGGTCTTGGTACCTTCGATCTGTACCGGTCGCAGGGATTCGATGGTGCCCATGCGTACGTTCTGCACCGCACGGGCATCGGCACGGGAATAGGAAGAACCCGAGAGGTCGGAAGCGCAGCCGCTCAGCAGAGCGGCGCTGGTGAACAGGGCGGTCAACAGCAGAGTGGAACGGTTCATGGTGGTCACCTCGGAAGGGTCGGAAAAATTAGGGCAAAGCCTACGTGGCCTTGCCTGAACTCCCCCTGAACCCTTTCTGAACCATCACTGAACAAAGCTGAACGAAGCTGAATGAAATGTCTGTCACCCCTCCAGAGCGACCAACTGCCGGCGGCTGTGTTCGAACCAGCCCAGCAGATAGTCCGCCAGCAGCTGTGTGCGGCGCGGCAGGCGGCTTTGGTAAGCGTGAATGAGGAACACCGGCTGGGTGCGGGTCTGGTAATCGCGCAATAACCAGACCAGGCTGCCCTCCGCCAATTCCTGCTGAACCATGTAGGACGGCAGCCGGCTGATCCCCGCGCCGGCCAGAGCCGCCTTCTTCAGCAAGGTGTAGTGATTGCTTGCAAGCAAGCCTCTGACCGTGACGCGGAACAGTTCGTGGTGGCGTTGGTAAAGCCAGACGTCGCTGTCCTGATAATGAGTGTTCTGCAGGCAGGAATGCTGCGCCAGGTCCGCCGGCGCCTCGGGCACGCCGTGCTCCGCAAGATAGCCCGGCGTGGCGCAGGTCAACTCCTGCAAAGCGAAGAGCGGCCGCGCCACCAGGCGCTCATCCACCGCCAGACTGCCGGAGCGGATGGCCAGGTCGAAGCCGTCCGCCACCAGGTCGCGACGCTCGTTGGAGAGGTCCAGCTCCAGGCAAATGTCCGGGTACTGGCGGGAAAACTCCATCAGCCACGCATCGAAGAAAGTCTCTCCCAACGACACTGGCACGCTCAGCCGCACCTTGCCCTGTGCCTCTTCCTGCAACGCCAGTACCGCCTGCCGCGCCCGCGCGGCCTGGGCATTGAGCGCTTGAGCCTCGGGCAGCAGCGCAGCACCGGCGGCAGTCAGGGACAGGCGTCTGGTCGTGCGGTGCACCAGGGTCGCGCCCAGCGTCAGCTCCAGCGTCGCGATCCGCTTGGATAACTGCCCCTTGCTGCAGCCGAGTTTTTCCGCGGCACGGGTGAAGCTGCCGCATTCCAGCAGTACGGCGAAGGCGGAAAGGTCTTGCAGGTCGTTGGCGATTGTTTCCATATGAAAACCAAAGGTTGTCAATTAGCTTAATTATCAAAACAGAAGACCACTCTAGACTGAATTCACTTTCAGCCAAACCACCTCAGTGGAGAGTCTTCATGAAAATCATCCTGATCGGCGCCAGCGGCACCCTCGGCCAGGCCATCGCCAACGAACTGGCCCCGCGCCACGAGATCATCCGCGTCGGTCGCAGCAGCGGCGACTATCGTGTGGACATCACCGACAGCGCCTCGATCCGCAAGCTGTTCGAGCAGGTTGGCGGCTTCGATGCGCTGATCAGCGCCGCCGGCAAAGTGCACTTCGGCGCGCTGTCGGAAATGGGCGAGGCGGAAATGGCGGTCGGCCTCAAGGACAAGCTGATGGGGCAGGTGAACCTGGTGCTGATCGGCAGCCAGTACGCCAACGACAGCGCTTCCTTCACCCTCACCACCGGCATCCTCAGCGAACAGCCCATCGTGCTGGGCAGCTCGGCCAGCCTGGTCAACGGCGCGGTGGAAGGTTTCGTGCGCAGCGCCGCCCTGGAGCTGCCGCGCGGCCAGCGGATCAACGCGGTCAGCCCGAATGTGCTGGTGGAATCGATGGAGGGCTACGCGCCGTTCTTCCGCGGCTTCAAGCCGGTGCCTGCCGCGGATGCCGCGCTGGGCTTCGCCCGCAGCGTGGAAGGCAAGCAGACCGGGCAGGTATACAAGATCTGGTGAGGCTGGCGGGCTGATGCTTCTGCGTCGGCCGTTGGCCTTGGTTCGCGAGCAGGCCCGCTCCTACAGGAAAACCTTCGCCGGGAACTGTAGGAGCGAGCTCGCGAACTGCCTCTATTCTCTCTTCCCGGCATAGCAGACCGGGGAACTCCCCTCGCCCTGCTTCGCCAACTCGTCCTCAAGGAACTCCGCCAGCACCCGGGCGTTGTTGTGCTCCTCGTCCCTGGCTGCATAGAGCAGCGTCAGCGTTCCCTTGCGTGCGAGGTCCAGCAGCCCCATCCAGTGCTCCGGGTGTGCGTTCAGTTCACCGTGGTAGGCCTTGCGGAATTCCTCGAACAGGCTCGGGTCGTGGTGGAAGCGCTGGCGCAGTTCGTTGGACGGCGAGGCCTCCTTGGCCCAACACTCCATGTACAGGTCTTCCTTGCGAATTCCCCGTGGCCAGAGCCGGTCCACCAGCACCCTCAGGCCGTCCCCCTCGGTCGCCGGTTCGTAAGCACGCTTGCAGCGGATCATCCGAAATTCTCCTCGCCGTTGGGCATTGCCCTTGAGGTGACCGGCTTCGCTGGGTAACGTGGGCGCACTTTCGAGGGAGCCCGTTCCATGCGATCCAGTCGTTTCATTCTGTTCAGCCTGCTACCCCTGTTCGCCGCCTGCCAGGTGTGGACGCCGAACAAGACCGATCTTAACGCCTCCACCCGCCTGCAGGGCGAACTGAGCCGTGTGGACGGCCAGCTGGTGTTCCGCAGCTGCACCGAGCAACGCCGCTTCAGCATCGAGGACACCGGCAACACCGGCCTGCCCCGCGACGCACTGGAAATGTTCAACGATGGCGCCACCTCGCTGTACGCCGACCTGCGCGGCAGCTTCAGCGGCAGCAGCGCCCAGGGCACCGACGGCAAGCTGGAAGTGGCCAAGGTCTATCGCCTGCAGAATGAGGGCTCGGGCTGCGACGACCCGAACTTCAAGCGCGCGGTGGTCCGCGCCCACGGCAACGAGCCGGGCTGGAGCGTGCTGGTCAACAGCCAGGGCATGCTGATCGAGCAGCCGGGCAAGGAATCGCTGGCGCTGCCGTACATCGCCGAGGGCGTGCCTGACGGCAGCACCAGCTATTCCAGCGAGGCCAATGGAGAGAAGGTCGAGTTGTGGGTGGCTCCAGCCCGCTGCCAGGACAGCATGAGCGGCGCCCTGAGCAACCTCTCCGCCGAACTGCGCCTCGACAACAAGGTCATGCGCGGCTGCGCCTATCCGGGCGGCTCCAGCGGCGATTGATCGCCGCCGGCGGGGCTCAGACCAGCAGCCCCGCCGCGACCAACCTTGCCTTGAGTGCGGCGAATTCCTCGGCGTACTCCCAATAGGCCAGCCGGCCATCGCTGGCAGTGACCAGCACGTACTTCTCGCTGATCGACTGGATGCGCTCGACGCGCACCAGCTTCTCGACGAAGTCCGGGTCCGAAACCTGCTCGATCACCTCGCGGTTCTGCTAGTCATAGCCGTGCATGATGAACGCGGCACGTACCTTCAGGCTGATGAAGCTCATGCTGTTTGTCCTCGTCAAAGCGCAGCGTCGGCGGCATGCAGGGCGTGAAGCGCGGTGGTGTCGAACAGTGGCACCGAGGCGTCCGCCGGGCCGACCAGCAGGGAAATCTCCGTGCAGCCCAGGATCACCGCCTCGGCGCCCTGCGCCACCAGCGCGGCGATGATCCGCCGATACTTTTCCCTCGATTCGTCGCGAATCCGCCCCAGGCAGAGTTCCTCGTAGATGATCCGGTGCACCACCTGGCGATCGGCCTCGCTCGGCGTCAGCACCTTCAGCCCGAACCTGTCCACCAGGCGATCCTTGTAGAACGCCTGTTCCATGGTGAAACGCGTGCCCAGCAGGCCGACCGTGGTCACGCCCGCCGCGCGTATCGCCTTGGCGGTCGGGTCGGCGATGTGCAGCAGCGGGATATCCACCGCCGCCTCGATGGTCGGCGCCACCTTGTGCATGGTGTTGGTACAGAGCACGAGGAAATCCGCCCCCGCCGCCCTCAGCGAGCGAGCCGCGTCAGCCAGCACGCGGCCGGCAGCGTCCCAGTCGCCGACATGCTGCAGACGCTCGATCTCGTGGAAGTCCACGCTGTACAGCACGACCTTCGCCGAGTGCAGGCCGCCCAGGCGCTCCTTGATGCGTTCGTTGATCTGCCGGTAGTAGGGAATGGTCGATTCCCAGCTCATGCCGCCGATCAGGCCAATGGTCTTCATGCTTCGCTCCAGATGAATCAATCCAGTCCGATACAGGGCAGATCGCCGGGCAGCGCCGCGCCGTGCTCGGCGCACTGGCGCACGGCCTCTATCAGCGGATCGAGGTCGAAGCCCTGGGAAATCAGCCATAGCGGGTTGTAATAGGTCGTCGCGTAGCGCTCGCCGCTGTCACAGAGGATCGCCACCACCGAACCACTCTCGCGCCGAGCCACCATCTGACGCGCGACCAGCAGCGCGCCGATCAGGTTGGTGCCGCTGGAGGCGCCGACGTGCCGGCCCAGCCGCTGCGCCAGGTAGTGCATGGCGGCCAGCGACAGGTCATCCGGCACCTTGCAGCAGGCATCCAGCACGTTGGGCAGGAACGACGCTTCCACGCGCGGGCGGCCGATGCCTTCGATGCGCGAGCCGTAGCTCAGGGTGAGGCCGCGGTCGCCGGTGCGGTAGGAATCGAAGAACACCGAGCGTTCGGCGTCGGCGCAGAGCACACGGGTGTCATGCCGGCGGTAGCGGGCGAAGCGCCCCAGGGTCGCCAGGGTGCCACCGGTGCCGGGGCTGGAGACCAGCCAGGCCGGCTCGGGGAAGCGCTCGTGGCGCATCTGCTGGAAGATCGACTCGGCGATGTTGTTGTTCGCCCGCCAGTCGGTGGCGCGCTCGGCGTAGGTGAACTGGTCCATGAAGTGGCCGCCGGTTTCCTTCGCCAGTCGCTCGGATTCGGCGTAGATCTGCGTCGGGTCGTCCACCAAGTGCGCCTGGCCGCCATAGAAGGCGATCTGCGCGATCTTCTCCTTCGAGGTGCTGGCGGGAACCACGGCAATGAACGGCACGCCGAGCAGCCGGGCGAAATACGCTTCGGAGATCGCCGTCGAACCACTGGATGCCTCGATCACCGGAGCGCCCGGCCGCAGCCAGCCATTGCACAACGCGTAGAGGAACAGCGAGCGGGCCAGGCGGTGCTTGAGGCTGCCGGTGGGGTGGCTGGACTCGTCCTTGAAATACAGGTCCACGCCCGGCAGGCCGGGCATGTCCAGGGGAATCAGGTGGGTATCGGCGCTGCGTTGGAAATCCGCTTCGATGATGCGGATCGCCTCGCGGGTCCAGTTGCGTTCCTGGGCGGCCATCGTGTCGTTCTCCTGGCAGGGCAAGCGATTCAGTGAGTTCAGTCCAGCACACCGGCGGGCGACGTGGGCGGCGCGCTGCGCCACTGGCTGAGGGCGACACCGGCAAACACCAGGCCGGCGGCCAGCGCCTGCTGGCCGCTGAGCACCTCGCCCAGCAGCAGCGCGGCGAAGATCAGGGTGAACACCGGGATCAGGTTGATGAAGCCGGTCGCCTGGCTTGCCGGCAGGCGGCTGACACCGAAGTTGTACAGGCCATAGGCGCCGACGGTTACCACGCTGCCCAGGTAGACCAGCGCGAACCAGCCAGTCGGGCCGGGTGCCGCCGGCAGCCCGGAGGTTGCCAGCGCCAGCGGCAGGAAGAACACCGAGCCGATGAACGCCTGCATCGCGGTCAGGATGAAGGGCGAATAACGCGCCGACAGGTGCTTGAGCAGCAGGGTATAGCCGGTGGCGCAAAGCATTGCCAGCAACTCGTAGAGGTTGCCCAGCAGCGGGTTGGGCGCATGGCTGTCCGGCTCGCTGGCCAGCGTCAGCCAGAGCGAGCCGAGCACCGCCAGGGCAAAACCCAGCCAGGTGTTGCGGGCGATCTTTTCCTGCAGCAGGAAGAAGGCGCCGACCGCCACCAGCAGGGGCAGCAGCGCGGTGATCATCCCGGCCTGTGCGGCACTGGTCTGTTGCAGCGCCAGGGACTCGAAGATGAAGTACAGGCAGGGCTCGCAAGCGGCCAGGGCGAGCAGCCACCTCCAGTCACCGGGTCGGTAGTCGATTCGCCCGCGCCAGCGCCAGGCGGCGAGGAAGATCAGGCTGCCCAGCGCCATCCGGGCGAAGATCACCCACATGGCGGGCATTTCCAGGAAGGCGAATTTCAGCGCGATGAAGGAACTGCCCCAGAGCGCCATGGCCAGCACCAGGCACGCGAGGGCGAACGGCCGGGATTGCTGCACGGGACGCTCCAGTCAAAAGGTCCCCGGAGTATAGGAGGCGCCCGGTTGCAGCCGACAGGTACAGAACGGAGGGGAAACTGTATGGGCCGACGTGCTCGCTTCTACAAGAGCCGGAAACTCACTCCCAAGGCTTGCCCTTGGTCCCCCGCTCCACCGGCACGCGCCGCTGCATCGCTGCCTTCGCCAACAGGTGCGCGCTCACCGGTGCGGTGATGAAGAGGAACACAGTGATCAGAATCTCGTGCAGGCTCACGCCCTCGCCGCGCGTACTGAAGTACAGCAGCGAGGCCAGCACCACGCCGCCCACGCCCAGGGTCGAGGCCTTGGTCGGCGCGTGCAGGCGCGTGTAGAAGTCCGGCAGGCGGTACAGGCCGATGGCGCCGAGCAGGGCGAACAGGCTGCCGGCCAGCAGCAGGAAGCAGACCAGCGCCTCGATGATCACGTTCATTCGATGATGTCTCCGCGCAGGAGGAACTTGCACAGCGCCACGGTGCTGACGAAGCCCATCACCGCGATCAGCAGCGCCGCCTCGAAGTACAGGCCGCTGCCCTTCCAGATGCCGAATAGCACGATCAGCGCGATGGCCTCGATCGACAGCGTATCCAGCGCGAGGATGCGGTCCGCCACCGAAGGCCCGCGGATCAGGCGCGCCACGGTGAGCAGCACGGCGATGCCCAGCACTGCCAGGCAGATCGGGATCACGATGCCGAGCACGGGAACACCTCCTTCAGCGGCGCCTCGTAGCGCGCCTTGATGTCCGCCACCAGCGTCTGCGGATCGGGCACGTCGATGCCGTGGACCAGCAGCGTGCGGCGATCGGCGGACAGGTCGGCGGAACAGGTGCCGGGGGTCAGGGTGATGACGCTGGCGAGGATGCTGATGGCCAGATCATCGGTCAGCTCCAGCGGGATTTCCACGAAACCCGGCCGTAGATTCGCCTTCGGCCCCAGCACCAGTTTCGCCACCTGCAGGTTCGCCACCACGATGTCGTAGAGCACCAGGCCGATGAAGCGCAGCAGTAGCCCCGGCCGCTGGATGCGCGGTGCGGACAGCAGCAGGTTGCGGCACAGCAGTGGGATCGTCAGGCCGAGGAAGGCGCCGAGCAGCCAGTGGCCAAGGGAGAAATCATTGACCAGCAGTAGCCAGCTCAGCAGCAGTACGCCACTGAGCAGCGGGTGCGGAAGCAGCCGACGGCTCATGCGCCACCTCCCAGCAGGATCGCCTGGCGATAGAGCCCGGCGTCCAGTAACTGCGCCGCCGTGGCCTGTGCATAAGTGAGCAGGGGCCGTGCGGCCACCACCATCAGCGGCGCGCTGGCCAGCAGGCCGAAGGTCGCCAACAGCTTCACCGGCTCGCGCTCGGCGCTGCCCAGCACGGTATTCCCGGTGCGCCAGAACAGCGTGCTGCCGGCGCGGCTCAAGGCAACGATGGTCACCAGCCCACTGAGCAGGACCACGCTCCACAGCGCGACGGCCTCGCTGCCGCCGGTTACCGAGCGCAGCAGCATCAACTTGCCGAGGAAGCCCGACAGTGGCGGCAACCCGGCAACCGCGATGGCGCCGAAGAAGAACGCACCGCCCAGCAAATGCGGCTGCAGCAACGCCGGGCCTTGTACCAGCCGGCCGGCTTTGTCGCCACGCTGGCGGGCGATCAGGTCGGCCAGCAGGAACAGGCCACCGGCCACCCAGATGCTATGCAGCAAGTAATAAAGCGCGGCGGACAATGCTTCCGGCGTGCCCAGGGCAATGGCCGCCAGCAGCGTACCGGCCGATACCACGACCAGATACGACAGCATGGCTTGCAGCGTGGTCGCCGCGAGTGCCCCCAGCGCACCGGCGACGATGCCGGCCAGGGCCAGCGGCCACAGCCACGCCTGCGCGAGATTCGCCAACTCGCCGGCCTGCTCGCCGAAGATCAGCGTGTACACCCGCAGGATCGAGTAGATGCCCACCTTGGTCATGATCGAGAACAGCGCCGCCACCGGCGCGGTGGCTTCGGCGTAGGCCCTGGGCAGCCAGAAATACAGCGGCAGCAGCGCGGCCTTGAGCCCGAACACCACCAGCAGCAACAGCGCCGCCGCGCGCACCAGCGGCGCCTGCTCGGCGCTCAGCTGCGCCACGCGCTCGGCCATGTGCGCCATGTTCAGGGTGCCGGTGATGCCGTAGAGCGTGCCCACGGCGATGAGGAAGAACGCCGAGCCGACGAGGTTGAGCACCACATAGTGCACCCCCGCACGCACGCGCCCTGCCCCGCCACCATGCAGTAACAGCGCGTAGGAAGCGATCAGCAGGATCTCGAAGAACACGAAGAGGTTGAACAGGTCACCGGTGAGGAACGCACCGTTCAACCCCAGCAACTGGAACTGGAACAGCGGGTGGAAGCGCTTGCCGCGCTTGTCATCCCCGCGCAGCGCGTAGATCAGTGACAGGCTGGCGAGCAGCGCGGTGGCGGCAATCATCAGCGCACTGAGGCGGTCCAGCACCAGAATGATGCCGAACGGCGGCCGCCAGTTGCCCAGCGCGTAGAACTGCACCACGCCACTGTCGGCCTGCTGCAGCAGCACGGCGGCAAGCGGCAGCAGCGTCAGCGTGGCGAGCAGCGACAGGCCGCGTTGCAGGCGCTCGCCGACCAGCAGCAGCGCACAGCCGGCGAACAGCGGCAGCAGGACGGGCAGGATCAGCCAGTGGTTCATCGGCCTTCCTCCCCGTCGCCGCCATCCACATGGTCGCCGCCGGTATCCGCCAGCCCGCGCAAGGCCAGCACAATGACGAAAGCCGTCATGGCGAAGCCAATGACGATGGCGGTCAGCACCAGCGCCTGGGGAATCGGATCGCCGGCGTTGGCGACCTTGCCGATCACCGCCGGGTCACCGGCAAGGCGGCCCATGGCGAAGAGGAACAGGTTCACTGCGTAGGACAATAGCGTCAGCCCCAACACGACAGGGAAGGTGCGCGCGCGCAGCAGCAGATAGACGCCGCTGGCGGTCAGCAACCCGAGGGCGATGGCGAACAGCGCTTCCATCAGTACGCCTCCTTAGTCAGCGGCTCCGGCGGCGCGGTGACCGAACCCAGCCCGGAAAGAATCAGCAGCGTCGCGCCGACCACGGTGAAGTACACGCCCAGGTCGAAGAGCATGGCGGTGGCCAGCTCAATCTCACCCACCAGCGGAATGTGGAAGTGGCCGAACGCCGAGGTGAGGAACGGGAAGCCGAAGAACCATGCGCCCAGCCCGGTCAGCCCGGCGATCAGCACGCCGAGGCCGGCAAGGCGTCCGTAGTCCAGCGGCAGGCGCGTGCTCACCCAGCGGCTGCCACAGGCGATGTACTGGAGAATGAGCGCGACCGAAGTGATCAACCCGGCAATGAAGCCGCCGCCCGGCAGGTTGTGCCCGCGCAGGAAGATGAACACCGAAACCAGCAGCGCCAGCGGCAGAAGCAGGCGCGAGAGCGTGGCGAGGATCGGTGGGAAGCGGTCCTTGGCCCAGGCGTGGCCCTCGTCATCCTGCTCGCGGCGCAGCAGGCGCAGGCCGTCGAGCAGCGCGAAGATGCCAACCGCGGCGATCGCCAGCACGGTGATCTCGCCGAGGGTATCGAAGCCCCGGAAGTCCACGAGGATCACGTTCACCACGTTGTGTCCGCCGCCGCCGGAAACGCTGTTCTCCAGGTAGTAGCCGGCGATGCTGTCGTAGGGACGCGTGAGCACGGCATAGGCCAGCAGTGTGACCATCAGGCCAGCGCCGACGGCGATGATGAAATCACGCAGGCGGCGCAGGCTGCTGGAACTCTTCGGCGTGCGTGCCGGCAGGTAGTACAGCGCCAGCATCAGCAGGACCATGGTCACCACTTCCACCGACAGTTGGGTCAGTGCCAGGTCCGGCGCGGCGAAACGGGCGAAGGCCAGCGCCACCAGCAGGCCGGCGATACTGAGAATGACCAGCGCGGTCAGGCGCTGGCGGTGGAACCAGACGGTGAGCGGCCCGGCGATGGCCAGCAGGACCAGGCCCAGGGCGGTGATGCCATCCAGCGGCGTCTGCGCACGGTTGCCTTCGATACCCGGCAGCGGCGCGAGGCCGGCAAAAACCACGACCACGGCGGCCAGCACCAGCAGCATCGAATAGCGCTGCAGCGAGCCGTTCTCCAGGTAGCCGGTGACCCGCGCGGCAAAGCGCACCACCCGCTGCACCTGTTGCTCGAACACCTGCTTGGCGTCCATCGCCGGCAGCCCGGCGTACCAGTCGAACAGCGGCTTGCGCAGCACATAGAGCAGCACGCCGCCGGCGGTGGCGACGAAGCTCATGGCCAGCGGCACATTGAAGCCGTGCCAGATCGCCAGGCTGTATTCGGGTAGCGCGCCGTTCAGGCTCGACGCGGCGGCGCCGGCCAGCAGCGGGCCGACGATGATGCCCGGCATGATCCCCACCAGCAGGCAGATCAGCACGAGGATTTCCACCGGCACCTTCATGTAGCGCGGCGGCTCATGGGGGTGCGGGTTGGGCAGGTTGATCGGCTCGCCGTTGAAGAACACGTCGTGGATGAAACGCACCGAGTAGCTCACCGAGAACAGCGCGCCCAAGGTCGCCAGCGCCGGGATCAGCCAGTTGAAGCTGCCCATCATGTTCTGCGCCAGGGTCTCGCCGAAGAACATTTCCTTGCTGAGGAAGCCGTTGAGCAGCGGCACACCCGCCATCGAAGCCGACGCCACCATCGCCAGCACGGCGGTGTGCGGCATGTACTTCCACATGCCGTTGATGCGACGCATGTCGCGGCTGCCGGTCTCGTGGTCGATGATCCCGGCGGCCATGAAGAGCGAGGCCTTGAAGGTCGCGTGGTTGATGATGTGGAAGATCGCCGCGACGTTGGCCATGGGCGAATCCAGGCCGAACAACAGGGTGATCAGGCCCAGGTGACTGATGGTCGAGTAGGCCAGCAGGCCCTTGAGGTCGTTCTGGAACAGCGCGACGAACGCCCCCATCAGCAACGTCGCCAGGCCGGTGAGGCTGACCAGGTAGAACCACAGGTCATTGCCCGACAGCAGCGGGTACAGGCGCGCCAACAGGAACACGCCGGCTTTCACCATGGTCGCCGAGTGCAGGTAGGCGGAGACCGGCGTCGGCGCGGCCATCGCGTGGGGCAGCCAGAAATGGAATGGGAACTGCGCCGACTTGGTGAACACCCCCAGCAGCACCAGGCACAGCGCCAGCGGGAACAGCGGGCTGGCCTGCAGCACCTCGCGCGCGCCGAGCACGCTGCTCAACTCGAAGCTGCCGACCACGTGGCCGATCAGCAGGATGCCGGCCAACAGCGCGAGGCCACCGCCACCGGTCACCGCCAGCGCCATCCGCGCGCCCTTGCGCGCATCCGAGCGATGCCCCCAGAAGCCGATCAGCAGGAACGACGACAGGCTGGTCAGTTCCCAGAACACCAGCATCAACAGCAGGTTTTCGCTGAGCACCACGCCAAGCATGGCGCCCATGAACAGCAGCAGGAAGGCGAAGAAACGCCCGGCAGGCTCCTTCTCCGACAGGTAATAGCGGGCGTAGAGGACCACCAGCAGGCCAATACCGAGGATCAACAGGGCGAACAGGAAGCCCAGGCCATCCAGACGCAGGCTGAGGTTCAAGCCCAGCTCCGGCAACCACTCCGAGCGATAGACCCGAGGATCAGCGCCCAGCACCCCGCGCTGGCTCAACAGCAGGGCCAACCCGGCGAGCGGCACCAGGCCGGTCGCGGCAGCACAGGCCGTTCGACCGAAACGCTCGGCCATCAGCGGCAGCAATACCCCGAAGAAAGGCAGCGCGATGATCAGCGCCAGAATCATGTCCTGCTCCTTCTCGCCAGCGGACGGCGTCCATACAAACGACCCCGCACCGCAGGGGCCGGCGTACGAAGGCCACGATTATCCATATCTATCGATTACGCGTCATGGATTGAATTATTACGAAAATTCAGCCCTGGTCGCGCCGGCAGCGCCCCAGGTCGACATTCCAATCCCCAAAACGATAGCGCGCGACAGTCGGAGCGACTGCCGCGCGCTGAGTTTCGATGGCCGCTACAGGTGGGCGGCCGGTAACCGGTCAGTGAGAGACGCGGCTGGTACCGTTGACGGTCAGGATGCGCACACGCTCGCCCACGCGGAACACGGCGCCTTCGTCGACCTGCTGGACATAGGCGCGGGTGCTGCCGTCGTCTTCGCGAACGGTGATTTCCACGCCCTGGGTACGGGTCAGGCCTTCCTCGGTAGCCGCACCGAGCAGGCCGCCGGCCACGGCGCCAATGATGGCAGTGACATAGCTGCCCTTACCGCCACCGATGGCGCTGCCACCGATGCCGCCGACTGCAGCGCCGGCAACCGAGCCGATCGGTGTCTTGGTGCCTTCGATCTTCACGGGGCGCAGGGCCTGGATGGTACCCATTCGAACATTCTGCACGGTACGTGCTTCTTCACGGGTATAGGTGTCGCCGGTCAAGCTGGACTGGCAACCACCGAGGGTCATGGCCAGAGCAGCGAAAGTCACGGCGATCAGGGCAGTTTTACGCATTGGGGAACCTCCGAGTAGGGCTACGACTATTAGACTCCGACGACAGCCCGCCTGTCACGCCAGGTCGTGAAACAGCTGATCTCGATTCAGCTTTCGTACAGTTTGTGCCATATCCGCCGAAATCGCCTGCCGTGGCTCAGTTTTTCCTGCAGGAGTATCGGTTAGGCTGGTGCCCGCAGAAGAAGCACCCGACCTGGATTCGCGCATGGACTACTTCATCATCGTCGCCACCACCGCCGCCGGCCTGTATTTCCACTGGTGGATCTACTGGCGCATCCGTCGCTGGATGGACCGCGACCTGGCACTGTCGCTGGCGGGCGATGATCCGCACAAACGCCACTACCTGCTCGAATGCCTGGCGGATGCCAAGCGCCAGAAAGTGAAACGTCGCGACCTCCCTGACTGGCTGCAGCGCGCCGCCGACGACTACCGCGCAGCCTGAGCCAGCGACCAGAAGCGTGCCAGCGCCTCGGCGCGGTTTTCCAGCTCCTGCGCCGCCCGTGCGCAGGCATCGGCCAGGGTGATGGGCCCCGGCGCCAGGCTGAACGCTGCCTCGATACCCGCCTCGCGCAATTCAGCCAACCCTTCGCCAACGCTACCCGCCAGTGCAATCACCGGCACGCCCGTGCGACGGGCGACATGCGCCACGCCCACCGGCGTCTTTCCATGCAGGCTCTGGCCATCCAGCCGCCCTTCCCCGGTAATGACCAACGACGCGCCGGCAAGCGCCGTGTCCAGTTCCGACAGCTCGGCGATCAGCTCGATGCCCGGGCGGAACCGCGCCTTGAGGAACGCCCGGCAGGCGAAGCCCAGACCGCCCGCGGCACCGACGCCGGGGAACAGGCTGTGATCCTGCCCGAGAGCCTGCGCCGCCACTTCGGCGAAGCGTTTCAGCGCGGCGTCCAGCTGCTGCACCTGCGCCGGGTTCGCGCCCTTCTGCGGTCCGAAGATGGCTGAGGCGCCATGCGGGCCGCAAAGGGGATTGTTCACATCAGCAGCGACTTCGACCTCGACCGCGCCCAGCCGCGGGTCGAGGTTCGACAGGTCGATACGCTGAAGTTGCGAGAGCTGCGCGCCGCCGGCGCCCAACTCCTTGCCCTGGTCATCGAGGAAACTCGCACCCAGCGCCTGCAGCAGACCCAGGCCGCCGTCATTGGTGGCACTGCCGCCCAGGCCGATGATGATTTTCTTCGCGCCGGCATTCAGCGCCGCGCGAATCAATTCGCCCGTGCCGCGGCTGGTGGTGCGGGTGGCATCGCGCAGGCTTTCGGGCACCCAGTGCAGGCCGCTGGCGGCAGCCATCTCGATCACCGCCGTGGCGTCTGCCAGGCAGCCCCAGTGGGCTTTCACCGGCTGCTCCAGCGGGCCGCAGACCTCCAGCTCGCGACGTTCGCCCGGCCGCGCGGCCAGCACCGCATCCACCGTGCCTTCGCCGCCGTCGGCCATGGGCCGCAGCAGGGTTTCGTCGTCAGGCCGGGCGCGCAGCCAGCCACGGGAGATGGCTTCGGCGACCTCAGGGGCGGAAAGGCTTTCCTTGAAGGAGTCGGGAGCGATGACGACTTTCATGGGACAGGTCCGTTGTGCGAGAGGATGGAGGGCATCCTACACCGCAGCACGGTTTTCCCGACGTGCGCAGGAGCGGACTTCGTCCGCGATTGTTCCGATTCAGGCCTGAAAGTCGATATGACCTGTAGGAGCGACATTGCTCGCGAACAACCCCAACGGTGAGGCAATTCGCGAGCCAGCTCGCTCCTACGAAGGGCAGAAGCTCAGGGAGCGAGACGTTCGCGCACCCAGGCGCCGTTCTCGACGCGGAAGTTGAGGCGATCGTGCAGGCGGCTCGGACGGCCCTGCCAGAACTCGATGCGGCTCGGCAGCAGGCGGAAGCCACCCCAGAAGTCCGGGCAGCTCGGTGCGCTGTCGGCGAAGCGCTGCTCCGTCTCGGCCAGCAATTGCTCCAGTTCGCCGCGGCCATCGATCACCCGGCTCTGCGGCGAGGCCCAGGCGCCCAGGCGGCTGCCCAGCGGGCGCACGCGGTAATAGGCGGCGGACTCTTCGGCGGAGACTTTCTCCACCCGTCCTTCAATGCGCACCTGGCGTTCCAGCGCCGGCCAGAAGAAGGTCATGGCCGCGCGCGGATTCTCCAGGAGCTGCTGCCCCTTGGCGCTTTCATAGTTGCTGAAGAAGGTGAAACCACGCTCGTCCAGACCCTTGAGCAGGAGCACGCGGCAATGCGGCTGGCCGTCGGCGTCCGCAGTGGCGAGCATCATCGCGTTGGGTTCGACCGGCAGTTGCTCGGTCTTCACCGCGTCTTCGAACCACTGGTTGAACAGGCTGAACGGTTCGGCGGGCGCCTGGGCCTCGGTCAGTCCATCACGGGTGTATTCGCGGCGCATATCGGCCAGGGTCTGAGCCATCGGAAATCTCCTGCAGAAGAAGTCCTTAAGCTTATCCAGAGTTGCGCCTTCGCGCTTGATCCACGACAAGCGTCATTCCAGACGGAATGACGCTTTGCGTGCGGCGGTTCAGTTGGCCTGGGCGAGCGCCAGCAGGCTGGTGCGCTGGGTCACCAGTACTTCGACGCGGCGGTTCAGCGCGCGGCCTTCGGCGCTGGCGTTGTCGGCGCGCGGCAGGCTGGAGCCGACGCCCTTCAGGCGCAGGCGATCGGCGCCCAGGCCACTGAGGCGGAAGATCGAGGAGACTGCCTGGGCACGTTGCAGGCTGACCTTGTCGTTGGTCGCCTTGTCGCCCGAGCTGTCGCTGTGGCCGAGCACCAGTACGCCGCTCTCCGGATCGTTCTGCAGCATCTTCGCCACGTTGCCCAGCGGCGCCAGGGTGATCGGCAGCAGCAGTTCAGGGCGCTTGGGATTGAAGGAGCCTTCCACCGGCGCGATCAGTACCAGGGCGTTTTCGCGGCGCTCGACGGTGAACTTGCTGCCCGCTACCGCTTCACGCAGGGACTTCTCGTGCTGGTCCAGCCACTCCTTGCTGACCTTGGTGTCCTGCGGCTTGGCGGCCTTCTCGGCGCCAGGCTTGCTGTCGCTCACACCGAATGGCCACCACCAGTGGCCACCGGGCTGCTGGCTGCCGGTATCGGCGACCTTGGCTGCCTCGACCGGTTTCTTCTGCGGTGCGGGCGCGGCCGCGCTCGCTTCCTCGTCGCCACCGAAGGGCCACCACCAGTGAGCGGTGCCCGGTTTGGCAGCGGCCACGGCGCTATCCGGCGCCTTGGCCTGGTCCTGGGACTGGAACTGGCTGCAGGCGGAAAGCCCGACACACAGCGCAAGGGTGGAGACTTTCAGCGAATTCGAGAACAGCAGGTTCATGGGAGCGATTCCACAAGTCGGAACATGAAGGGAGGCCAGGCGCCACCGGTAGGCGGTGGCACCCTGACTTCAGCAATCGGCTTAAGAGTTGTACATAACTTACTCAGTTGGAACGAGATTTTAATCTCGAACTGACGAGCGGCGCATGTTTGCACGCAGGGAACGCCGTCACGCACGCAAGCGCGACGGCAAAAGCGGACGACCTTAAGAAGGTGCGGCGGGAGGAAGGTTCCTCCCGCTCGTCGCTACAGGCAGTCGCCGGCGAGGTGCGCCAGGCGCTGGGCGCGTGGGTCCATCAGCACGTAGGGGCCAAGGGTGTTGACGACGAACCCGAAGGCCAGCTCACGCTCCGGGTCGGCGAAGCCGATGGAGCCACCGGCCCCCGGATGGCCGACGGCCTGCGGGCCAAGGCCGTAGGTGGCGTTGGCGACATTCGGCTGGTCAAGCATGCAACCAAGACCGAAGCGCGTACAGGTCAACAAAGTTCGATCCTCGCCGACGGCATGTTCGCGGGTGAGCTCGGCCAGCAGCGCTTCGTCCAGCAACTTGCCCTGCAGGAGGCCATCGTAGAAGCCCGCCAGCGAGCGCGCATTGCCATGGCCATTGGCCGCCGGCTGCGACATGCGCCGCCATTCCGGCTTGTTGGTGCTGGTGAGCACCGACGGCGGATTGGTGAAGGCGCGGGTGGAAAGTGCGGCGGCGTCGGTCATCATGGTCCGTAGCAACCGTTGCGCCGCGGCGTCGCCCAGGTTGCCCTTGCCGCGGGCGATGTGCGCTACACGGTGGAATTCGGCGTCACCCAGGCCGATGTGGAAATCCAGCCCCAATGGCTTGGCCGTGCGCTCGACGATGGCGGCGCCCGGCTCGCGACCGTCGACACGGCGGATCACTTCGCCGATCAGCCAGCCGTAGGTGATGGGGGCATAGCCATGCTCGGCGCCGGGTGTCCACCAGGGCGTTTCGCCGGCGAGCGCGGCCGTCATGCTGTCCCAGTCGTACAGCGCCTCGGGCGCCAGCGGCTCGCGAATCGCCGGCAGGCCCGCGCGATGGCACAGGAGCTGGCGCACGGTAATGCCCTGCTTGCCGGCCTGGGCGAACTCCGGCCAGTAACGCGCCACTGGGGCATCCAGCTCCAGCCGGCCCTCACCCACCAGTTGCAGCGCGGCGACCGCGGCGAAGGTCTTGGTGCAGGAGAACAGGTTGAGCAGCGTATCGGCCTGCCAGTCCTGGCCCGGTTCCTTGCCCGCGCTGCCGGCCCAGAGATCGACCACGGTTTCGCCGCCGACCTGGATGCACAGCGCCGCACCGCGCTCCTGCGGGTCCTCGAACAGCGCGCTGAAAGCATCGGCAACGGGAGTGAAGCGCGGATCGCAGTGGCCGTTCAGGGTCATCTCAAACTCCGGAAATGAGCAGGGGCGGAGGCGCCATTCTTTCAGCGCGCTCCGCCCCTGGGAACCCTGCCGAAGGCAGGGTGCGGCTTCACGAATGACGAATCATTGCTCCGACGCCTGCTCCTCGTCATCGCTGTCGGCAGCCGGCACCGGCTTCGGTGCGGGATCCGGCGCCACCTTGGCGGCGGCGCGGGCCTGCTCGTCGATACCCTTGAGTGTCTGCTGGTTGGCCTTGCGCACGGCGTCGACGAAGCCGGTGAACGGCAGGTCGGTGATGCCGACCAGACCGATGTGGCCGTTCTCGCCATCGAGTAGGCGCCCGGTCACCGGCTGGTCGAGGTACTGGAACCAGTGCGCACCGACGATGTTCGGTTCCTTCGCCGCCTCGGCGAGGAAGCGCTGGTACGCCTCGCCACGCTGCTGCTCGTTGTATACCTCGGCGACACCGCCCCAGAACGGCCCGCGGTCACGGGAGCCGAAGTGGAACTCGGTGATCAGCACCGGCTTGTCCAGGCTGCGCACGTAGTTGGCGTCGAAGCCCTGCCGCGGTAGCGGTACGTAGAGGTTGAAGCTGAGGATGTCGCAGTACTGCGCGCAGGAGGCCAGCGCCTCCGGCGTGCTGACGGCGAAGCGCGGGCCGAGCAGCAGATGGTTCGGCGCATGCCATTGCAGCGAGTCCTTCAGGGTCTTGAAGTACTGGTCGGCATACAGGCGCAGGAAGGCGCTGTAGTCCTGGGCAATGGCCGGGTGCGCCTCGCTCGGAACCGGCGCCTGGTAGCCCGGCGCATCGAGGTCTTCCCAGGAACCCAGCTGCACACCCCAGGCCTCGGCAAGCTGTTCGTGATCCTCGTACTTGTCCTTGAGTTGCTTGATGAAGGCACGCTTGGCCGGGCTGTCGGTGGATAGCTTGAGCGTGCCGAAGGCCAGGGCGAAGTGCGCCTGGTCGTCGTCGCCTCGGCCGGCCCAGGCCAGTTCATTATCGGCGTAGTAGCCCAGCAGCCACGCATCCTCGCGATGGTCGCGGGCGGCAATGGCGATGGCGCGCTCGGCGGCCATGGCAAAGCGCGGGTCGAAGGGGTCGGGCATGGCGCCCCACCAGTCGTAGCCGGTGCTCACCGTGGCGTAATCGCCGCTGATGGACAGCGGCACGCTGTAGGGCATGCGTGGATCGTCGGCGAAGGCCGGATCGCTCCAGTCGCCCAGGGTATTGAAGCCCCAGGAACCCAGGCGCTGTACGGTGCGCTCGCGCCAGGCGGCTGCCGCGGCGTCGCCGGTCAGCCCACCATCGGCGCGGAAGCGGTTGGCGGCATAGAAATCGAACCAGCGCCCGTTGCCGAACGCACGGCCCTGCTGGGCGCCAACGCCGCTGCGGTCGTCGCGCTGGCCGTAGAAGGCGGCCAGCGGCTCGTCCTCCTTGGGCAGGCTGGCGAACATGTATTCGCGGCCTTCGACGTAGGTCTGGCTGCTGTCGGCATTCACCGCGTTGACGCCCACGGACCAGAACGAGTGCCCTTCGGGCGTCACCAGCCACCAGCGGCCATTGCGCTTTTCGGTGCGGAAGAAGCCGGTACCTTCGAAGGCCGGGCCATCCAGCAGTCCGCCAAAGGCATCGCGACCAGGCGCGGGCTTCCATTTGCTCAGCTGTTCGCCTTCGCCTTTCCAGGCGTTGGCCAGTTGCTCGGCACTCTTGACCTTTTCCGGCCACTCGCTGCGGGTGGACTGGCCGAAGCCATCGACGATGCCGGTGTACGCCTTGTGGTATTCGTCGTTGCCGGCGCGGGTGCCGAAGCGGCCGACGAGAATGTCCTGGGCCACCTTGGGCGAAGTCAGAAACAGCTTCACCGCACCGACCTGGCTGCGGTTCAGCTCGCCGGTGACCTTGCTCGCCAGCAGCAGGCGCTGGCCGTCCTGAGTGACAGGCATGGGCACGCCGGCGCGCATGCCGAAATCTTCCGGGGCGATGGCGTGCAGCGGGATCACCAGGGTCTGCGCCGGGCCCGGCGGCAGGGCGATGCTCGCGCGCAGGCCGGGGGCGCCGGCAACGCCTTCGATTTCCACCTCCAGGGTGATGGCCCAGTCCATGGCGTTCTGGATGCGCAGGCTCATGCTGTCCGACTGCGACCAGTCCCAGCTGCCGCTGGACGGTGCCAGGCGCAGGGTCGGCTGCGGCGCAGGGTTGAAGTTCACCCGGCGCAGGATCTCGCCCTCGGGCGTGGCCTCGGCAGTGGAACTGGGCAGGTCGGCGTTCTGTGTGGTGATCGAGACCACAGCCATCGGCTTGACGAAGTTGAACAGGGCGGTTGCAGAAGCTGAGTGCAACACGGTTACTGGATTGAAGCAGGTGCATCATGCTGCAACGCCACTACCTCTGTCATGACCTCAATCGGGC
>NZ_MACM02000185.1:0-12021 GCF_001675465.2 Pseudomonas sp. AU12215
CACCGCCGGTGCGCGCAAGCTGATCAACGTGGCCGACGGCACCGTGGCCGCCGACAGCCAGGAGGCCGTGAATGGTGGCCAGCTGTTCAACACCAATCAGCGGGTCGAGCAGAACGCTACGGATATCGCCGGCAACACGGCCTCGATCGGTGACCTGAATACCCGTACCACCCAGAACACCGCTGATATCGCCGGCAACACGGTGGCGATCAGCGGCCTGGATGGCCGTGTCACCCAGAACACCACGGATATCAGTGGCATCAACACCACCCTCGCCAGCATGAGCGGCACGCTGTCCGATGCCCTGGTCTACGACTCGGCAGCGCACGACAAGGTGACTCTCGGGAGTACCGGCAAGAGCGTCCAGTTGACCAACGTCAAGGCCGGCCAGTTGTCCGAAGACAGCACCGATGCGGTCAACGGTGCGCAGCTGTTCGATACCAACAACAAGGTCGCCGTGATCGACGGTCGCGTCACCGGCCTGGAAAGCAGCGTCAACAACATCGTCAGCGGCGGTGGCATCAAGTACTTCCACACCTCGTCGAGTCTGGCCGATTCGGTGGCCAGCGGCGCCAATGCGATCGCCGTCGGCGGCAATGCCAAGGCCAGCGGCGACGGTTCGGTCGCGCTGGGTGAGGCCGCCGAAGCTTCGGCCAAGGGCAGCGTGGCGCTGGGGCAGGGGGCGAGCGACGGCGGTCGCGGTGCGCCGGCCGAGGCCTACGTCGGGCAGTATTCGGGAGCGAGCAACGACAAGGTCGTGGGCACGGTATCCGTCGGTAATGCTGCAACTGGCGAGACCCGCACCATCAGTAACGTGGCTGATGCCCAGGAAGCCGGCGACGCCGTCAACCTGCGTCAGCTGGATGGGGCAGTGGCTGCATCGAAGTCCTACACCGATAGCCGGGTCGAAGGGATCGCCGGGAGCGTCGCCAATGTCGATGAGAGTATCGCCAAGGTCGACAACCGGGTTACTCAGGTCGAAGACAGCGTCAGCAGTATGGGCGCGGTGAACAATACCGCGAAGCTGCAGAAGCCGACCGCCACCGGTACCAACGCTGTCGCTGTCGCCCCGGGGGCGGAGGCCTCGGGTGCCAGCAGCACGGCGGTGGGCTCCAACGCCAAGGCCAAAGGCAGGAACTCGGTGGCCGTCGGCGCCAACTCGGTAGCCGAGCGCGACAACAGTGTCGCCGTCGGTAGCGCCGGTAACGAGCGCCAGATCACCCACGTGGCGGCAGGCGTGGAGCGTACCGACGCCGTCAACGTCGGCCAGGTGGAGGATGCGCTGGGCAGCCTTGCGGGGCAGACCAACTCGCAGTTCAACAGCCTGCGCAATGATCTGAAGGAGCAGGACGACCGCCTGAGTGCCGGCATCGCCGGTGCCATCGCCATCGCCAGCCTGCCGCAACCGATGAGCAACGGCGGTAGCACCACCGCCGCCGGTATTGGCAACTTCAATGGCCAGTCGGCCGTGTCGGTGGGCGTATCGCACGTCTCCAACGACGGCAAGTGGACGACCAAGGTCGGCGGTAGCGTCGATACCCAGAGCAACTTCTCCCTCGGTGCGGGGGTGGGTTACAACTGGTAAATCGGCGGATCCTTCCCGCTGGAAACTCGGCGGGAGGGATCCTTGCAGGAAGCTCGAAAGAATGACGGGGCGCTCAGGCGCCTCGTTTTCTTGTCTGTTTTCACAGGGCTCCGGCTCTGCGGCAATACGCTGCCCCGACCATTGACAGCTGAACCCTTCTTGCACGCGGTATACGCCGGTTGGTAGCCTTCCCCATCTGAAAAAACCAGCAGGGCTGGGTATGGCGATCCGGGTTGTCGAAGCACAAGAAGTAGATCAGCAGCGAATAGCCATTCCTGGTTGGGAACAGCAGTACACGCAGATGTCCGCCGGGCGCTTCGCCGGGCGCATCCTGCATGCCGAGGTCGAGGGGATCGAACTCTACGAGGAGCAGATGAACCTGCGCGTGGAGCAGGAATTCCATGCCCCGCCCGGTGCGCTGGTGTTCAGCTTCGACATGTCCGACAACGCGCTCTACCTGCTCGACGGGGAAACCCGCAACGCCTGGGTCACCCCGGAGAACTACCGCGAGGTGGCGGTGGTGATCAAGGAGTCCGCGCATTGGGGCCAGCCGGCGGATGCCTTCGCCGACCTGGTGCTGACGCCGCTGCGCTCGGGCCACTGCCAGTCGGTGGCAACCTCGCTGAGCAACCTCCTGACCGGCGCGACGACGGGCGATGACCCGATGGATGCACCGGGCGTGGCGCAGAGCATCGTGTCCAACTGTTTCTCGCTGCTGTGCGAGGCGCCCCTGGATGGCGAGCGTCGCGCGCGCTCCATCGTCCAGGCCAAGCGCGTGGTGCAGCGGGTCAAGGAAGTGGTGAACGACTGCCCCGACGAGCAGTTCGGCATGGCCGACCTCGCCGCCAAGGCGGGCGTCTCGCCACGCACGCTGCAGCAGTCGTTCCTGCATTACGCCGGTATCCCGCCCATCGTCTGGCTGCGCAACCGCCGCCTGAACGCCGCGCGCCGCGACCTGCTGGCTGCCGCCGAATCCGGCATGACCGTGGCCGAGGTGGCGATGAAATGGTCGTTCTGGCACCTGGGGCGGTTTTCCCAGTCCTATTTCGCGCTGTTCGGCGAGTATCCGAAGACGACGGCCAAACTGGGCGGCCGGGCCTGATCCCATTGCCTGCAACGCAGCGGTAGCTGAGCCATCGCGGACGGTGGTCCCACGGCCGAGACGTGCAAAGATCACAGAAAAAGCCCCCGAATCGGGGGCTTTTCGTTTACAGCAGCGCGATTGATCAGCCGATCAGCTCGCGCACCCGATACCACGCCATGCCCAACGCCAGCAGGGGCGAACGCAGCAGCTTGCCGCCGGGGAAGGTCAGGTGGGGGACGGCGCTGAACAGGTCCAACCCCTTGCTCTCGCCCTGGTGGATGGCTTCGGCGAGCAGTTTGGCCGACCAGTGCGTGACGTTCAGTCCGTGGCCGGAATAGCCCTGGGCGAAGTACACATTGGGATGGGCCTTGAGCCGCCCGACCTGCGGGAAACGATTGGCGGTGATGCCGATCATGCCGCCCCACTGGTAGTCGAGCTTCACCTGTTGCAGCTGGGGGAACACCTTGAGCACCTTCGGCCGCATGTAGGCGCCGATGTCCGCCGGGTCGCGCCCGGAGTAGTGGCAGGCGCCACCGAACAGCAAGCGGCGATCGGCCGTCAGGCGGTAGTAGTCCAGCCCCACCTTCTGGTCGCACAGCGCCATGTTCTGCGGGATCAACTGAGCCGCCAGTTCCTCGGACAGCGGCTCGGTGGCCACCACGTAGCTGCCGGCAGGCAGCACCTTGCCCGTCAGCTTTGGTTCCAGCTCCTCCAGGTGCGCATTGCAGCCGAGTACCAGCGTGTTCGCCAGCACGCGGCCCTGGGCGCAGTGAACGACGGCGGTTGCACCGTGCTCGATGCGCAGCACCGGGCTCTGCTCGAATATCTGCGCGCCGAAGGACTTGGCCGCCCGGGCCTCGCCCTTCACCAGATCGAGCGGGTGCAGGTGGCCCGAGCCCATGTCGATGTGCCCGCCCGCGTAGCAGTCGCTGGCGACCACTTCGCGCATGCGTTCCGGCGGTACCAGCCGGGTCTCGTGCGGGTAATCCGAAGCGCTCAGCGATTCCTGCTCGCGGACCATGGCGGCATATTGCGCCGGGGTATTGGCCAGCTCGCAGAAGCCCCAGCGCAGGTCGCACTCGATGGCAAGCTCGCGGATGCGTTCGGCGACCAGGGCCACCGAATCGACACCTGCCTGCTCCAGATACCGCACGCCTTCCTCGCCGACGTACTTGGCGAAGCCTCTGACGTCATGGCCGATGCCACGGATCAGTTGCCCGCCATTGCGCCCACTGGCGCCCCAGCCGATGCGCCGGGCTTCCAGCAGCACCACGGAGTGGCCACGCCGGGCCAGCTCCAGGGCTGCGTTCACGCCGGTGAAGCCGCCGCCGATCACGCAGACGTCTGCCCGCACATCCCCGGTGAGGGAAGGGTACTGCTGACGGTCGCGGGCGGTCGCGGCGTAATAGGACGCGGCGTGCTCCTCGGTGTGCTTCATGGGACTTTCTCGCATCATTGGTTGAACTTGATCTTGCTCCAGCTGCGGGTCATCAGGCGCATGATCTTGGGCGGCGGCGCCTTGGCGATGTACAGCTTGTCGAGCACGGCCTGGCTCGGGTAGACCTCGGGGTTGTTCTGCATTTCCTCGGGCAGCAGGGTCTTGGCGTCAGCGTTGGCGCTGGGGTAGCCGACGTACTCGCTGATGCCGGCGATCACCTTCGGATCGAGGATGTAGTTGATGAACGCCAGGGCCTGTTCCGGATGGGTCGCATCCGAGGGAATCGCCATCAGGTCGAACCACAGGTTCGCGCCTTCCTTGGGAATGCTGTAGGCGATCTCGATGCCGTTCTTCGCTTCCTTGGCCCGTGCGGCGGCCTGGAACACGTCGCCGGAGTAGCCGAAGGCCACGCAGATGTTGCCGTTGGCCAGGTCCGAGATGTACTTCGAGGAGTGGAAGTAAGTGACGTACGGACGCACCGCCACCAGCTTGGCCTCGGCCTTCGGGTAGTCCGCCGGGTTGGTGCTGTTGGGGTCCAGGCCCAGGTAGTTGAGCACCGAGGGGATCATCTCGTCGGGCGAGTCCATGAAGGCCACGCCGCACGTGCTGAGCTTCTTGATGTTCTCCGGCTCGAACAGCACAGACCATGAATCGATCTTGTCGACGCCCAGTACCTGCTTGACCTTGGCGACGTTGTAGCCGATGCCGTTGGTGCCCCACAGGTAGGGTACCGAATGCTTGTTGCCCGGGTCGTTCTGTTCCAGCAGCTTGAGCAGCGTCGGGTCCAGGTGCTTCCAGTTCGGCAGCTGGCTGCGGTCGAGTTCGAGGAACACGCCGGCCTGCACCTGGCGGGTCAGGAAGTGGTTGGACGGCACCACCACGTCGTAGCCCGAGCGGCCCGCCAGCAGCTTGCCTTCCAGGGTCTCGTTGGAGTCGAAGACGTCGTACACCGGCTTGATCCCGGTGGTCTTCTGGAAGCCGGCGAGGGTGTCCGGAGCGATGTAGTCGGTCCAGTTGTAGATGCTGACCGTCGGTTCAGCGTGTGCGGCCGAGGCAATGGCTGCCAGGGCGAAGGGCGCAAGGGTGCGCAGCAGTCTCATGGGGACTCCCGAATTGTTGTTGTGAAGTCGGTTGAGAAGGGTCAGACGCTCAGCAGGAGGAACTCACGCTCCCAGGAGCTGATCACCCGCTTGAAGTTCTCGTGCTCGGTGCGCTTCACCGCCACGTAGCCCTGCACGAACTTCTCGCCGAGGAATTCCTTGAGCACGGCGCAGTCTTCCATCTGCTGCAGTGCGTCCTCGATGGTGATCGGCAGGCGCAGGTTGCGGCGCTCGTAGGCGCGGCCCTGGACGGCGGCGCTGGGGTTGATCTGCTCGATCATGCCCAGGTAGCCGCAGAGCAGGCTGGCGGCCAGCGCCAGGTAGGGGTTGGCATCGGCGCCCGGCAGGCGGTTTTCCACGCGCATGGCGATCGGCGGGGCGGCGGGGACCCGCAGGCCCACGGTGCGGTTCTCTTCGCCCCATTCGACGTTCACCGGCGCGGAGGTGTCCGGCAGGAAGCGGCGGAAGGAGTTCACGTTCGGCGCGAACATCGGCAGCACTTTCGGGATGTACTTCTGCAGGCCGCCGATGTAGTGCAGGAACAGCTGGCTCATGGAGCCGTCTTCAGCGGCGAAGATGTTCTTGCCGGTGGCGATGTCCAGCACGCTCTGGTGAATGTGCATGGCGCTGCCGGGCTCGTCGGTGATCGGCTTGGCCATGAAGGTGGCGCTGACGTCATGCTTGAGTGCGGCCTCGCGCATGGTGCGTTTGAACACGATGATCTGGTCGGCCAGGCTCAGCGCGTCGCCGTGACGGAAGTTGATTTCCATCTGCGCCGGGCCGTCCTCGTGGATCAGCGTATCGAGGTCCAGGCCCTGCAGTTCGCACCAGTCGTAGACGTCCTCGAACAGCGGGTCGAATTCGTTGGCGGCATCGATGGAGAAGCTCTGGCGGCCGCTTTCCGGGCGGCCCGAACGGCCCACGGGGGCTTCCAGCGGGAAGTCCGGGTCGCTGCTGCGCTTGGTCAGGTAGAACTCCATCTCCGGCGCCACCACCGGGCTCCAGCCCTTGTCGGCGTAGAGCTTGAGTACGCGCTTGAGGACGTTGCGCGGGGACAGTTCGATGGGGTTGCCGACCTTGTCGAAGGTGTCGTGGATGACCATCGCGGTCGGCTCCAGCGCCCAGGGCACCAGGAAGATGGCGTCCGGGTCGGGCTTGCAGACCATGTCGATGTCCGCTTCGTCGAGCAGGTCGTAATAGACGTCGTCATCGACGAAATCGCCGGTGACCGTCTGCAGCAGAACACTTTCGGGGAGACGCATGCCCCCCTCGCCGAGGAACTTGTTGGTGGGAGAAATCTTGCCGCGGGCGATGCCGGTGAGATCGCTCACCACGCATTCGACTTCGGTGATTTTCTGTTGCTTCAGCCGTTGCTCCAGTTGCTCGGCGGGGGTGGTCATACAAGCCTCGGTTTTGATTTTGTAATGGATGCACGCACAGCATCTTGCTGCCAGGCGAGACTAGTGTCGGCTGGAGGCGGGAGTGTGTTCTATCCACTTTCCGCAAGGCTTGGGAATCGCTGCAAAAAAGCGCCTGCTTCCAATGCAGAAAGCCCCGGACGCCGTGGCGACCGGGGCTGCTGGTGTAAAAGGAGCGGTTCGGGAATCAGACCCCGGACTTGATCCGGCTCCAGTCGCGGGTGATCAGGCGCAGGATCGATGGGCTCGGCGGCAGGCTGACATACATGCCCTTGACCAGTTCGGCATTCGGGTAGACCGCCGGGTTCTCGCGGACCTTCTGGTCCATCAGCGCCTTGGCCGGCACGTTGGCGTTGGCGTAGTGCAGGTAGTCGCTGGTCCTGGCGATCACGTCCGGGCGCATCAGGTAGTTGATGAATGCGTGGGCGCCCTCGGGGTTGCGTGCATCCTTGGGGATGGCCAGGTTGTCGAACCAGATGTTGGTGCCTTCCTTCGGCACGCTGTATTCCACCCGCACCGAACCGCCAGCTTCCTGGGCGCTCTTCTGCGCCTGCAGCACGTCGCCGGAGAAGCCGATGGCCACGCAGACGTTGCCGTTGGCGAGATCGGCGATGTACTTGGTCGAGCTGAAGTAGGTCACCGAGGGCTTGAGGCTTTCCAGCAGCCTGGTGCCCGCCTCGTAGTCCGCCGGGTTGTTGCTGTTCGGGTCCTTGCCCAGGTAGTGCAGGGCCAGCGGCAGGATCTTCGCCGGCGAGTCGAGGAAGGCCACGCCGCAGCCCTTGAGTTTGGCGAGGTTCTCCGGCTTGAACACCAGGTCCCAGGAGTCCAGCGGCGCGTCGGCGCCCAGCGCGGCCTTGACCTTGGCCGGGTTGTAGCCCACGCCGACGGTGCCCCAGAGGTAAGGCACGGCGAAGCGGTTGCCGGGGTCGGACAGGGCGACGCGGGCCAGCAGGTCGGGGTCGAGGTTCTTGCGGTTGGGCAGCAGCGCGTCGTCCAGCGGGCGGTAGACGCCAGCCTTGAGCTGGCGGGCGAGGAAGTCCGCCGAGGGCACCACCACGTCGAAGCCCGAATGCCCGGTGAGCAGCTTGGCTTCCAGCACTTCGTCGGACTCGAAGGCGTCGAGCACCACCCTGATCCCGGTTTCGTTCTGGAAGTCCTGCAGCACGGTCGGCCCGATGTAGTCGGCCCAGTTGGCGAAATGCACTTCCTGCGGCGCCGCCATTACCGGCAACGCGACACCGGCCAGCAGGCCGGCCAGACAACCCAAAGCACGCTTGTTCATCTTCACTCCTGAGGGCGCCGGCTTGCGCAGCGCCCATGCGATCGGCAGGTGGGAATCGGGCCTTGTTCTGTTGTTTTCGGCCCTGGCCGAAAACTAGGCGTGGCGCGGTTTGGCGTCGTTCTTCCGTGCACGGGCGGAATCGGCGATGCTGCTGCGGACCCGCGGCACTGTGCAGCGCGATACTCGCGCCCTACGCTGCGGGCCTGGGCGGAGGGAAAACCATGTATGAAGAAACCGAGCGCACCCGCGAAGTGGTCACGCGCTACCACCAGTGCTGGATGAATCGCGATGTCGAAGGCGTGCTGGCGATGTTCCATCCGCAGGTGCAGTACTGCGACTTCTACAACGACCTGGAAATCCCCGCCAGCGAACTGCCCGGCTACATCCGCACGGCCATGCCGCGCAGCCCGCAGCATCACATCGAGCATATCGACCAGATCCGTGCCGATGGCGACACCGCGTTCATCCAGTACCGCTCGCGCCTGACCCTGCGGCGCAGCAGCCGGCTGGCCTCGTTCCGCGCCAGCGAGGCGATCACCGTGCGCGATGGGCTGATCTGGCGTGTCCATGAGTACGCCACGCCCGTGCGCGAGCAGCGCGAGGAGGGCGTCAAGGACCAGCGCCGCCTCGGTCTGAACTCCGCGCAGGTGGGGAAGATGCTGCTGGATATCGAGTCCTACTTCGGCAGCGCCCATCCCTATCTCGATCCGGAGATGGACCTGGAGCGCCTGGCACGGGCCACCGGCTACACGCGCAACCAGATTTCCTATCTGCTCAACCAGGTGCTCGGGCAGAGCTTTTACCGCTACCTGAACCAGGCGCGCATCGGCCACCTGCTGGAGCGCCTGCGCAAGGAGCCGGCGGCGCGCATCGACGAACTGGCGTTCGCGGTGGGCTTCAATTCGTTGTCGGTGTTCTACCGCTGCTTCCGCGAGCACACCGGGCAGCCGCCGCGTGCGTACCTGGCGGCCATGCAGGAGGGAGGCCCGGCCTGACGCAGGCGTCAGGCCGGGCTCGGTCAGAGGACCGCGTCGAGCAGCCGGTACCAGGCGATACCGACGCCGAGATAGAGGCGCTGCAGCCCGTGGAAGGGGATCGGCCGCACCGGCGTGACCGGGAAGGGGAAGTCCTTCTCGCGCTCCAGCAGGCGCTCTGCCAGGTGGCGGCCCAGGGCGGAAGCCATGGCAATGCCGCGGCCGTTGTAGCCTAGCAGGATGCTCAGGTTCGGCGCCGGTTCGTGCAGCCGCGGCATGAAGTCCGGCGTCAGCGCCACGCGGCCACTCCACTGGTACTCGAACTCGACCTCGGCCAGCTGCGGGAACAGTCCCAGCAGCGAACGCTTCAGATGCAGCCAGTCACCGGGCGAGCGCGGCTCGGCGAACGGGCCGCGGCCACCCAGCAAGAGCCGGCCGCGGGCGTCCTGCTTGAAGTACAGCAGCAGGCGACGCGCATCCGAGCAGACCTCGCCACCCGGCAGCACGCTGCGCCGCAGGTTCTCCGGCAGGGGTTTGGTGGCGACGATGAAGCTGTTGGCGGCGATCACCGTCTGCCGCAGCTTCGGCCACAGGTCGTCGGTATAACCGTTGGTGGCGAGGACAACGCGCTCGGCAGTCACGCTGTGCCCGGTGGACGTGCTGAGCTGCCAGCCGCTGCCGTGGCTGCGCAGCCCGGTCACGCGGTTGTGGCCGTGAATCGCGGCACCTTCGGCCAGCGCGGCGCGAGCCAGGCCACGCACGTAGCTCAGCGGCTGCACGCTGCCGGCGCGCGGGTCGACCCAGGCGCCGAGGTAGTCGTTGCTGCCGATGCGTTGGGCGACGCTGCTCTTGTCGAGCATCTCCACCGGCACGCCGCGCTGGCGCCACTGCTCGGCGCGTTTTTCGATGGCGCGCAGGGCGGCCGGGGAGGCGGCCGGTTGAATCCAGCCCTTGCGGGTGGCTTCGCAGTCGATGTCGTAGCGGCGGATCAGCGCGAAGACTTCATCGGCAGCGCCCCCGGCAACTTCGATCAGGCGCTCGGCCTTGTCGCCGCCGAACATCCGGCGCAGGTCGTCGGGGTCAGGCTTGAGGCCGGGAATCACTTGCCCGCCGTTGCGCCCGGAAGCGCCCCAGCCGGGCTCGCCGGCGTCCAGCACGCAGACGCGCACGCCATTGCGGGCCAGGTGCAGCGCCGTGACCAGGCCGGTGTAGCCGGCGCCGACGATGGCGACGTCGACCTGCTTGTCTTCAGCCAGCGCCGGTGTTGCCGGGCCGGCGTTCGCGGTGGCCGCCCAGAGCGAGGGCGGCAGTGCCAGGGGCTGGGCGTTCATGCCTGGCCTCCGTCGGTGTTGAGCAGGCGGCGGAGGAATTCCTGGGTGCGCGGCTGGCTCGGCGCGCCGAGCACGTCCTTGGCCGCGCCTTCCTCGACGATGCGCCCGCCATAGAGGAAGCACACCTTGTCCGCCACTTCTCGGGCGAAGCCCATCTCGTGGGTGACCACGACCATGGTCATGCCTTCGTCGGCGAGCTTGCGCATCACCGCCAGCACCTCACCGACCAGCTCCGGGTCCAGCGCCGAGGTCGGTTCATCGAAGAGGATTGCCTTGGGCCGCATGGCCAGGGCGCGGGCGATGGCGACGCGCTGCTGCTGGCCGCCGGAGAGTTCGTCCGGGTAGGCATCCATGCGATGGCTCAGGCCGACTTTTTCCAGCAGCGCGCGGGCGTGCTCGCGGGCCTCGCCCGGGCGTTCCTTCTTCACGTACACCGGGCCTTCCATCACGTTCTGCAGCGCGGTGCGGTGGGGGAACAGGTTGAAGCGCTGGAAGACCATCGCCACCTGGGTGCGGATCTCGTGGATGGAGTTGGCGTGGCGGTCGACACGCTCCTGGCCCACGAGAATGTCGCCACCCTCGTAGGTCTCCAGGCCGTTGATGCAGCGCAGCAGGGTGGACTTGCCCGAGCCGGACGGGCCGATCAGGCACACCACCTGGCCGCTCTCCACGGACAGGTCGATGCCTTCGAGGACACGGGTGCTGCCGTAGCTTTTGTGCAGCGACTGGATGCGGATCATGCTTTCTTCCTCGTGGCGATGCGCGCTTCGAGGCGGCGCAGGGCGTACGACAGCGGCAGGCTCAGGGCCAGGTAGAGCAGGGCCACCAGGGTGTAGACGGTCATGTTCTCGAAGGTCGAGGAGGCGATCAGCTGGCCGGCGCGGGTCATCTCGGCCACGGTGATGGTGGACACCAGCGAGGAGTCCTTGAGCATCATCACCAGGGTGTTGCCGTAGGGCGGCAGGGCGATGCGGAAGGCCTGCGGCAGCACCACCCGGCGCATGATCATCGGGCCGCGCATGCCGAGGGATTCGGCGGCTTCGATCTGCCCCTGCTGGATAGCCTGGATGCCGGCGCGGAAGTTCTCCGCCTGGTACGCCGAATAGGCGATGCCCAGGCCGATGATGCCGGCCTGCATGGCGCTGAGCTGCACGCCGAAGTCCGGCAGCACGAAGTAGATGTAGAACAGCTGCACGATGATCGGCAGGCCGCGGATCACGTTGACCACGGAGATGCCGAATAGCGCCACGGCGCGAATCTTCGACACCATCATCAGGGCGAAGGCCAGGCCGATGAGCGAGCTGAGCAGGAACGACGCAATCGTGACCTGCACGGTGACCACCGCGCCACTCAGGAGAATGGGCAGGAAGTCCAGAGCATTCTGGAGAAACATGGGAAGTGTCCGTGAGCGTAAATCAGAGAGCGCCCGTGGCCGGGCGCAGGAGGCGCGCGAGAAGGGCGACCGTCAGTCCAGGTGCCACTTGTCGATGATGCCGGCGAGGGTGCCGTCGGCCTTGATGCTGGCGATGCCCTTGTTCACCTGGGCGAGCAGAGCCGGATCGCCCTGGCGCAGGATCAGGCAGACCTCGCCCTTGATCTGCGGCTGGTAGCTGTCCACCAGGCGCACCTTCTTCAGGCTGCCCTTGGCCATCTGGTAGGCGAGGATCGGGTGGTCGCCGAAGCCGGCCTTGATGCGCCCCAGGGCCAGGTCGCGGGTGAGGTCGGCGAGGGAGTCGTAGCCGCGCACTTCCTTGAAGTTCTGGCTGCCGTACCGGTCGCCGGGCTCGATGCCGTGCTGGTAGCCGTTGA
>NZ_MACM02000186.1:0-171687 GCF_001675465.2 Pseudomonas sp. AU12215
CCGGGTCGAGGTTGTTCATCAGCATGCGCAGCGGCGCTTCGGTCAGCCAGCTTTTGGCGTTCAGTTGGGTGCCGCGCGGGGCACGGATTTCGACGTCGCGGAATTTGGTCACGGAAGGCTCCTTCGCTTGCTCGGATCGTTCAGCCGGTGAGGGCTTTGGCGGTTCGTTGGACAGTTCCGAAAGTCTCGAAACCATCATGTCTATGCTTGTATGTACAAGTATAAGCAAAGCAAGGGCCAACCTTGTTTGGCGGTGCTGATCGCCCACCAGAACAATCAATTAAGCTATTGATTAATAAAAATAAAAATAGGAAAACATGAAACGAGCAGGAGCTGACAGAAAGCGCCGTCTGACAGACAGCCGCACCGGAAGAAGGCTTCCGTGCACCGTTTCGTAGCCTTCGGTAACACCGCTCGCTACGAAGAGACACAGGTTGTATAGACAAGCATGAGGACGAAGGAAAGTACGCCAGCGTCAGACCACGAGCACTGACAGGACAAGGGGAAGAAAAGCGTCCAGCACAATGACCACTCTTCAGGCACTCGCTCACTTCAACGCTGCATCGATCCTCCCCACCGCCTGGGGCGTCACCCATTTCGACCACAACGCCCGGTGCTCGCGGAAGAACTTTGCCCGCACGTCCGCCACGTTCCGATGATGCTGCGCCATGTCTGCGAGCAGCGCGTTGAATATCGGCAGCGGCAGCTCGACCTGCTCGAACACCTGCACCAGTTCCGGCGCCTTGTCGTGGAAGTCGCGCGACACGCCAATGCTGATCTTCGCCGGTAGCGAGCGAGAGCCCTCGGGATTGGGGTTGTTCGGGTCGGTCAAGGTCTTCCAGGCCTCCTCACTGAACGGTGGCTCCTCCAGCTGCACCAACTTGAAGCGCCCCAGCAGCGGCGTCGGCGCCCAGTAATAGAAGAGCACTGGCCGGCCCTGTGCGATGGCCGAGCTGATCGCCGCATCCAGCGCCGGGCCGGCGCCGGTACGGAAGTTCACGTAGCTGTCAGTCAGCCCGTAGGCCTTGAGCTTCTGTGTGTTGACGATCTCGCAGGTCCAGCCGGTGGGGCAGTTGTAGAAGCGGCCCTTGTCCGGCTCCTCGTCATCCTTGAACAACGCCTTGTAACGGGGCAGGTCGCTGACGGACTTCAGGCCCGGCGCGGAAGCCTTGATGCCGCGCTTGGCATCGCCGTGCACTACATAATCCGGCACCCACCAGCCTTCGCTGGCGCCCTTCACTGTCTCGCCCACGGAGAACACCTGGCCGGCCTGTTCGGCCTGCTGCCACACGGTACTGCGCCCGGCCCACTGCTCGCCGGTGACCTGGATGTCGTTCTGCTTCAGCGCGTTCTCCATGGTCACCGTGTTACCCGGCACGGCGTCGGTCTGACAGCCGTAGCCCTTCTCCAGGATGAAGCGCAGGACCTCGGTGGTGAACATCCCGCTCTCCCAGTTCAGCCCGGCGAATACCACGGGTTTCGGATAGGGACAGCCGGCAGCAAGGGTCTGGGCGCACAGGCCGAAGGCCAGTAGCAGCGCGAACAGGCAACGGGGGGCGGACATGGGCGACTCCGGACGCGTTGGTGTCCTTAGGGTTTAGCCGCCGCGGCGCGGTTTGCCCACAACCATCGGACTGGAAATGCCACCGGGGGTGACATTCACTTTCTCCCGAGCGGCCTCTCAGCGCGACCGGCGACGAAGGCATGGGCCCTGGCGCACCATGGCACAGAGATTGCTATACCTGTATATACAGGAACTATCCACGGTAACACTTCACCGAATCCAGGATGCCGACATGCCCGCAACCCTGATCCTGACGCCCGGCCAGTTCGACCTCGACCAACTGCGCGCCATCTACCAGCACCAGCCCGACCTGCAGCTTGCCGACGAATGCCGCGAAGCCATCCTGCACAGCGCGCAGACGGTCAGCCAGATCATCGCCGACCAGCGCACCGTGTACGGCATCAATACCGGTTTCGGCCTGCTGGCGCGCACCTCGATTCCCGAGGAGCAACTCGCCACCCTGCAGCGCAACCTGATCCTTTCCCATTGCACCGGCACCGGAGCGCTGCTGGACGACGCCAGCGTGGCGCTGATCATGGCGCTGAAGATCGGCTCGCTGGCGCGCGGCTTTTCCGGCGTCAGCCCGGCGGTGATCGAGACGCTGCTCAAGCTCTACCGCGCACGTGTCTACCCGTGTATTCCATCCCAGGGTTCGGTGGGCGCCTCCGGCGACCTCGCGCCGCTGGCGCACATGTCCGCGATCCTGCTGGGCGTCGGCCAGGTGCGCCATGAAGGGCGCATCCTCGAAGCCAGCGAAGGCCTCGCCATCGCCGGCGCCGAGCCGCTGGTGCTGGGCCCGAAGGAGGGCCTGGCGCTGATCAACGGCACCCAGGTTTCCACGGCTCTGGCCCTGCGCGGGCTGTTTGCGGCGGAGAAGCTGTTCATCTCCGCGGTGGTGGCCGGCAGCTTAAGCGTGGAAGCGCTGAAGGGCTCGTTCGTGCCCTTCGATGCGCGCATCCAGGCCGTGCGTGGCCAACCGGGACAGATCACGGTCGCCGCGTTGTACCGGGAACTGCTGCACGACAGCCCGATCAACCAGTCGCACATCGACTGCAAGCGTGTGCAGGACCCGTACTCGCTGCGCTGCCAGCCACAGGTGATGGGCGCATGCCTGGACCATCTGCGCTTCGCTGCTGGAGTTTTCCTGCGCGAGGCCAATGCGGTTTCCGACAACCCGCTGGTGTTCAGCGCTGACGGCGACGTTCTGTCAGGCGGTAACTTCCACGCCGAGCCGGTGGCCATGGCCTCCGACGTGCTGGCGCTGGCAATCTCCGAGATCGGCGCGCTGTCCGAGCGGCGCATCGCCCAACTGGTGGACCCGGCCATGTCCGGCCTGCCGGCGTTCCTGGTCAAGGAAGGCGGGCTCAACTCCGGCTTCATGATCGCCCAGGTCACCTCGGCGGCGCTGGCCTCGGAGAACAAGACCTGGGCGCACCCGGCCTCGGTGGACAGCCTGCCGACCTCGGCCAACCAGGAAGACCACGTCTCCATGGCCACCTTCGCCGCCCGCCGCCTGCAGGACATGGCCGCCAACAGCGCCGGTGTGGTCGCCATCGAACTGCTCGCCGCCGCGCAGGGCGTGGACTTCCACGCGCCGCTGCAAAGTTCGCCGCAGTTGCAGGAAGTCCGCACGCTGATCCGCAGCCAGGTGCCGCACTATGAGCAGGACCGCTACTTCGCTCCGGACATCGCCGCCGCGCGGGCGTGGGTCGAGGATGGGGTGATGAGCCGCTGGATTGGCTACGAGCGGTTGTATTCGTAACCCGCCCTACGGATCAACATCCCGCCAACAACAAGGGCGCCGAGGCGCCCTTGTTGTTCATCGCGGATCGAGTTCGATCACGCAGATATCTGCACTTCCCGCCATCGCCAGCCGCCACTCCCGCAGAACGCCCGCACCTTCGGCAATCAGCGTGTCATGCAGCCCCAGCACCCCGGCGGCCTCGCCGTTCAGACTGGGGTGAACCCCCTCGCCCGTACTGAACAACAGCACCGTGGAAGCGCTGCTGAAGAAATGCGCCTCGCGGTCCAACCGCAGCCACTGCAAGCGTGCCCGGTAGCGAGTGGGCGAATAGATCAGATTGAAGTCACGAATCGCGCCGCCCAGCAGCGTACAGTCCACCGCACTGGCGCCATCGAAGGCGAAGGCATCGAGTGCGCGCAGGTCGCGGGAATCGATGCCGTCCACGCTCAGCCGCATACCCTCGCCTTGCAACACGCTGATGACGCGCTGGTAACCGGTGAACGCAGAGAACGGCCCCGGCGCCCCTACGTCGGCGATGGACACGCGCCAGCCGAAGCCTTCCAGGCCATCGCCGGCATCGCGGACGATCTCGCGGGTCGTGCCCGCGCCGTTCTTCCAGGGCATCGCCGGGTAGTCGGCGGCGCGCAGAATTCGCACTTCACTCATGAACTGAATCGTCCTTCCAGGCGGTAGCGCGAACCCGGATAGAGCAGGCGCGCGCTGGTCACGGTATTGCGTCCCGACCAGGTGCGCCGGCGGATCAGCAGGCATGGCTCATGGCGGTCGACGGACAGCAGCTTGCATTCCTCGGGGCTGGGCAGCACCGCCTCGACCACGTGCTCGCCCTCGCTCAGCGGGGCGACCTGGGTGAGGTAGGCGAAGGGCGTCTGCCCGGTGAAATCCTGCTTGAGGTAATCCGGCGCCACGGCTGCGTTGACGTAGCGGTCCTCGATCTGCACCGGGATATCGTTTTCGTAGTGCACGATCACCGAGTGGAAGATGCGCTGGCCCTCGCGCACGTCCAGCGCCAGCGCGCGCTCGGCGCTGGCCAGCTCTTCCACCAGACTGATCACCACGAGGTGGTGCTTGTGCCCGCGGGCAGTGATTTCCTCGGCGATGTTCTGCACCTGGAACAGCGCCGACTGGCCCTTGGGCTCGGCGACGAAGGTGCCGACGCCCTGCATGCGCACCAGCAGGCCGTCGGCAGTCAGCTCGCGCAGCGCGCGGTTGATGGTCATGCGGCTGACACTCAGCTCGGCAACCAGCTCCGCCTCGGACGGCACGCGGTGGTGCGGCGGCCAGGTTCCGGACTGGATCTGCTGGATGATCATCTGCTTGACGCGAGCGTACAGCGGCGCGGGAATTTCCCCCATCTGCGCGGCGAGCGACGAACCCTCGGCGGGCGGGGTAGGCGTGGGCGATGCGGGCACGGGAAACTCCTTGTCGTGGCGACGGTGTTCTTTCTATGGAGGGCGACTGCGGTCTGACTCCGGCATGTACCGGATTCGACCCGTGCATACAAGTCCTCTGACGACCGCCGGGTTGCCTTGCAGTTTACGGCCCCGGCAAACGTCTGTATATGTATATACAAATTCCAAGAAACCTGCGAGGACCTCCCGCATGTCCGTTCTGTTCGCCGAAACTGCACTGCTGCCTTCTGGCTGGGCGCGCAACGTCCGCTTCGAAATCGATGCCGCGGGCCAGTTCACCGCGATCACCCCGGACGCCAGCGCAGAAGGCGCCGAGCGCATCGCCGGACCGGTCCTGGCGGGCATGCCGAACCTGCACTCCCACGCCTTCCAGCGCGCCATGGCGGGCCTGGCGGAAGTTGCCGGCAACCCCAACGACAGCTTCTGGACCTGGCGCGAGCTGATGTATCGCCTGGTCGGTCGCCTGTCGCCCGAGCAGGTCGGGGTGATCGCCCGCCAGCTGTACATCGAAATGCTCAAGGCCGGTTACACCGGCGTCGCCGAATTCCACTACGTGCACCACGACATCGACGGCCAGCCCTATGCCAACCCGGCGGAACTGGCGCTGCGCGTCAGCCAAGCCGCGGCGGATGCCGGCATCGGCCTGACCCTGCTGCCGGTGCTCTACTCCCACGCCGGTTTCGGCGGCCAGTCGCCGAGCGAAGGCCAGCGCCGTTTCATCAACAGCACGGACAGCTACCTGAAATTGATCGACGGGCTGCGCACGCACCTGGCAGACCAGCCGCAGCAGGGCCTCGGCCTGTGCTTCCACTCCCTGCGCGCGGTGACACCGCAGCAGATCACCGAGGTGCTGGGCGCTGATTCCAGCGGCTGCCCGGTGCACATCCACATCGCCGAGCAGCAGAAGGAAGTCGACGACTGCCTGGCCTGGAGCGGTCGCCGACCACTGCAGTGGCTGTACGAGAACGTCGCGGTGGACGAACGCTGGTGCCTGGTCCACGCCACCCACGCCGAACCCGACGAAGTCACCGCCATGGCCCGTAGTGGTGCGGTCGCCGGCCTCTGCCTGACCACCGAGGCGAACCTGGGCGACGGCATCTTCCCGGCGGTGGATTACCTCGCCCAAAACGGCCGCTTCGGCATCGGTTCGGACAGCCATGTATCACTGAGCGTGGTCGAGGAACTGCGCTGGCTGGAATATGGCCAGCGCCTGCGCGACCAGCGCCGCAACCGCCTCTACGGCAAGGACCAGCCCATGGTTGGCCGCACCCTGTTCGATGCCGCCCTCAGCGGCGGCGCACAGGCGCTTGGCCAGCCCACGGGGGAACTGGCTGTCGGCAAGCGCGCCGACCTGCTGGTACTCAACGGTGGCGACCCTTACCTGCAAACTGCCCGTGGCGACGCGATCCTCAACCGCTGGCTGTTCGCCGGCGGCGACCGCCAGGTACGCGATGTGATGGTTGCCGGGCAATGGCGTGTGCGCGAAGGCCGGCACGCGCTTGAAGAACAAAGCGCCCAGGCGTTCGGTGGCGTCCTTCGCGAGCTGCTGGACTGACAGCCCCTGTAGGAGCGAGCTTGCTCGCGAACAGCCTTCGCTGCGAGGCGAGTTCGCGAGCAAGCTCGCTCCTACGAAAAGCCCGCGCCGGCAATACCGCGCGAAATACCCGCCATGAAAAAACGCCCCGAGGGGCGTTTTTTATTGGGCCGCCGAACTGGAATCGGCTGCCCGCCAGATCAGGTCGTCGGTCTGGTAGCCGCGCTCATGGGCCAGCCCCAGCAGCTTCATGCGGGTGGCATCCGGCACCACCAGCTTGCGCGACAGCAGCCAGAGGTACTCGCGATTCGGGTTGCCCACCAGCGCGGTCTGGTAATCGTCGTCGACGTAGAGTACCCAATAGTCACCCTTGGCGAGCCCCGGGAAGATCCGCGTGAAGGTGTTGTCGAAACGCACCCAGAGCTTGTCGGTGCGGCCCGGCACCTGCGCTTCGGCGCGGCCGGTGGCCTGGTCCCATTCACCGTCGGTGGTCAGGCAGCGATTGGTCACCGCGATGCTGGAATCAGGCTGCAACCGATAGTGGGCTTCCGACTGCGCGCAGTGGCGCTGGAAAAACATCGGCTTGCGCGCCAACTCGTACCAGGTGCCCTCGTAGCGCTTGAGGTCGACCTGCACGGTCTGCGGCGGTTGCGGCGAGGAACCGGCACAACCGCTCAACGCGGCGAGGCAGGCCAACCAGATAAGGGATCGACGCATTGCGTTGCTCCTTGGCTGCCCGCCCCGTCCCCCAGGCCTACTTCAGGCCCTGGGCGGAGAACAGCAGCACTTTGTCGCCAGCGTACTGGATGCTGATGAAAGCCTTCTCGTCTCCCCAGGTGCAGCTGGAAACCCCCAGTGCGCCGGAGCATTCGGCAGGCTTGCCGAGCAGGCTTTCCACCTCGGCCTTGCTCATGCCGGTTTTGATCTTGGAATAGTTCTCCTGGTTCACTTTGCTGCAAGCGGCCAGGACGACACAGAACGCGACGAGCGCGAGGCGGCGGAAAGACATCGACAACTCCATTTTTTGGGGGCAGACCAACAAGCTTGGCACAGAGCGACCGGTTCGGCCGCCGGGTTGGAGTCAGAAACGTGAGCCAGGTTCCGTGAGGAACTGTACTTCTTCGACCGTGGATTCGCGGCCGAGAATGGCGTTGCGGTGGGGGAAGCGGCCGAAGCGCTTGATCACCACCTGGTGCTTGCGCGCATAGGCGAGGTAACCAGCGAACAGCACCTTCTCGCTCTCGCTGGATTCGCCCTGCAATTCCTCATACAGGCGCACTGCCTCGTTCTGGCTGGCCAGATTCTCGGCGTGCTCCAGCACGATGTAGACGAACACTCGCTCGATGCGCGGCAACTGGCGATCGAAACCGGCCTCCAGCCCCTGGCGCACCAGTTGCTGGGCGCGGGCATCGCCGGCGTAGGCGCGCGGGGAATCACGGAAGATCATCCGTGGCAGCTGGTCCAGCAGCAGGATCAGCGCCAGCCAGCTCTGCGGCTCGCGCTCCCACTCCTGCAGACCACCGTCCAGGGCCTGGCGCACCAGGCCACCGAAACGGTTTTCCGAGTCCACGTCCTGGCAGGCGCTCTTGCCGAACCACAGGGCGTTGCGCTGGGCGGCGACTTCGTTGGCGTCCAGCGCGTTGCCGAACCACCAGTCGAGCAGCGACTGCCAGGGCGCGGCGCTCATCAGCCTTCCTGGTGGTAGGCGGTGGCGCGTTCGACTTCTTCCTTGGAGCCCAGGAACACCGCGACGCGCTGGTGCAGGTTTTCCGGCTGGATGTCGAGGATGCGCTGGTGGCCGTTGGTGGCGGCGCCGCCAGCCTGCTCGATGATGAAGGACATCGGGTTGGCTTCGTACATCAGGCGCAGCTTGCCGGGCTTCTCCGGCTCGCGGGAGTCGCGCGGGTACATGAACACTCCACCGCGGGTCAGGATGCGGTGCACGTCGGCCACCATGGAGGCGATCCAGCGCATGTTGTAGTTCTTGCCCAGCGGGCCTTCCTTGCCGGCCAGCAGTTCGCTGACATAGCGCTTCACCGGAGCTTCCCAGTGGCGCTCGTTGGACATGTTGATGGCGAATTCGGCGGTGCTGGTGGGCACGGTGATGTTCTCGTGGGTCAGCACGAAGCTGCCCAGTTCGCGGTCCAGGGTGAAGCCCTTCACGCCATTGCCCAGGGTCAGGATCAGCATGGTCTGCGGGCCGTAGATGGCGTAGCCGGCGGCGACCTGGGTGGTACCCGGCTGCAGGAAGGCTTCCTCGCGCAGGCTGTCATTCTGGCTCAGGTACTCATGCGGACAGCGCAGCACGGAGAAGATGGTGCCGACCGAGACGTTGACGTCGATGTTGGAGGAGCCGTCCAGCGGATCGAAGACCAGCAGGTAGGCGCCCTTGGGGTACTTTCCCGGAATCTGGTAGGGATGGTCCATCTCCTCGGATGCCATGCCGGCCAGGTTGCCGGCCCACTCGTTGGCCTCCAGGAGGATCTCGTTGGAGATCACGTCCAGCTTCTTCTGCACTTCGCCCTGCACGTTCTCGGTGCCCATGCTGCCCAGCACGCCGCCCAGGGCGCCCTTGGAGACGGCATGGCTGATTTCCTTGCAGGCGCGCGCTACTACCTCGACGAGGAAGCGCAGGTCGGCCGGGGTATTGTGACTGCGGGTCTGCTCGATCAGGTAGCGGCTCAGGGTAACGCGGGACATGGAAGGCTCCAGGGGAGAAGAGGAAAAAAATCAGGGCGCATTCTAGCGTGGAAACGACCGCGATGCCTCCTTGCACAGCGGCTCACCGAATGCTTGGAGCCCGCCGCTCACGGGCAGTTCCCCAACGCCGGTCGGCCCCGCGACCTTCGGCCGCGCGGCGAGCGGCCCACGTGAAAGAAAACGGGGTGACGGCCGCATCCGCCCGTCACCCCGCTCATTCACCTCAGGCGATCAGAAGTCCAGGCTCAGCGCCAGGTTCACCCCCTGTGCCAGGTCGTCGCTGCTGCGGTGTGCGCTGTAGCCGCCGCGCAGGGTCAGCTCCGGGGTCAGCTTCTGGGCGACGCCAATGGTGGCGCGCTGCAGGTGACTCTGCGGGGTATAGCCCTGCAGGCTGAAGCCGATGTCCGGCAGGCTGGTGAAGTTCATGCCGACGTTCTGGGTGTCGTCGGCATATTCCCGCTCTACCGCGACTTCACCGAACAGCTGGGTCTGCGGCGATACGTCGAACTTGCCCTGCAGGCCCACCCCGAGGCGCCGGGAGTAGCGATTCTGCTCGTCATAGGCCAGCGCGGTGGAACGGCCGCTGCCCTCTTCGTAGCTGTCCACTTTCACCCGCGCCCAGTCCGCACTGACGAAGGGCGACAGGTGCCAGTTCTCGCCGCCCTGGGCAATGTCGTAGCCCAGGCGACCGCTGAAGGCCAGCAGGCTGCCGTCGGTGTCGGCCTTTTCCTCGACTTCGTGGTTGATGATGCTGAACTTGCGATTGGCATCGTCGAAGTCGAGCTTGCCGCCAGTGATAGAGGCGTCGGCCCACCAGCGGTTCTGCTGGAACTGCACGAACAGGCTGCCCAGGTAGCTGTTGAGCTTGTAGTCGGAGTCGTCGGAACCCAGCTCCAGTTTCTGCCGGTAGAAGCCCAGCGAGCCACCGACGCGCCAAGCGTCGTCGAGACGATAGCTGGTGCCCAGGGTCAGGTTGGCGCCGTAGCCGGAGCCGTCGGCCGCGCTGTCCTGGTCGTCGTAGTCCAGGTGCTGCGCGCCGCCGCTGACGAAGCCGCGCCACTGATTCACGCCCTGCCAGCTTTCCCAGTCCGCCAGCCACTGGCTGCGCAGTTGGTCCTGGTAGGCGTTGTACGTACCCAGGGCCATCTCCGGCAGCATGGTTGCTTCCCACGGGGCAGAGAGCACCGAGTAGGCATAGTCGGCAATCAGCGTCTGGCCGGCGATGGTCGGGTGCACGCCGTCGTTGAAGATCAGCTTGGTCGGATCGAGGCTGCTGCCGTGGCGACCATACACAGCGTTTTCGGGGCAGCTGTTGCCGCTGAAGCAGGTGCCGATCAGGTTCTGGTCGGTGGCCAGGCCATAGGCGCCCGGGTTGGCCAGGACTTCCTTGAACATCGCCGGGATGTTCAGCGGGATGACGTTGGCATTGGAGGCGGCCAGCTGCGCGGCCAGCTCCTCGTTGAAGATGCCCGACAGCTGGGTGCCAAAGGATTCCAGCACGGTGCCGTTGGTGGCCGGGGTCTGGCCGAGGTCGGGCAGCAGCCAGACCATGATGTAGCGCGCACCGGCGTTGTGCAGCGCATCGACGCTGTCCACCAGGCGGCCGGCGGCGGCGCGGGCCGTGGGGTCGTCGGTGATGCGGAACTGGAGGAAGTCGTTGCCGCCGCCGGTGAGGTAATACAGTGCGTTCGGGTCGGCGCGATTGTTCACCAGGTAGCCATCACGGGTACGGCTGTTGGAGCCGGAGGTGACGACAGAGCCACCGGGCGCGGTGATGGAATCGTAGATCTGGTCGGTGCGATAGCCGCCGACTGCCCAGTTGTTGCCGTCTACGGTGCCGGGGACCAGCGACGTGGAGGGGTTCAGGTCGGCGCCATTGATGCCCAGCTTGCCGCCCAGGATCATCGGCGCCGTGGGGCCGAAAATCTCGCCGCTGCCGTCCAGGTAGGTGGGGCCGACGCGGTTGGTGAAGCGGGTGCTGGCACCGGCAGGGCCGCCGGCGTCGGCGAACTGTCCGGAATCGCTCAGGCTGTCGCCGAAGACGACCATGGTGGAATACGGCGAAGGGGCTGCGGAGGCCTGTGCGGCAATGGCCATCGCGCACGCAGCCGCCAGCGGGGTGAGCGCCTTTCTGATCATTCTGCTACTCCATGCTTTGTTGTTATTCGGTAATCAGAACAACCAAGACAGTATCAGAATTTCTATAGGCGACACCCCTATCTTGCGGCGATCCGCGTCGATCAGCTGGCCTGGCGATTGCTCCGCAGCAGGCTCAGCGCCATCAGCGCGAGCAGGCCGACGCCCGCCAGCAGCAGCGCCCACAGGCCGTAGCGTTTCCAGTTTGTATCGGCCTTCGCCTCCTTGGCCGTCGCGGGTGTGGCAGGAGCCTGAAGAGTGCCCTTGAGCCGTGCCTCGCCCACGCCCGCCAGGCGCTTGGGCTCGTAGCCGGGCACCAGGGTGGTCAACGGCAGGCTGCCATCGGTGATCGAACCGTTGCCCACCGCCAGCTCATAGGGCGCACCGCCGCGGGCGAGGAACACCAGCTCGCTGGCGCGCACGCCCACGCTCAGGTGCGCTGTCGAGCCGCCGAGGCCACCACCGCGCGAATCCACTTGCAGGCGCAACTGGCCCAACGTGCTGCCAGGCAGCTCCAGCTCTTCCTGGGTAATCTCGCCACCCTGCCCCGGCAGGCGATACAGCACGCCGCGCGCCAGCGGGGTCCACTGCACGTTGCCGTCGTGGCGACCAGAGATGACCACCGGCGCCAGGGTGTTGTCCTGCTGCAGAGGAATCCGCACGCGCTCCACCGGCAGCGCCAGCGGCAGGCTCCAGTTGAAGTCACCATTAGTGTCGGCCTTGGCCGCCAGCGGTTCGGACCAGAGCATCGGCACCGGGCCGCTACTGCTGCGGCTGCCACTGAGCGTGGCGCCCACCAGTTGCGCGGCCTGCTCCGGCGACTCCCACCACAGGCGCAGGTAGCGCGCTGTTTCGCCCGGCAAGGCGATGTCGTTCTGCTCGATACGCTGGCCGTTGAAGTCCAGCCGCGCCAGTTGTCCCTCGCCCAGCGAGCGCCAGTGTTCGAGGTCGTCGCTGGCCTCGATGCGCAGGCGCTGGAAGCCGTCGCTGTCGGCCGTCCAGTCAAGCTGCAGGCGGTCCAGCGGCAGGTCGCCGGCACCGGTCTCCAGCAGCCAGCCGCGGAGCACCTGAGCCTTGTCCGGCGTCGGCGCATTCGGGGTGATTTCCAGGATGGTGCCGGTGGTGCTGCGGACGATCTTCAGGTTGTCGCCGGCCGCACTGCCGGAGGCTCCCCGCAGCGGGAAGATGCGCGCCTGCACTTCGCTGCGCACCTCTTTCTCGCTCGCCGCGCTGGTGCGCAGGCTGTAGGGCAGCGCCTCGCCCTCGGCGTTGAAAATGCGCACGTCGCGCAGGTCACCATGGCGGGCCGCGAACAGCACTTCGATGGGCAGTTGCACGCGGTACCAGGGGCCGTTGCCGGAAACCTCCAGCGGCACGCGACTGGCGAAATCCGCCGGCGCGGGCGCAGCACTGGCGTGATTACCCAGCAGGCACGCGCCGATGAAAAGTACGAGTGTCTTGAGCTTCATGCGGAGGGTTGCTCCTGTTGCGATGACTCTTCGGGCACAGGCCGGCGCGGCGGCAGCGGCGCGAAGTAGCCGACGATCAGCATCAGCACACCGACACCGATGAAGGAAATGATGCGTTCCAGGCTGCCGCCACTGGCACGGTCGACCAGGAACAGCTTGATCACCACAACGACCAGCAGCACCGCGCCGACCAGCCAGAAATCACGCCGGCCACGCAGGTGCCCGGCGATCATCAGACCCAGTGCGATCAGCGCCCAGACGATGGACAGCCCGGCCTGCACCAGCATGGACTGGCTCAGGGCGTCGAACTCGAACGGCACGCCGCCCCAATGGTGCGCGGTACGGCACACGGCCATGGTCAGCAGGGCAAACAGCGAGGCGCCCAGCAGCGCCTGCACCGGCAGGCGCAGGGTGGATTCGGCCACGCCCAGTTGCGGCAGGCCCAGGCGCGTCCACTGGAAGATCGCCCCGAGCACGATGAGCATGCCCAGCTCCAGCGGGTTCAGCAGCGGCAGGTACGGCAGCGGGTCGGCCGCGCCGTTGCTGAACAGGTTGACCAGCCAGAACCAGCCCAGTAGCGCCAGGGCTACCGGAGCGGCGGCGATGGCGCGGTACTCGCGCTCGAAGGCGGCCACCGGCCACGGCAGGCGCGCCACACCGCCCATGAGGATCAGGAACAGGCTCGGTACCAGCGCCCAACCCAGCCAGCGCCAGGCGTTGTAGTGCTCGGCCAGGGCGAAGAACAGGTAGCGCAGCTCCAGCGCCAGCACGCCGAGGATCAGCCAGCAGCCCAGCACATGGGCCGTGCGCGCGGCCAGGCGCGGTAGCAGCGCATCGAGGCGACGCAGTATGAGGAAGTGCACCACGAACACCGCCAGCCAGCCAAGCCAGCCCAGCTCTGCCAGCGGGTGGTACTGCAGGTTCCAGGCACTGGCCAGGGCCACTAGCGACATCGGCACCAGCGCCAGGCACAGCAGCGCCAGCGCGCGCCATTGCTCGCGGCGCGCCAGCAGCGACCAGAAGCCCACGCTGATCGCAGCCACCAGCACCGCCACGTGCTCACGCATCTCGCCGGGCACGAAGCGGGCGATCTCCCACAGCGCGGTCAATGCCCACCAACCGGCGCCCCAGACCAGCAGCAACTGCGAAAGCTGCTCCAGCCCAAGACCACCCAGCGCCAGGTTGCGCTCGCGCTCGCTGGCCCGGTGCAGGCGCCAAGCGCCGACCAGAGCGGCCAGCGCCAGCACCGCCGGAGTCCAGAAGCCCATGTGCGCCAGCGGCTTCAGGCCCTCGCTGGGCAGGTCGCCGAACAGCGCGGCGCCACCGAAGAGGAAGGCGCCCGCGCCAATCACCTGCAGCACCAGGCCGAAGACGAAAGCGGCGCGTTGCTGCAATTGCAGGCTCAACCAGAGGATCAGCAGGCCGCTGCCCGCCCACACCGCCGCCGCCGCTTGCCACGGCAGCACGAAAAGCACGGCGAGGTTGACGAAGGCCAGGCCCAGCAGCAGGACCACGCTCAATCCCAGCACCAGCCGGCGGTCGTCGCGGACCATGGCGTCTCTCGCAGCGACCAGCATGCCTGCGATCAGCGCGAGGCCAATCAGCGAGGCCGTGACCAGCCCGCGCCAGCCGGAGCCCAGCACCCCGCCGCCCTCCTGCGCGCCATGCAGATGCAGGAGGAACACCGCTCCGCCCAACAGCTGCACGGCAAATGCGCAGGCCAGGAAAGTGCGCGAGCGCAGGCGCAGCGCGGCGAACAGCGTGGCCAGCCCGGCGATGGCCCAGGTCATGGCCGTGCCGTCCGCGCCCAGCAGCAGGGGCGCGATCAGGTAGAGGAAGGCCAGGCCGAAAGCTGCCAGGACCGGACGCGCACTCGGCTCCCAGTTGCGCAGAATGTGTGGATCGGCATTGCGCAGGTTCCAGAAGCTGAACAGCAATGCCACACCGAGCATCAGCGCGCCCAGCGGTGCGCCTTCGAGCAGCGTCAGCGATTGCGGGTCGGCATGCAGCCCGGCGAGGAACGCCAGCGCTGCGCCCACTTGCAACAGCAGGGCAAAAATCCGCGCCAGCGGCCGCTGCTGGCGCAGCCCGAGCCAGAAGATACCGGCGCCTTCCACGGCCCAGGCGGCAGACGTCCAGCGCGCGTCCAGGCCCAGCGGAATCGCCAGGGTGCCGAATACCACGCCCAGCGCCAGGCAGGTTTCCACCAACAGCAGCGCGCGGCCGGCAGTGCGACCGGCCAGCACGCGGGCGAGCACCATGTAGAACAGGCCCAGCGCCAGGGCGCTGAACGCAGCGCCGAACTCCAGGTGCTGGATGATCCCGTACTGCAGGCCGAAGCCCGCCAACGGCGTGCCGAACAGGATGGTGCCGTCGACGTAGTCGGTCTGCCGCGCCGACCAGCGCAGCAGCGCCTCGCGGGAGTCATCTTCCGGCGCGCCAGCCGCCTCGCGCAGGCGCCGGCGGGCGAACAGCAGGCCGATGGCGACGTAGGTGAGGAAGAACAGGACCAGGAACGGCTCGGTGGTGGCGAACAGTTCCGGCTTGTAGGAGCGCAGCCCCCAGGCGAGACCGATACCGAAGGTGCCGAAGAAGCCGATCAGGTTGAGCAGGCGCCAGGCCTTGAACCAGGCGATGGCGAAGATACCGGCGTTGAGCAGGGCGAAGTAGCTGAACAGCGCGACATGGCTGCCGCCGCCGGTGGAAGCCAGGATCGGCGCGGCGAAACCACCCAGCACGGCAGCAGCGGCGAGGCCCAGCGCATCCTGGAGGATGGCCAGGATCGCCGAGAACAGGGTGACCGCCACCAGCAGCACGAACCCGGCCTGCGGATCGATCAGCACTTCGCCGTGGTTCATCGCCGGGTACAGCTTGATACTGGCGAACACCGTCAAGTAGAGCACGGCGATACCGGTGCCCTGAAGGATCAGCGCATAGGCCGGGCGCCGATGACGCAGCCACCAACCCAGGCCGAGCAACGCCAGCGCGGCGGCGGCGGTGCCGATGTACGGCCCCTGCGGCGGCATGGTCATGCCCTCGGTGGCGTAGCGCAGCAGGAAGGCCAGGCCGAGGAACAACAGCAGCACGCCGACGCGCAGTACGGTGTTGCCGCCGAGCAGCCAGTCGCGGGCGGCCCCGAAGGCGCGGTCGAACAGGGAGGGAACTGGCGGTTGTGGTGGCACCGGCGGGGCGGCAGGAGCCGCGTGTGGCCGAACCTCGGGCTCTTCGACACGCACCTGGGTTGCTGGCTTGTCCAGGGGTTCGAGCACCAGGTCCGACCACTCGACAGCTGCTTCCTCCCGCGCAGCAGGCGCTAGGGCGGGCGCCAGCTCGTCGGCAGGCAGCTCGATACTCCACTCCAGCTCGGTGGCAACAGCTTCGCGGGTGGGTGCCTCGAATTCGGGCTCGCCGTCGGCGTCTGCCTCAGTCTTGGACGCAGCAACGGGCATCTCGGGCGCGGTGTACTCGACGCCGGCCGGCGGCACCTGCCCGGCCGCGCCGCGCTCCACCTGCAGCAGCCGCTCATAGAGAGCCTTGGTGCCCTGGTCGAAGCGCTCGCCAAAAGCCTTCAGCTCACCACGAAGGCTGGCGTTCTCCCGTTGCAGGCTGTGCAGCGCGAAGGTCTGCCCCAGCGCGAGGCCCATCACCGCGCCGAGTACCGCCCCGGTGATCGACTCGCCCGCAGCGGCGCCGATGACCAGGCCGACCAGCATGAAAATCCATTGCATGCTTTCGAATCCTTGAGGTTCTGTGCGAATCCATCCCGATCCGGACGCGTACGCCCGGACAGCTGAGTATATCGGCCCGGCTCCCTGGCCTGCGTCCACGATCTCACAGCTTCGAATACTCTGACGTCGGAAGGTGTCGTTCGGCCACGCCCCGTGAAAAAGTCAGAAATTTCCTAAAAGGTGACACTTAGCTGTAGGAGCGAGCTTGCTCGCGAACCGCCCAGCTCCGGCGTTACCGGGTAACTCGTTCGCGAGCAAGCTCGCTCCTACAAAGAACAAACCTCCAGCGCGGAAGACGGGCAAAAAAAAGCCGGGCATAAGCCCGGCTTTCTCGTACTGCTGGTCGACTTAGACCTTGGCGCGCTCGTAGCGCTTGCGGTCGTTCTCGTTCAGCATCTTCTTGCGCAGACGGATCGACTTCGGCGTCACTTCCACCAGCTCGTCATCGGCGATGAATTCCAGCGCCTGCTCGAGGGTGAAGCGGATCGGCGGAACCAGGGCGATGACTTCGTCCTTGCCCGAAGCGCGCATGTTGTCGAGCTTCTTGCCTTTGGTGGGGTTGATCACCAGGTCGTTGTCGCGGCTGTTGATGCCGGCCAGCTGGCCTTCGTAGATCTCGTCGCCTGGGCCGAGGAACAGCTTGCCGCGGCTCTGCAGGGTTTCCAGCGAGTAGGTCAGCGCGGTGCCGGTGGCCATGGAGACCAGTACGCCGTTCTGACGGTTGGTCACTTCGCCGGCCTTGATCGGGCCGTAGTGGCTGAAGGTCGAGGTCAGGATGCCGGTGCCCGATGTCAGGGTCAGGAAGTTGTTACGGAAGCCGATCAGGCCACGCGCCGGGATGGTGTATTCCAGGCGCACGCGACCCTTGCCGTCGGGGATCATGTTGGTCAGATCGCCCTTGCGCAGGCCCATCTGCTCCATCGCCGAGCCCTGGTGCTGCTCTTCGATGTCGATGGTGACGTTCTCGTAAGGCTCCTGCTTCTCGCCTTCGGCGGTCTCGATGATGACCACTTCCGGACGGCCTACGGCCAGCTCGAAGCCTTCACGACGCATGGTTTCGATCAGTACCGAGAGGTGCAGTTCGCCACGGCCGGAGACCTTGAACTTCTCCGGGGAGTCGCCTTGCTCGACGCGCAGGGCCACGTTGTGCAGCAGTTCCTTGTCCAGACGGTCCTTGATGTTGCGGCTGGTGACGAACTTGCCTTCCTTGCCGGCGAACGGCGAGTCGTTGACCTGGAAGGTCATGCTCACGGTCGGCTGGTCGACGGTCAGCGGCGGGCGCGCTTCGACGTTCTGCGGGTCGCACAGGGTGTCGGAGATGTACAGCTCGTCCATGCCCGAGACGCAGACGATGTCACCGGCCTCGGCTTCAGCGACTTCGATGCGCTGCAGGCCCGAGTGGCCCATGATCTTCAGGATACGGCCGTTGCGCTTGGTGCCGTCGTCGCTGATGGCCACGACCGGGGTGTTGGTCTTGACCTTGCCGCGAGCGATACGGCCGATGCCGATCACGCCGAGGAAGCTGTTGTAGTCCAGCTGGGAGATCTGCATCTGGAACGGACCGTCGACGTCGACTTTCGGCGCCGGGACGTGGTCGATGATCGCCTGGAACAGCGCGTCCATGTTGTCGTCCATCTTCTCGTGGTCCATGCCGGCGATGCCGTTCAGGGCACTGGCATAGACGATCGGGAAGTCCAGTTGCTCGTCGGTGGCGCCGAGGTTGTCGAACAGGTCGAAGATCTGGTCGATAACCCAGTCAGGACGCGCGCCCGGACGGTCGATCTTGTTCACCACAACGATCGGACGCAGGCCGGCCTTGAACGCCTTCTGGGTCACGAAGCGGGTCTGCGGCATGGGGCCGTCCTGGGCGTCGACCACCAGCAGTACGGAGTCGACCATGGACATCACGCGCTCAACCTCGCCACCGAAGTCGGCGTGGCCGGGGGTGTCGACGATGTTGATGCTGTAGTCGTTCCATTTCAGGGCGGTGTTCTTCGCCAGGATGGTAATGCCACGCTCTTTTTCCTGGTCGTTGGAGTCCATCACGCGCTCGTTTTCCGCTTCTTTGCGGTCGAGGGTGCCGGACAGGCGCAGGAGCTTGTCTACGAGGGTGGTCTTGCCATGGTCGACGTGGGCGATGATGGCGATGTTGCGCAGTTTTTCGATCACAGTGTCAGTCTCGATAGTGAATCTTCGGCTGCCGTTTTCGGCAGCGGGGGCCGGGCCGTGGCGCGGCGGTGCAAAAGGTCAGGGCGTGAGCCTACGCACCCAATGTGTCGGGAGGTCGGTGGCGGATACTGCCGCCGAACAGTCCGGGCTGGCGGCGTTGGTCCGCACCTTTATTGCGGACGGTAAACACGCACATTGGTGTGCCCTTCGTTGACCAGGTGGTGGGCGTGCAGGCGGCTCATGACGCCCTTGTCGCAATACAGGAGGTACTGGCGGTTGGGGTCCAGTTCCTTGAACTTGCTGTTGATGGCGTAGAACGGCATCGGCAGGACTTCGGTGCCCTCGATGGCCAGCGGTTCATCTTCCTGGGCATCCGGGTGACGGATGTCGATGACTATCTGGCCGGCCAACACTTCGTCGACCATCTCCACCGGCAGGTCCTTGCCGAGTTCGTCGATCACGCGGTCGACGGTCATCTGGGTGGAGCGTTCCAGGGCGCGGTCGAGCACGGCCATGTCGAACTTGGTTTCTTCGTAGTCGACGCGCTGCGGCTTGGCCTGGGTGGTCGGGTTCACCGAGATCACACCACAGTACTCGGGCATGTGCTTGGCGAACTCGGCGGTGCCGATCTTCGTCGCGGTATCGATGATGTCCTGCTTGTGGCTGACGATCAGCGGGCGCAGCACCAGGGTGTCGGTCACCCGGTCGATCACCGAGAGGTTCGGCAGAGTCTGGCTGGACACCTGGGAAATCGCCTCGCCGGTCACCAGCGCGTCGATCTCCAGGCGCTCGGCCACGCGGCTCGCGGCGCGCAGCATCATGCGCTTCAAGGTCACGCCCATGTAGCTGTCGTCGACCTTGGTGAGAATCTCGCCGACCACTTCCTCGAAAGGCACGCTGACGAACAGCACGCGCTGGGAGCTGCCGTACTTCTGCCACAGGTAGTGCGCGACTTCCATCACGCCCAGTTCGTGGGCACGGCCGCCGAGATTGAAGAACACGAAGTGGCTGATCATGCCGCGGCGCATCATCTGGTAGGCCGCCACGGTGGAGTCGAAGCCGCCGGACATCAGCACCAGCACCTGCTCCAGCGCGCCCAGCGGATAGCCGCCCAGGCCCTCGTGCTGAGCGTGGATGACATAGAGGCGGTCGTGGCGGATTTCCACGCGCACTTCCACTTCCGGGTTCTTCAGCGATACGCCCGCCGCACCGCAGTGCTGGCGCAGGCCGCCGCCGACATAACGCTCCACATCTATAGAGGTGAAGGGATGCTTGCCGGCGCGCTTGCAGCGCATGGAGAACACTTTGCCCAGCAGCTTGTCGCCGAAGTGCTGTTTGCACTTCTCGAGGATGTCGTCGAAATCGCCCAGCGGGTACTCATGCACTTCCAGGAAGTGGCCGATGCCCGGCGTGCAGGTCAGCCGCTCGATCATCTCGCGCAGGGCCTTGGGGTCGGTGACCCTGGTCTCGACCTCGAGGTTGTCCCACTCGCCTTCGACCATCAGCTCGGGGTCGAGGTCGCGGAGCACCGTGCGAATGTTCTTCGCCAGTTGCCGGATGAAGCGCTTGCGCACCGGCCGGCTCTTGATGGTGATTTCCTGGAAGACCTTGACGATGAGTTTCATGCGAATCGGGCGATTGCCATGGGACTGAAAAAAAGGGGCGGAATTATATCCGAAATTGCTCAAGACTTGAGCAGAAATCAGAGACTTTCTTTTTTGTGCACCAAAATGGACTTGTGCACCACCATGGAGCACCAAAGCAGTGCAGAGAAACGGCGCAGTTCGCCGCAACACCCGCCACAGCCCGCATTTTCAGGGGCCCTGCCCGTTTACGGGCACTGGCACGCAACTTGCTCTCTTGTGAGGCAGGTTGCCCTGGCGGAGTATTCCGGCCGGCATCACCCGATACTGGGGCACGAAAAAGCTCCCAGCTCTAATCCCTCCTGGAGGACAGCATGTCGTACAAGTCGCAACAACTGATCAAAGATCATGACGTGAAGTGGGTTGACCTGCGCTTCACCGATACCAAAGGCAAGCAGCAGCACGTCACCATGCCCGCCCGCGACGCCCTGGACGATGAATTCTTCGAAGCCGGCAAGATGTTCGACGGTTCCTCCATCGCTGGTTGGAAAGGCATCGAAGCCTCCGACATGATCCTGCTCCCGGACGACAGCACCGCCGTGCTCGACCCGTTCACCGAAGAGCCGACGCTGATCCTGGTCTGCGACATCATCGAGCCGAGCACCATGCAGGGCTATGAGCGCGACCCGCGCAACATCGCCAAGCGCGCCGAGGAATACCTGAAGTCCACCGGTATCGGCGACACCGTCTTCGTCGGCCCGGAGCCGGAGTTCTTCATCTTCGACGAAGTGAAGTTCAAGTCCGACATCTCCGGCTCGATGTTCAAGATCTTCTCCGAGCAGGCTTCCTGGAACACCGACGCCGACATCGAGACCGGCAACAAAGGTCACCGTCCGGGCGTTAAAGGCGGCTACTTCCCGGTACCGCCGGTCGACCACGACCACGAAATCCGTACCGCCATGTGCAACGCTCTGGAAGAAATGGGCCTGACCGTGGAAGTTCACCACCACGAAGTGGCCACCGCCGGCCAGAACGAGATCGGTGTGAAGTTCAACACCCTCGTTGCCAAGGCTGACGAAGTGCAGACCCTGAAGTACTGCATCCACAACGTGGCCGACGCCTACGGCAAGACCGTGACCTTCATGCCGAAGCCGCTGTACGGCGACAACGGCTCGGGCATGCACGTGCACATGTCCATCTCCAAGGATGGCAAGAACACCTTCGCGGGCGAAGGCTATGCCGGCCTGTCCGACACCGCCCTGTACTTCATCGGCGGCATCATCAAGCACGGCAAGGCCCTGAACGGCTTCACCAACCCGGCCACCAACTCCTACAAGCGTCTGGTTCCGGGCTTCGAAGCCCCGGTCATGCTGGCCTACTCGGCCCGTAACCGTTCCGCCTCGATCCGCATCCCGTACGTTTCCAGCCCGAAAGCCCGCCGCATCGAAGCGCGCTTCCCGGACCCGGCTGCCAACCCCTACCTGTGCTTCGCCGCTCTGCTGATGGCCGGCCTGGACGGCATCCAGAACAAGATTCACCCCGGCGATGCCGCCGACAAGAACCTGTACGACCTGCCGCCGGAAGAGGCGAAGGAAATCCCGCAGGTGTGCGGCAGCCTGAAAGAGGCGCTGGAAGAACTCGACAAGGGCCGTGCGTTCCTGACCAAGGGCGGCGTGTTCACCGACGAGTTCATCGATGCCTACATCGAGCTGAAGTCGGAAGAAGAAATCAAGGTGCGTACCTTCGTGCACCCGCTGGAATACGACCTGTACTACAGCGTCTGATCCACGAATACCTATAAATAGCGACAGCATTAAGGCCTCCTTCGGGAGGCCTTTTTTATGCCTGCAGAAAAACGCCGCAGCTCATCCCCGCAGGAGCGAGCCTGCTCGCGAACCGCCTGGCACTGATCTGATCGCGAGCAGGCCCCTTTCTGCAACGGGAGGCCGGGTCAGATACCACCGTCCGCCGGCACGCCCTGTTCCTCGTCGTCCTCGCGGCGCGATTTGCGCATGCGCGAAAGCTGCACGTTCAGGCGCGGCATGGAGAGCTCCAGCCCGGCCTTGTCGAGCTTCTGCCGCAGGCGCAGGTTGAACGCCCGCTGTACTTCCCACTGGCGGATCGGCGCGGTCTTGAAGCGGAAGCGCAGGATCGCCTGGCCGGCATCGAAGCTCTCGATACCCTGGATTTCCAGTGGCGACCAGATGGCGCGGTTGATGGTGCGGTCGGTGCGCAGCTCGCCGGAGACTTCCTTGACCAGCGCCAGCGCGTCGTCGATCGGCATGCTCGCCGGCACCGGCCAGCGGAACATGGCGTAGCCGAACTGGCGCGAGTAGTTCTTGATGCTCTTGATCTCGCTGAACGGGATGGTGTGCACCACGCCGTCCAGGTCGCGCAGGCGCACGGTGCGGATGGTCAGGCCCTCCACCGTGCCGAGGTGGCCGCCGACGTCGACGTAGTCGTCGATGGACAGCGAGTCCTCGATGATGATGAACAGGCCGGTGATCAAATCCGCCACCAGCGATTGCGCGCCGAAACCGATGGCCAGGCCGATCACACCGGCACCGGCGAGCAGCGGCGTGACGTTCATGCCCATGTTGGCCAGGGCGACGATCAGGGCGATCACCGCGATAGTCACGAACAGTACGTTGCGGATCAGCGGCAGCATGGTCAGGGCGCGGGCATTGGCGCTCTTCTTGCCGCCCAGTCCGAGGCTGTGCTGCACGGCGGTGTCCGTGAGGATCCAGACCAGCCAGGCGACCAGCAGGGTGGTGCCGAAGCTGAACAGCTTGAGGCTGATCTGCGAGCCGTCGCCCTCGGCGAAGCGGATCAGCGACATGCCCCAGACGCGCAGGCCGATCTCCAGGAAGAACAGCAGGCTGGCGATGTGCAGCAGCGTGTAGCCGAAGCTCTGCAATTGCTCGATGTAGGGCGCATGGCGACGCGCACCGCGCCGGGCAGAGCGCTGGTGCGCGCGACGGATCAGGCCGTTGACGGTCATCGCCACCACCGCCACGACGGCGCAGACCAGGGCCCGGCGCAGTGCGTAGCTGCTGTCGCCGGCAGTAACGATGGTGGCGAACAGCGAAATGCCCACCAGCACCAGCACCGGCAGGAACCAGATCGAGCCGATCAGCTCGACCAGGTCGCTCAGGCCGCGGCGCTTGAGCCGGCGTTCCAGCGGCTGGTTGCGGATCAGGTGTGCGATGGGGCGGCGGAACTGCAGGACGAACAGCGCGGTGAGCAGCGCCGCGCAGATGTTCGCCACCGAACCGACGAAGAGCGAGATGTTCATGCCAAGGCTCTCGATGACGCGCGGGTCGTGCATCACCTCGCCCAGTGCGGCGAGGCTGCCGATCAGCCAGAGCGGACGGAAGGCCCGACGGCGCAGGATATCCAGCGCGCGCATGCGGTGCGGACCGCTGAGCAGCGACAGGGAGATCACGCAAAGGGCGGAGAACAGCGTGCCGCACACCAGGGTGTAAGCGATCACCATCGCCACCAGTTTGCCGAGCGAGCTGGGCAGGACAACCGACAGGTAGACGGTAATCAGGAAGGCGACCAGCCAGGGGCCCAGTTTGCGCAAGGCGAACAGCAGCAGGTCGCGGGTCTTGGGATGCTGTGGCAGCTCGTCTTCCAGGCCGAAGCGCTTGCGCATGCGCCCGGCGATCCAGCGCAGGCCGAGGGCGACGCAGGCCCAGATGAGGATGACCAGGGCAAAATCGAGGATCATCCCCGGCCATTCCGCCAGCGACGGCGTACGCACTTCCAGCTCGTAACCCGCCCCCTGGAACAGCTCGGCCCAGCGCACCATCGGGCTGTTGGCGCCTTCGAACTGCTTCTCCAGGCTGCCCAGGGTATCGCCGATCAGGCCGAGCACGCCGCCCTGTTCCTGTGCACCCTTCTGCGTCGCATCGCGCAGCTGCTTGAGTTTCTTCAGCAGATCGCCGCGCTGCTGGTCATTCTCCAGGGTCTTGATCACCTGGTTCAGCGACTGCTCCAGCTGGGCATCGCTGACCTTGGCCTCGCCACCGCCCGTCACCCCGGCCAGCGGCCCGGGTAGCGCCGCCAGCACAGGACCGGCGGCGGACAAGCCGAGGCCAAGGCAGCACAGCAGCAGCCACTGACGAAGCAGGTAACGAATCGAAATCACAGGCACACCCCACACCGATGGAAAATGACGCTCGCCCGCATCATACAGACGCGGGCGCCAGGCTCGGACCCGTCCCGCGCGGGAAAGGTCCTTCGACGAGCAGCAGCGCACAACGCGCGGCACCCTGCTGAAAGACAATAGGCAACTTGCCAGCCGCCGTCGGCGGTGCAAGGCTTGGCACGACCATCCGGAGATTCTTCATGCGCCTGATCCTTACCGCCCTGCTGCTCGCCGCCGCATTGCCAGCCAGCGCGCAGATCTACAAGTACACCGACGCCAACGGCAAGACGGTGTTCACCAACCAGCCGCCGACCAACGTCGACGCCAAGCCCGTGGAATTGCCACCGACCAACACCGTCGGCCCGCAGGCTCCCATCGTCCCCGCCGTCAGCGGCAGCCAGAACCAGCCTGCCGGTGCCTATGCCATTCTCGCCCTGAGCAACCTGCCGAACGACGAAGCGCTGCGCCAGAACAACGGTACTTTCACGGTGAACGTCGTGGTGCAGCCGCCCCTGGCGCCGGATCATCAATTGCAGCTGTTGCTCGACGGCCAGCCCTACGGCGTCCCGACCAGCAGCACCAGCATCGGCCTGCAGAACATCGACCGTGGCGACCACACCCTGGCTGTCCAGGTGCTGCAGGGCAGCCGGGTGATCCAGGCCAGCAGTCCGGTGAGCTTCACCCTGCAACGCATCAGCACCAACAGCCCTGCGCGCAAGGCCAACTGACGATGCGTCATCTGCTGGTTTTCCTGCTCTCGGTACTGTTCTGCCTCTCGGCCAGCGCCGAGGTCTACACCTACATCGACAAGGACGGCAATCGCGTCTTCACCGACCAGCCACCGCGCGGCAACGCGCAGAAGCTGCAACTGGCGCCGACCAACTCCCAGCCCGGCTCGCCCAACGGCGTGCAGATGCCGCCGCCGCTCTACGCACCGGCCACTCCCGCGCTGCCGCCCGGCCCGCCGGCCTACCGGTTGCTGCGCATCATCGTGCCGGAGCCCGATGCCACCGTACGCGCCAATGACGGGGCCCTGATCGTTTCCGCCACCAGCGACCCAGCCCTGTTGCCCGGCCACCTCTACCGCCTGCTGCTGGACGGCAAGCCGGTCGGCGACCCTGGCCGCAGCCCGGTCTTCCCGCTGAACAACATCGATCGCGGCACTCACCAGCTGTCGGTGGAAATCATCGACACCCTCGGGCGCACCATCGAGCAGACGCCCAACCAGCCCTTCCATATGTTCCGCGTTTCCGTGGCCGACTCGCTCGACCTCGACCGCAGCCAACCGTTCAGCGCCGACCGTCGCTGACGGCGGCGTGCGACCAGCCACAAATGCACCATATCGGTGCATATGCCTGCACCACTTTCTATACTCTCCCCATTTCGGGTCACTCCCGCTGAGCGGATTGGCCGCCTGCGCACCGCAAATCAGCGCGATGCCGCGAAATACGCGTCTTTTCAGGGCCTGGTTTGCTTCTTGCATTTTCCCGCACAGTCTTGGGACATCTCCTACGCCATGCCTACAGAAACCCAGCTCCGCCTGTTGCTCGACAACCTCACCACGGCGGTGATCCTGCTCAACGCCGAGCTGCGCCTGGAGTACATGAACCCGGCAGCGGAAATGCTGCTGGCAGTCAGTGGCCAGCGCAGCCATGGGCAATTCATCAGCGAGCTGTTCACCGAATCGCCCGAGGCACTGCAGTCGCTGCGCCAGGCCGTGGAAGAGGCGCACCCCTTCACCAAGCGCGAAGCGACCCTGACCTCGCTGACCGGCCAGACCATCACCGTCGACTACGCGGTGACGCCGATTCTCGACCGTCGCGACACCCTGCTGCTACTCGAAGTCCACCCTCGCGACCGGCTGCTGCGGATCACCAAGGAAGAGGCGCAACTGTCCAAGCAGGAGACCACCAAGCTCCTGGTGCGCGGCCTGGCCCATGAGATCAAGAACCCGCTGGGTGGGATTCGTGGCGCGGCGCAGCTGCTTTCCCGCGAGCTGCCGGACGAGTCGCTCAAGGACTACACCAACGTCATCATCGAGGAAGCCGACCGGCTGAGGAACCTGGTGGACCGCATGCTCGGCTCCAACAAGCTCCCGCAGCTCTCGGTGACCAACGTCCACGAAGTGCTGGAGCGCGTCTGCAGCCTCGTCGAAGCCGAAACCCAGGGCACCATTCCGCTGGTACGCGACTACGACCCGAGCATCCCGGATCTGCTGATCGACCGCGAGCAGATGATCCAGGCGGTGCTCAACATCGTGCGCAACGCCATGCAGGCGATCGCCGCGCAGAACGAACTCAAGCTGGGGCGCATCACCCTGCGCACCCGCACCCTGCGTCAGTTCACCATCGGCCACACGCGCCATCGCCTCGTGTGCAAGGTCGAGATCATCGACAACGGCCCCGGCATTCCGGCTGAACTGCAGGACACCATCTTCTATCCCATGGTCAGCGGCCGCGCCGACGGCACCGGCCTGGGCCTCGCCATCACCCAGAACATCATCAGCCAGCACCAGGGCTTGATCGAATGCGAGAGCCATCCCGGCCACACCGTGTTCAGTCTGTTCCTGCCCCTGGAACAAGGAGTCCATTGACCATGAGCCGATCAGAGACCGTCTGGATCGTCGACGACGACCGCTCCATCCGCTGGGTGCTGGAAAAAGCCCTGCAGCAGGAAGGCATGACCACCGTCAGCTTCGACAGCGCCGACAGCGTGATGAGCCGCCTGGGCCGGCAACAACCGGACGTGATCATCTCCGACATCCGCATGCCCGGTTCCAGCGGCCTGGATTTGCTGGCGCAGATCCGCGAGGTGCACCCGCGCCTGCCGGTGATCATCATGACTGCGCATTCGGACCTGGACAGCGCCGTGGCCTCCTACCAGGGCGGCGCCTTCGAATACCTGCCCAAGCCGTTCGACGTCGACGAGGCCGTCTCCCTGGTCAAGCGCGCCAACCAGCACGCCCAGGAGCAACAGGGCCTGGAAGCCCCGGCCAACCAGACACGCACCCCGGAGATCATCGGCGAGGCGCCGGCGATGCAGGAAGTATTCCGCGCCATCGGCCGCCTCTCCCACTCCAACATCACCGTGCTGATCAACGGCGAGTCGGGCACCGGCAAGGAGCTGGTCGCCCACGCCCTGCACCGCCACAGCCCGCGCGCGGCTTCGCCGTTCATCGCGCTGAACATGGCGGCGATCCCCAAGGATCTGATGGAGTCCGAACTGTTCGGCCACGAGAAAGGCGCCTTTACCGGCGCAGCCAACCAGCGGCGCGGCCGCTTCGAACAGGCTGACGGCGGCTCGCTGTTCCTCGACGAGATCGGCGACATGCCGGCCGACACCCAGACCCGCCTGTTGCGCGTACTGGCCGACGGCGAGTTCTACCGGGTGGGTGGCCACACCCCGGTGAAAGTGGACGTGAGAATCATCGCCGCCACTCACCAGAACCTGGAAAACCTGGTGCGCGAAGGCAAGTTCCGCGAGGACCTGTTCCACCGCCTGAACGTCATCCGGGTGCACATTCCGCGCCTGGCCGACCGCCGCGAGGACATCCCGGCACTGGCCCGACACTTCCTTTCCCGCGCGGCGCAGGAGCTGGCAGTCGAGCCGAAGCTGCTCAAGCCGGAAACCGAGGAATACCTGAAGAACCTCGGCTGGCCGGGCAACGTGCGCCAGTTGGAGAACACCTGCCGCTGGATCACCGTCATGGCTTCGGGCCGTGAGGTGCATATCGACGACCTGCCGCCGGAGCTGATGACCCAGCCGCAGGACAGCGTGCCGGCCGCCAACTGGGAGCAGGCGTTGCGCCATTGGGCCGACCAGGCACTGGGACGCGGGCAGTCGAACCTGCTGGACACCGCCGTGCCGGCGTTCGAGCGGATCATGATCGAGACCGCGCTCAAGCACACCGCCGGCCGCCGCCGCGACGCCGCCGTGCTGCTGGGCTGGGGCCGTAATACCCTGACTCGCAAGATCAAGGAACTGGGCATGAAGATCGACGGCCCGGACGAGGACGGCGACGACTGAAGTCGTTCCACTGGAAAGGGGCCGAAGGCCCCTTTTTCTTGTGTTGCCGTGCCAAACCCCGCAGCGCGGTGCGGGGCTGACCGCTCGCGGACGAAGTCCGCTCCTTCACAGTTGGCGAGCGCGTCATTGGCTGTAAGCGGGGGCCACGGCCGCCATCAATGCCCATTAAACCAGGTCACATCCCGGTAGCATTTACCCCCAGAACCTGTGGATAACACTGTGCACGGAACGGGGAAGGAACGTGCTACAGCCCAGAGCATGCGCGGTCTGGGAGTTTGCTCGGTTTCTGTGCAGGAATTTGCGGGTTGCTCACATCGGCTGTGCGCCTGCCTGTGGATAAGCTTGGGGCAAGCCGCTGCGCTTCACGCCCGACGCGGGTTGGCGTGAGCCGTACAAAAAACGCTCAGTCCATGGCGAAGCCGTGTTGACGCCAGGCTTCATAGACGGTCACGGCGACGGTATTGGACAGGTTCAGGCTGCGGCAACCCGGACGCATCGGCAGGCGCACGCGCTGCTCCGGCGGCAGCGCGTCACGCACTTCCTCGGGCAGCCCACGGCTTTCCGGACCGAAGAGGAAAGCGTCGCCACGCTCGTAAGCCACTTCATGGAATGGCTGCGAACCCTTGGTGGTGAAGGCGAACAGGCGCGGGCGGCCGAGCTGTTCCAGGCATTGCTCGAGGCTCGCGTAGCGCCGCACGCTGGCGTACTCGTGGTAATCCAGCCCGGCGCGACGCAGGCGCTTGTCGTCCAGCTCGAAGCCCAGCGGCTCGATCAGGTGCAGGCTTGCGCCCGCGTTGGCGCACAGCCTGATAATGTTGCCGGTGTTGGGGGGAATTTCCGGTTGAAAAAGGATTACGTGGAACATGCAGCGCTCCGAGCCTGAGAACGGCGGGCATTCTACTCCCGCAAAGGAGCAAATGCGGCCCAGGCCCTGGCTGAAAGTGATGGTTTCGCTGTGTGTGCTGGGCCTGCTGCTGGGCCTGATGATAGGCCGCCTGGTCAATCCGCCGCACGAAGGGCCAACCCGGATCCTCGCCATAGAGCCTGCGACCGATGGCCTGGTACTCACCCTGGACGCGCAGCCGGCCGTTCGCGCCGGCCATCAGGACGGCGCACTGGTGCTGCAGATCGAAGCCGTTGCCACGGCACAGCAGGGGCAACTGCGGATCGGTGATGCGCCGGTGCGCTGGAGACTGGAGCCGCAAGGAGAAGGGCTTCTGCTGACGCTGCTGTCGACCCGGCGCCTGCAAGGTACCTGGGACAGCACCGAAGTCGAGGGCCGGTGGCGCCTGACCATCAGCGCGCGGCCCGAATAAAAGCGGGGTATTCCCGGCCTGCCTGGTCCGGGGCCCCGAAGTGTGAGGCGATGCCTTCGAGCGAAGGTTCGCGGGCATAAAAGAGGGGTTTCCCCGGCCTGCCTGTACCAGGACCCCTAACGGGTGCGCAGGGCGCCGTGGCACGCCTGCGGGCATAAAAAGGGGGCTTTCCCGGCCTGCCTGTACCAGGACCCCCGAACCGGCGGCGACGGCCGCCGCTTCGGGCTGCACGCTCGCAAGATGTAAAAGAGGGGTTCCCCAGCCTGCCTGTACCGAGGCCCCTGAAATCGCTGTTGTCAGGGGTATTGCAGAGGGCGTGCCAAAATCGGCCCAGGGCCTTGCCGGCGAGCGGAGGCACAACACGAAAAGACCCTACAGGCCTTGCCGCATAAGGCTTTCAGCGATTTCTACCCGATAACTGAAACGCGCTGACGGCAGCATTCCCCAGGCATTTCCCGGCGCGTCGAGTGTCGCTGCACCTGCGCCCTGCTAGTGCGCATGCACCAAACTTGAACGCTCAGCCCGCATTTCCTTTCTACAGGAGCGAGCTTGCTCGCGAACGCCGGACTCCCTCAGCTACCGCCAGACTGTTCGCAAGCAAGCGCGCTCCCACGAAGAGCAGCAGCGCTTACCCACAGCAACTCTGAGCAACCGACGGAACAGCCTGTGGATAACCATGCACAGGCCATGCGGCTCGTAGCTCGCACAATGTTGTGCAAATTTTGACCACACCAGATCGCAGGCAAAGAAAAAGGCGCCCGAAGGCGCCTTTCTCGTCGGGCGTCAGTGATTACTGAGCCGGGATCTCGCCGGAAGCCTGCATACGGGCAATTTCCTGCGCGTACAGCGCATCGAAGTTCACCGGGGACAGCATCAGCGCCGGGAAAGAACCGCGGACAACCAGGCTGTCCAGGGTTTCGCGAGCATACGGGAAGAGGATGTTCGGGCAGAAGGCACCCAGGGTGTGGCTCATGCTGGAAGCGTCCAGGCCCTTGATCAGGAAGATGCCGGCCTGCTGCACCTCAACGATGAAAGCGGTTTCCTCGTTGTTCTTCACGGTCACCGAAACGGTCAGGACCACTTCGTAGAAGTCGCCGTCCAGCTGCTTCTGACGGGTGTTCAGGTCCATCGAAATGGCCGGCTGCCACTCCTGGCGGAAGATTTCCGGAGCCTTGGGGGCCTCGAAGGAGAGGTCGCGTACGTAGATGCGCTGCAGCGAGAACTGCGGGTTGTTGTCTTGTTCGGCTGCGCCGTTGCTGGCTTGTTCAGTCATTTCGGGACCTTCTTGTGCATCGTTTCAGAATGAGGGATCACGCCGAGAGCAGCGTATCCAGCTTGCCCGCGCGTTCCAGCGCGTAAAGATCGTCGCAGCCGCCGATGTGGGTTCCGTCGATCCAGATCTGCGGCACCGAAGTGCGGCCCGCCTTGCTGGCCATCTCGGCGCGAACGCCAGGCTTGCCGTCCACGGAGATTTCCTCGTAGGCGACACCCTTCTTGTCCAGCAGGGCCTTGGCGCGGATGCAATAAGGGCACCACGCGCTGGTGTAGATCAAGGTCGACGGCATCTCACTTCACCAGGGGCAGGTTGTCGCCACGCCAGCTGCCGATACCGCCGGAGAGCTTGGCGGCGGTGTAGCCAGCCTTCTGCAGCACGCTGCACCAGGTGCCCGAGTGCTGCCCCATGCCATCGACCACGATGATGGTCTTGGCCTTGTGTTTGTCCAGCTCGCTCATGCGGGCGTTCAGCTTGTCCGCCGGGATATTCAGAGCACCGACGATATGACCGGTGGTGAACTCCTTGGTGGGACGGATATCCAGCACCACGGCCTGCTCGGCGTTGACCATGGCAGTCAGCTCGCGGGTGGACAGCGCGCGGCCGCCCTTGCGCATTTCGTGCAGGGCCAGCAGTACCAGCAGGATGACCAGGGCACCGACCAGCAGGTAGTGGTGGGTGGCGAATTCGATCAGACGAGGAAGAAACGAAGACATGCGCAGGACATCCAGACGTAAAAATGCCGGCCAGTATACACGCGCGTATCTGACGGCTGAACCCTAGGGATCATGGCGTCTGTCGGCACCAAAAGGTAAAATATGTGTCCTTTTCTGACCCCTATTCTCGGAAAGAGCCGTAACTATGACTGCAACGCCCAAACCGCTGGTCCTGATCATTCTGGACGGCTTCGGCCATAGCGAGAGCCCCGAATACAACGCCATCTATGCCGCGAAGAAGCCCAACTGGGACCGCCTGCTGGCCAGCCAGCCCAACGGCCTGATCTCAGGCTCCGGCATGGACGTCGGCCTGCCCGACGGCCAGATGGGCAACTCCGAGGTCGGCCACATGAACCTGGGCGCAGGCCGTGTCGTCTACCAGGACTTCACCCGCGTCACCAAGGCCATCCGCGATGGCGAGTTCTTCCAGAACCCCGTGCTGACTGGCGCCGTGGACAAGGCAGCGAATGCCGGAAAGGCCGTGCACATCCTCGGCCTGCTTTCCGACGGTGGCGTACACAGCCACCAGGACCACCTGATCGCCATGGCCGAGCTGGCCGCCCAGCGTGGCGCCGAGAAAATCTACCTGCACGCCTTCCTCGACGGTCGCGACACGCCGCCCAGGAGCGCCGAGCCGTCGCTGAAGCTGCTCGACGACGCCTTCGCCCGCATCGGCAAGGGCCGTACCGCCAGCATCATCGGCCGCTACTTCGCCATGGACCGCGACAATCGCTGGGACCGCGTCGAAGCCGCCTACAACCTGATCACCGACGGCACTGCCGAATTCACCGCCGAGACCGCCGTGGGCGCGCTGAACGCCGCCTACGAGCGCGGTGAGAGCGATGAATTCGTCAAGGCCACCCGCATCGGCGCACAGGTGCGCGTGGAAGATGGCGATGCAGTGGTCTTCATGAACTTCCGCGCCGACCGTGCCCGCGAGCTGTCGCGCGCCTTCGTCGAGCCGGGCTTCAAGGAATTCCCGCGCCAGCGCGAGCTGCACCTGGCCGAATACGTGATGCTGACCCAGTACGCGGCGAGCATTCCGGCACCCTGCGCGTTCAAGCCCGAATCCCTGGACAACGTCCTGGGCGAATACCTGGCCAAGAACGGCAAGACCCAACTGCGCATCGCCGAGACCGAGAAGTACGCCCACGTGACCTTCTTCTTCTCCGGCGGCCGTGAAGAGCCGTTCGAAGGCGAAGAACGCATCCTCATCCCCTCGCCCAAGGTCGCCACCTATGACCTGCAGCCGGAAATGAGCGCGCCGCAGGTCACCGACAAGATCGTCGACGCCATCGAGAACCAGCGCTTCGACGTGATCATCGTCAACTACGCCAACGGCGACATGGTCGGCCACACCGGCGTGTTCGAAGCCGCGGTGAAAGCCGTCGAGTGCCTGGATACCTGCGTCGGTCGCATCGTCGAGGCGCTGGACAAGGTCGGCGGCGAAGCGCTGATCACCGCCGACCACGGCAACGTCGAGCAGATGGAAGACGCCATGACCGGCCAGGCGCACACCGCGCACACCTGCGAGCCGGTGCCCTTCGTCTATGTCGGCAAGCGCAAGCTGAGCATCCGCGAGGGCGGCGTACTCGCCGATGTGGCCCCGACCCTGCTGAACCTGATGGGTCTGGAGCAGCCAAAAGAGATGACCGGGAAATCGATCGTCACCCTGCTTTAATGGCTGTCGATCTGGCGGGAACGTGAGCCACCTCCCGTCGGTCAGAGCAAACGCCCCACGCCATGCGGCCTGGGGCGTTTTTTTTAATGCCCGCCACGGGCATACTAGGCCGTCCAGACTTCAGGTCCCCGCCGCCCAATGCCTCGCGCCCTCCTCCCGCTGCTGCTGATCTGCCTCCTGAGCCCGCTCCCGGCCGTTGCCGACGAACGCGCCGACGCCCAGCGTCAGCTGGAGCAGACGCAGAAAGACATCAACGAGCTGAAGAAAAACCTGAAGAACATCCAGGACGAGAAGTCCGGGGTGCAGAAGCAGCTCAAGTCCACCGAGACCCAGATGGGCGACCTGGAGAAGCAGATCAAGCAGATCCAGGACGAGATGAAGAAGAACGAGGAAGAGCTGCAGCGCCTCGATTCAGAGAAAAAAAAACTCCAGGGCGCGCGCCTTGAGCAGCAGCGTCTGATCGCCATCCAGGCCCGTGCCGCCTACCAGAGCGGCCGCCAGGAATACCTCAAGCTGCTGCTGAACCAGGAGCACCCGGAGAAGTTCAGCCGCACCCTCACCTACTACGACTACATCAACAAGGCGCGCCTGGAGCAGCTCTCGGCCTTCAACGAGACCTTGCGCCAGCTGAGCAACGTCGAGCAGGAAATCACCTCGCAGAAGGACGAGCAGGTCGCCCAGCAGAGCGCCCTGGAAGCCCGTCGCCAGGAACTGGCCGACGCCCGCAAGGCGCGCCAGGAGACCCTGGCCAAGCTCAACAGCGATCTCAAGGACGGCAGCAGCAAGCTCAAGGACCGCGAACAGAGCCAGGAGGACCTCAACAAGGTACTCAAGACCATCGAGGAAACCCTCGCCCGCCAGGCCCGCGAAGCCGAGGAAGCGCGGCAGCGCGCCCTGGCCGCCGAGCGCGAGCGGGTCAAGCGCGAGCAGGAACTGGCGGCACGCGGCGAGAAGCCGGACACGCCCTCCAAGCGCCCCGATTACAGCGGCCCGCTGGTTTCCAGCGGCGCCGGTTTCGGCGGAGCCTTCGCCGCCACCAAGGGCAGGCTGCCCTGGCCGGTGGATGGCCGCGTGCTGGCGCGCTTCGGCAGCCCGCGTGGCGACGACCCCCGTGCCACCTGGGACGGCGTACTGATCGGCGCTTCTGCCGGCAGCACCGTGCGTGCCGTACATGGCGGCCGCGTGGTGTTCGCCGACTGGCTGCGCGGCTCCGGCCTACTGGTGATTCTCGACCACGGTGGTGGCTACCTGAGCCTTTATGGGCATAATCAAAGTCTTCTGAAGGACGCCGGCGATACCGTCAAAGCGGGCGATCCCATTGCAACCGTGGGAGCCAGCGGGGGTCAGAGTACCCCGGCGGTGTATTTTGCCATTCGCCATCAGGGCCGCCCGGCGGACCCTTCGACCTGGTGTCGCACGCAAGGATAAGCGGCGATCACGCATTAGGAGCCAAACATGTCGCAAGCTTTCCGTCTTACTACCCTGGCCCTGGCCTTGCTGCTCGGCGTCGGTGCGGTCCAGGCCGCCGACGCGCCGGCCGCATCTGCTGCGGCCAACGGCAAGGAGGCTCCGCTGCCGCTCGATGAGCTGCGCACCTTTGCCGAGGTCCTCGACCGGGTGAAGGCGGCCTATGTGGAACCGGTGGACGACAAGACGCTGCTGGAGAATGCCATCAAGGGCATGCTCAGCAACCTCGACCCGCACTCGGCGTACCTCGGCCCGGAAGAATTCGCCGAGCTGCAGGAAAGCACCAGCGGCGAATTCGGTGGCCTGGGCATCGAGGTCGGCAGCGAGGATGGCTTCGTCAAGGTGATCTCGCCGATCGACGACACCCCCGCCGCCAACGCCGGCATCCAGCCGGGCGACCTGATCGTCAAGATCGACGGCAAGCCGACCAAGGGCCAGTCGATGAACGAGGCGGTGGACAGCATGCGCGGCAAGGCTGGCTCGCCGATCACCCTGACCATCGTGCGCGGCGGCGGCAAGCCGTTCGACGTCACCCTCAAGCGCGCCATCATCAAGGTCAAGAGCGTGAAGAGCCAGATGCTCGAACCGGGCTATGGCTACCTGCGCATCACCCAGTTCCAGGTCAACACCGGCGAGGAGACCGTCAAGGCGCTGGCCAAGCTGCGCAACGACAACAAGGGTAAGCTCAAGGGCGTGATCCTGGACCTGCGCAACAACCCTGGCGGCGTGCTGCAGTCGGCGGTGGAAGTGGCGGACGCCTTCCTCACCAAGGGGCTGATCGTCTACACCAAGGGCCGCATCCCCAACTCCGAGCTGCGCTTCTCCGCCGATCCGGCCGACCCGAGCGACGGTGTGCCGTTGGTGGTACTGATCAACGGCGGCAGCGCCTCGGCGGCAGAAATCGTCGCCGGCGCTCTGCAGGACCAGAAGCGCGGCATCCTCATGGGCACCGACAGCTTCGGCAAGGGCTCGGTGCAGACCGTGCTGCCGCTGAACAACGACCGCGCCCTGAAGCTCACCACCGCGCTGTACTACACCCCCAACGGCCGCTCCATCCAGGCCCAGGGCATCACCCCGGACATTGAGGTGGAACGCGCCAAGGTGACCCGCGAGAAGAGCGAGTTCGACGGGTTCAAGGAAGCCGACCTGCAGGGTCACCTGGCCAACGGCAATGGTGGCCAGGATCGTCCGACCGCCTCCGGCAAGCCGCCGGAGGATCGCCCGCAGGATGGCGACTACCAGCTCAGCCAAGCCCTCAGCCTGCTGAAAGGACTCAGCGTCAGCCGCGGCAACAACTGACCGATGCGCCCGGCCCGGCTGCTACTGAGCCTGTGCCTGGGTGCGTTGCTGTGCCTGCCGGTGGCCGCCGCGCCCCGGCCGGATGGCAGCAAGCCGCTGGTCAGCATCGTCATCGACGACCTCGGGCAGAATCTGGCGCGCGACCGCCAGGTGCTCGACATATCCCCCGCCATCGCCCTGGCAATCATCCCCGACACGCCCCACGCCGCCGAGCTTGCGCGCGAGGCGCACCAGCGCGGGCGCACCGTGATGCTGCACATGCCTATGGACCCGGCCCGCGGTGACTTCGCCTGGAGCCCTGAGCTGACCCAGGACGAAAGAGCTCGGCGTCTGGACGCCGCGCTGGCAAAGGTCCCCTATGTGCAAGGCCTGAACAACCACGAAGGCAGCCGCATGACGGCCGACCGCCCGGCCATGGCCTGGCTGGCCGCGGAGCTGCAGCGCCGCCATCTGTTCCTCCTCGACAGCCGCACCAGCGCTGCCACCGTAGCCGCCGCCGAGGCGCAGAAGATCGGCCTCGCCAGCCTCTCGCGGGACGTATTCCTCGATGACGACCCGAGCGAAGCCGCAGTGACGGAGCAGATGCAGCGCGGCCTGCAACTGGCGCGCAAGCAGGGCACGGTGGTGATGATCGGCCACCCGAAGCCGGCGACCCTGGCGGTGCTCAAGCGTGTTTTGCCGACGCTGAAGGCCCAGGGCTTCGAACTGGTGAAACCGCCGTTGATGATCGCCGAGCGCGGCAACCGCGCCATGGCGGGGCATGGGCGGAATGGGATTTACCGCTGACTTTCCCGGCGAGCACTGCACCCGCCAAGCGCACGGATAGCTCCCTCTCCCTTCAGGGAGAGGGAGCCGACTGAGCGGAGTGCAGCCAAATCTTCAGCCGGTCATTCCGCACACCCGTCCCTGCTCACAGGTAGTTATTGGTCGCCTGCTCGATGAAGCCATCGGCGCGCATCTCGTCCAGCGCCTTCTGCAGCTTGTCCACCACCTCGTCCGGCGTGTCCTTGTTGATCGCCAGGTACAACTGCGCCTCATTGAAACGCAGCACGGTCTGCAGGCCGGACACGCCCTCCTGCTTGGCCAGGTAGCGACCCACGGGATCGGTGGTGGCCCAGAGGTCGATTTCGCCAGTGGTCAGCTTCTTCACGTTTTCCTGATCGCGCAGCGCGTTGAGCACCGGGATGCCCTGGCTCTCCAGGTTCTGGCTGACGGCGTCGTTCTTGTAGGCACCGAGCTTGTACTTGGCGGCGTCCTTGAGGTCCTTCACCTTGATCGAACTGCCCGGCGGCGCCAGCAGCACCCAGTGGGTCTTGGCGATCGGCCCGACCCACTTGAACAGCGGCACGCGCTCGGGCGTATAGGTGGTGGAGAACAGCCCGTAGTCGGGCTTGTCGAGGGCCAGTTTGTACAGGCGGTCCCAGGGGAAACGCAGGCTCAGGCTGTACTGGATGCCGGCGCGCTTGAACATCTCGCGAACGATATCGGCGCTGATGCCGTCGATACCCTCATCACGGGCGAAGTTCTTGTCGTCCACCGCCATGTTGAACGGCGGGAAGTTCTCGGTGAGCAGCACCATCTTGTAATCGGCGGGCAACTCGGCGCGGGCCGTGGCGGCCCCCAGCAACAGACCCAGGGTCAGGGTCTTGATCAGGACTTTCAGCATGGTCATACCGCTCGCTTGGTTATCGTTATTGGGCTTGCGGCATCCCTGCAGAGGGGACGGAATACTTCGCTCGTCTGCCTTCCGTGGCAAAACCGGCGCCGAGGGATGTCGGCGCCAAACACGAAGGCCGGCGAGTAGCCGGCCTTCGGGTGTCACAGGTAACTGTTGAGTACGTCGTCGACGAAACCTTCGGCGCGCATCTTGTCCAGCGCCGCCTGCAGCTTCTGCACCACGGCATCCGGGGTCTCGCGGTTCAGCGCGAGGAACAGCTGGTCGCTATTGAAACGCAGCACGGTCTTCAGGCCGGTGACGCCAACCTGCTTGGCCAGGTAGCGACCCGCCGGGTCACCGCTGGCCCAAAGGTCGATCTGGCCGTCGCGCAGCTTGGCGGCGTTCTCCTGGTCACGCAGCGCCAGCACCGGCTCGAAGCCGTGCTCGCTCAGGTACTGGGCCATGGCGTCGCCCTTGTAGGCGCCGACGCGATATTTCTTCGCTTCGTCCAGATTGTTCAGGCTGATCGGGCTGTCGGCCTTGGCCAGCAGCACCCAGTCGTCCGGACCGATCGGGCCGACCCACTTGAACTGGCTTTCGCGCTCGGGCAGGCGGGCGGTGACGAACACGCCGTAGCCGGGCTTCTCCAGCGCCAGCTTGTAGATGCGGTCCCAGGGGAAGCGCAGGGTCAGGCTGTACTGCACGCCGGCGCGCTTGAACATCTCCTTGACGATATCCACGGCGATGCCGTCGATGCTGTCTTCCTGGGCGAAGTTCTTGCCGTTGATGGCCATGTTGTAAGGAGGGAAGTTCTCGGTAAGCAGCACCACGCTGTAATCCGAAGAATCCGTTTCGGCCCTTGCCGCACCGGCCAGAAGCAGGCCGCAGCCTAGCCATGCGAGCAGAATGCGCTTCAGCATCGAGATATTTCCTGCGTATGACATTTCTGAGAAGGCGCAGAGCTTACTCGGAGAATTGACGCCAATAAACCCTATGAATATGGCAATGGGACATGGATACGCCATTACCTTGACTGAAGCCTTCGGCTAGCAAGCTTCGTGCGCAGGAAGGGGATGCGGCCACCGGACGCAGGAGGGGAAGGCTCGCGATAGAGCCATCGGGCCGGGAGAACCCCGGCCCGGAAGGGATCAGCGCACGACGATGCCGCGGCTGGCCAGGTAAGCCTTGGCTTCCGGCACACTGTACTCGCCGAAGTGGAAGATGCTCGCCGCCAGAACCGCGTCGGCCTTGCCTTCGATGATGCCGGCGGCCAGGTGCTCCAGGTTGCCGACACCGCCGGAAGCGATCACCGGAACGCCCACAGCCTCACTGATGGCGCGGGTCACGCCCAGGTCGTAGCCGCTCTTGACGCCGTCCTGATCCATGCTGGTCAGCAGGATTTCACCGGCGCCCAGGCCTTCCATCTTCTTCGCCCACTCCACGGCATCCAGCCCGGTAGGCTTGCGGCCGCCGTGGGTGAAGATTTCCCAGCGCGGGGTTTCGCCGGGGGCCGACACTTTCTTGGCGTCGATGGCGACCACGATGCACTGCGAGCCGAAGCGCGCGGCGGCTTCGCCGACGAATTCCGGGGTGAATACCGCGGCGGTGTTGATGGAGACCTTGTCCGCACCGGCATTGAGCAGGTTGCGGATGTCCTGCACTGTCCTGACGCCGCCGCCCACGGTCAGCGGGATGAACACCTGGCTGGCCATGCGCTCGACGGTATGCAGAGTGGTGTCGCGGCCATCGACGCTGGCGGTGATGTCGAGGAAGGTGATCTCGTCCGCGCCCTGCTCGTCGTAGCGACGGGCGATTTCCACCGGGTCGCCGGCATCGCGGATGTTCTCGAACTTGACGCCCTTCACCACGCGGCCGTTGTCCACGTCGAGGCAGGGAATGATGCGTTTAGCCAGTGCCATGTCAGGGTTCCCCGTGGTTCAGCTCAGCCCTTGAAGGCGTCGCACAGTGCCTGGGCCTCGGCGACGTCCAGGGTGCCTTCGTAGATCGCGCGACCGGTGATGGCGCCAACGATGCCCGGTGTGCGGGCGTCCAGCAGCTTCTGGATGTCACCCAGGTTGTGGATGCCGCCCGAAGCGATCACCGGGATGCGCGTGGCGTTGGCCAGGGCAGCAGTAGCTTCGACGTTGCAGCCCTGCATCATGCCGTCCTTCGCGATGTCGGTGTAGACGATCGCCGAGACGCCATCGGCCTCGAAACGCTTGGCCAGGTCGATGACCTGTACCGAGCTCACTTCCGCCCAGCCATCGGTGGCGACGAAGCCGTCTTTCGCGTCGAGGCCAACGATGACCTTGCCCGGGAATGCCTTGCAGGCTTCGGCGACAAATTCCGGCTGCTTCACTGCCTTGGTGCCGATGATCACGTAGCTGACGCCGGCGCGGACGTAGTGCTCGATGGTTTCCAGCGAACGGATGCCACCGCCGATCTGGATCGGCAGGTTCGGGTAGCGCTTGGCGATGGCGGTGACCACTTCACCGTTGACCGGCTTGCCTTCGAAGGCGCCGTTCAGGTCCACCAGGTGCAGACGACGGCATCCGCCCTCCACCCACTTGGCGGCCATGGATACCGGGTCGTCGGAGAAGACGGTGGCGTCTTCCATCAGGCCCTGGCGCAGGCGCACGCAGGCGCCGTCTTTCAGATCGATTGCGGGGATGATCAGCATGGGTTGAACCTGCTCGAATCCAAAGATGAATGGGGTCGGGTCAGCTCTTCTCGAGCGCCCACAAGTCGCTTTCGATGCTCTCGAACCGGTCTTTCAGGTGAGATTGCACGTCGAAGATCGCCTTGTTGTAGAACAGCGGGCCGAACTCGCGCATGAAGAAATCCAGCGCCTCCTCGGCCTCGAAGGAGCCGACGTCCAGCTCGAAACGGTCTTCAAGAAAACGCTGGATGGCCCGCGCCGCACTCTGGCGCTGGGCGCCATCGAGTTCGAGGATCGCGGGCTTGTCCTTCTGGCGGGCCATGGCTTACCAACGGCCATCCCAGGCAGCGAAGTTCTGCAACAACTGCAGGCCATGGGTATGGCTCTTCTCCGGGTGGAACTGCACGGCGAAGCGCGAGCCATCGGCCAGCGCAGCGGCGAAATCACGCCCGTAATGGCCGCGGCCGACCACCTGGCGCGGGTTGCCCGCCTCGATGTAGTAGCTGTGCACGAAGTAGAAGCGCGCGTTGTTCGGGATGTCGTGCCACAGCGGGTGGTCGACGCCCTGCGCCACTTCGTTCCAGCCCATGTGCGGCACCTTCAGGTGCTCGCCGTCCTCGTGCAGGTCCTTGCCGAAGAAGCGCACCTGGCCGGGGAACAGACCGATGCAGTCGACACCGTCATTCTCTTCACTACGCTCCATCAGCGCCTGCATGCCGACGCAGATGCCGAGGAACGGACGGTCCTGGCTGACTTCACGCACCAGGCTGTCGAAGCCCAGGCGCTTGATCTCGGCCATGCAGTCGCGGATCGCGCCGACGCCGGGGAACACCACGCGGTCCGCCTCGCGGATCACATTGGCGTCGCTGGTCACCAGTACGCGCCCGGCGCCCACGCGCTCCAGTGCCTTGGACACCGAGTGCAGGTTGCCCATGCCGTAGTCGATGACGGCGACAGTCTGCATTACAGGCACCCTTTGGTGGACGGCATCTGGCCGGCCATGCGCTCGTCCAGTTCGATGGCCATGCGCAGCGCGCGGCCGAAGGCCTTGAACACGGTTTCGATCTGGTGGTGGGTGTTGTGCCCACGCAGGTTGTCGATGTGCAGGGTGACGTTGGCGTGGTTGACGAAGCCCTGGAAGAACTCCATGAACAGGTCCACGTCGAAGCCGCCGACGCTGGCGCGGGTGAACGGCACGTGCATCTGCAGGCCGGGGCGGCCGGAGAAGTCGATGACCACACGCGACAGCGCCTCGTCCAGCGGCACGTAGGCATGGCCGTAGCGGCGGATGCCCTTCTTGTCGCCGATAGCCTTGGCGAAGGCCTGGCCGAGGGTGATGCCGATGTCTTCGACGGTATGGTGGTCGTCGATATGCAGGTCGCCCTTGCACTCGATATCCAGGTCGATCAGGCCGTGGCGGGCGATCTGGTCCATCATGTGCTCGAGGAAGGGAACCCCGGTATCGAAGCGGGCCTTGCCCGTTCCATCCAGGTCGATGGAAACCTTGATCTGGGTTTCCAGGGTGTCGCGCGCGACGGATGCCTTGCGTTCGGCCATCACCAGCTCCACAGCTAACACTGCACGTAATTATAAGAAGGGCCGGCATTATAGGCGCGCCGGGCGCTGCGCCGCTACGGGCGGTGGTCGGCGCTGGCCGATGGCCCTACACTGCGCGGCCCGAATACGAGGATCGAGCATGCCCGTCGTCGTCCAGCACCTGACCCAGCCCAGCGACCAGGACCGCCAGGACCTGCTGAAGATCTACGCCGACGCGCCCGACTGGCTGCTGGCGCCCTTCCCAGACGCCGGCGAGCTGGTCGAACGTGGACTTGCTGACGGCCTGCTGTTCACCGGGCGCTTCAATGATCGCCTGCTGGGCGCCGCCTGGATCGAGCGCGATGGCGATACCTGGCGGCTTTCCCGCCTCTGCGTGCGCCAGGTCACCCGCGGACGCGGCGTGGCCCGCCGCCTGCTCGAAGAGGCGCAGCGCCTGGCTGTGCTGCAAGGGGCCGCGCTGCGGCTGACAGCACCTGACGGCAAACACGAAGCGGCTGTTTTCGCCGAGCATCTCGGCCTGACACTGGAAACGACCTGATCGCGTTCATGACGGGAACCGAGCGCCGCGTCCCCGTTCCAACTCCGCAATAACGCCACCCTGCCCTGCGGGCTGGGGTGCCGGCGCGTCATTGGTATACTCCTTCGCCATTCCATTCGCCGCCTGAACAAGGACCCGTCCATGAAAGCGTTCGGCAAACTCATCGGCATCATTGCCCTGGTCCTGCTGCTGCTCATCGTCGCCGCCGGCTTCGTGCTGACCCACTTCTTCGACCCGAACGACTACAAGGACGAGATCCGCCAGCTCGCCCGGGACAAGGCCAACCTCGAACTGAACCTCAAGGGCGATATCGGCTGGAGCCTGTTCCCCTGGCTCGGGCTGGAATTGCATGACACCAGCGTGGCGAGCCTGCAGACCCCGGACAAGCCGTTTGCCGACGCCCAGTTGCTGGCCATGTCCGTGCGCGTGCTGCCGCTGCTGCGCAAGGAAGTGCAGATGAGCGATATCCGCGTCGAAGGCCTGACCCTTTCCCTGAACAGGGACAAGGCCGGCGTCGGCAACTGGGAAAGCATCGGCAAGCCCGCCCAGCCCGCCGCCGGCACGCCGCCTGCCGCACAACCAGCGCCCGTACCGACCGAGCAGGCCAAGGCCGACGCCCAGCAATCCCACCAGGCGATGAAGCTGGACATCGACAGCCTCAACGTGAAGAACGCGCGTATCGACTACGCCGACGCCCAGAGCGGCAAGACCTACAGCGTCGAGGGTCTCGAGCTGACCACCGGGGCCATCCGCGAAGGCAGCAACATCCCGCTCAAGCTCAGCGCCTACCTGGGCACCAACCAGCCGGTGATCCGCGCCCGCACCGAACTGACCGGCAACCTGCGCTTCGACCGCGCGCTCAAGCGCTACCAGCTCGAAGACGCCAAGCTCTCCGGCGAAGTTTCCGGCGACCAGTTCCAGGGCAAGACCGCCAACTACAGTGCCCAGGGCCAGCTGGTACTCGACCAGGCAGCCCAGGTTGCCGAGTGGAATGGCCTGAAGGTCACCGTCAACCAGCTGCGCGCCCTCGGCGAGATCAAGGCCCGCGAGCTGGACAAGGAACCCAAGTTCGATGGCGGCCTGTCGCTGGCGCCGTTCAATCTGCGCGAATTCCTCGAAAGCATCGGCCAGACCCTGCCGGAAATGGCCGACGCCACCACCCTCACCAAGCTCGAACTGGCCACCCGCGTCAGCGGCACCCGCAACAGCCTGACCTTGAACGACCTCAAGCTGAAGCTGGACGACAGCAGCTTCAGCGGCAACCTCGGCATCGCCGACTTCGGCAAGCAGGCCATCCGCGCCCAGTTGTCCGGCGACAAGCTGAACCTCGACCGCTACCTGCCGGCCAAGGTCAAGCAGGCCCAGGACGCCACCAACAGCGCACGCAAGGCTGAAGTTGCCAGTACCGAGCAGAGCGCTATCAAAGGCGACACTCCGCTGCCCAACCAGCCGACCCAGCAGGCCTGGAGCGACGCGCCGCTGCTGCCTATCGCCCGCCTGCGTGCACTGGACCTGGACGCCAGCCTGACCCTCGGCCAGCTGATCCTGGACAAGCTGCCCATCGACAACGCCGTGCTCAAGCTGCGCGGCCAGGGTGGCCTGCTCAACCTCGACGACATGCGCGGCGAGCTCTACGACGGCAGGTTCAACGCCAGCGCCAGCCTCGACGTGCGCCAGGACGTACCGACGCTGAAGGCCAAGAAACACATCGCCGACATACCGGTGGAGCGCCTGCTCGAATCCCAGGGCCAGAAGCCGCCGGTGAAGGGCCTGCTCGATCTGGATGCCGACATCACCACCCAGGGCAACAGTCAAAAGGCCTGGATCGACAACCTCAACGGCACCGCGCGCTTTGTCATGACCCAGGGCGTGCTGCTCAACGCCAACCTCGAACAACAACTGTGCCAGGGCATCGCCACGCTCAACCGCAAGTCGCTGACCGCCGAGCACGGCGGCAAGGACACCCCGTTCCGCGAACTGCAGGGCAACCTCACCTTCCGCAACGGCGTGGCCAGCAACCCGGACCTCAAGGCCAGCATTCCCGGCCTGACCGTCAAGGCTGACGGCGACCTCGACCTGCGTGTACTGGGCATGGACTACCGCGTCGGCGTGACCATCGAAGGCGACAAGAGCGACATGCCCGATCCGGCCTGCGAAGTGAACAAGCGCTATGTCGGCATCGAGTGGCCGCTGCGCTGCCGCGGCCCGCTGGAGCTGGGCGCCAAGGCCTGTCGCCTGGACAAGGACGGCATCGGCAAGATCGCCGCACGGTTGGCCGGGGACCGGCTGAACCAGAAACTCGAAGAGAAGCTCGGCGACAAGGTCAGTCCCGAACTCAAAGACGCACTCAAAGGGCTGTTCAAGAAGTGACCCCGCAAAGCTTCAACTCGGCCGTGCTCGACTGGTTCGACACGCACGGCCGCCATGACCTGCCCTGGCAGCAGAACATAACGCCCTATCGGGTGTGGGTCTCGGAAATCATGCTGCAGCAGACCCAGGTCAGCACCGTGATGGGCTACTACGACCGCTTCATGACGGCGCTGCCCACCGTGGCCGATCTCGCGAATGCGCCGGAAGACGAAGTACTGCACCTGTGGACGGGCCTGGGCTACTACACCCGCGCCCGTAATCTGCACAAGACCGCCAAGCGGGTCATGGAGCAGCACGGCGGCGAATTCCCCCGTGACGTCGAGCAGCTCGCCGAGCTGCCTGGCATCGGCCGCTCCACCGCCGGCGCCATCGCCAGCATCTCCATGGGCCTGCGCGCGCCGATCCTCGACGGCAACGTCAAGCGCGTGCTGGCGCGCTACCTGGCCTGCGACGGCTATCCGGGCGAGCCGAAAGTGGCCAAGCAACTGTGGGACGCCGCCGAACGCTTCACGCCACAGGAGCGGGTCAACCACTACACCCAGGCGATGATGGACCTGGGCGCCACGCTCTGCACCCGCAGCAAGCCGAGCTGCCTGCTCTGCCCGCTGCGTGAGGGCTGCCGCGCGCACTTCCTCGGCCGCGAGACCGATTTCCCGGTGTCCAAGCCGCGCAAGGCGCTGCCGCAGAAGCGCACGCTGATGCCGATCCTCGCCAACCGCGAGGGCGACATCCTGCTCTATCGCCGTCCGTCGACCGGCCTCTGGGGCGGCCTGTGGAGCTTCCCCGAGTTGGACGACCTGGCCGCCCTCGACCCGCTGGCCCAGCGCCACGCCCTTCGCCTGGGCGAGCGCCGCGAACTGCCCGGCCTGACCCATACCTTCAGCCACTTCCAGCTGGCCATCGAGCCCTGGCTGGTGCGCGTCGAAGACGCAACCCCCGCCGTGGCCGAGGCCGACTGGCTCTGGTATAACCTCGCCACCCCGCCCCGGCTCGGCCTTGCCGCCCCGGTGAAGAAGCTGCTCAAACGAGCCGCCGACGTGTTGAACGCAGGAGAAATGTCATGACCCGACTGGTGATGTGCCGCAAATACAAAGAAGAGCTGCCCGGCCTCGATCGCGCGCCCTATCCCGGGGCCAAGGGCCAGGACATCTATGAGCACGTTTCGAAGAAAGCCTGGGAAGAATGGCAGAAGCACCAGACCATGCTGATCAACGAGCGTCGCCTGAACATGATGAACGCCGAGGATCGCAAGTTCCTCAGCACCGAAATGGACAAGTTCCTCAGCGGCGAGGAATACGCGCAGGCCGAAGGCTACGTCCCGCCCAGCGCGTAAGCTCCGGTATTATTTGAAAAATTTTTTCGCGGCACGCTTGACACCCTTTCCGAAAACCCTTTTAATGCGCGCCACGTTGCCCAGGTAGCTCAGTTGGTAGAGCAGGGGATTGAAAATCCCCGTGTCGGCGGTTCGATTCCGTCCCTGGGCACCACATACTGGTCCCGAGAGTTCTCTAGCAGTCTCGGAACCCCAAGAAAACCGGCCTCTGAGCCGGTTTTTTTGTTTCTACCGATCCCAAGCGATCCCTTGTAAGCCCAAAACTTTGTGAGTAGATTCGTGAGTAGACGCAGTTCGGTCATGAATTTCTACTCACACCCGGATGCCTATCCGGCGCCCGGCGTGGCTTTCCGGGGATATCCGTGCCTCTCACCGACTCCGCAGCCCGTACCGCCAAGCCCCGCGAGAGGCTCTATCGCCTCTCCGACACCCTGGGCCTGAGCCTCGAAATCCCTCCCACCGGCAGTAAGCTCTGGCGCTTCCGCTATCGCTTCGCCGGTAAGCCTAAGATGATCAGCCTGGGCTCCTACCCGGCCGTCACGCTCGCCAAGGCGCGAGAATTGCGCGACGTTGCACGATCACAGGTTGCCGCTGGGGTAGATCCATCCAAGCACAAACAGGCCGAGAAACGCGCCAGAGAGGCCGAGGCGTACACCTTCGAGAAACTGGCCAACGAGTGGTACGCCTACAGCGCCCCTCGATGGGCAGACGCCACCGCCTACAAGGCGCGCCTGTACTTGGACAACGACATCATCCCAGTGATCGGCAAGCGGCCGGCGTCGGAGATCACCAGACCGGAGGTGGTAGAGCTGGTCCGTAAGGTCGAAGCACGAGGAACCCTGAACGCGGCCGGCAAGATTCGCCAGTGGCTGAATCAGATTTTCCGCTTCGGCCTGGCCAAGGGAGTAGTCACCACCAACCCGGCTACCGATCTGGATGTGGTCGCCGCCCACGCACCCCGGGCGAAGCATCATCCCCATATCCCACTGAGTGAAATTCCCGAATTGCTGGAAAAGTTGGCTGGAGCTAGGTGCGACCAGACCACCAAGATTGCCATTCGCCTTTTACTGCTGACCGGCGTACGCCCCGGAGAACTACGTCAGGCTCCCTGGTCTGAGTTCGATCCTGATGCCGCTACCTGGACCATCCCAGCAGCCAGAATGAAGGCCAGGCGCCCGCACATCGTCCCCCTGCCAACCCAGGCCGTGGAACTGCTTCGTAACCTACAAGAAATCACCGGACGCTATGGCCTTGCTTTCGCTGGCAAGGCCAACCCTGGCCGGCCGCTATCCGAGAACACCGTCAACAAGGCGCTGCGCAATCTCGGCTACGAGGGACGGCAAACGGGCCACGGATTCCGTCACCTGCTGAGTACCGAGCTGAACAACCGCGGTTACAATCGTGATTGGATTGAGCGTCAGTTGGCCCACGGCGATGAAAACGAGATCCGCGACACCTACAACCACGCCAGCTACTTGGAGCAGCGCCGGGGAATGATGCAAGCCTGGGCGGACGAGATCGACGCACTATGCGCTGGCGCTAACGTAGTGAGCATCAGGCGCGCATGAGCGGGATAAAAGTGAAGGCTATTACCTTCCTGGCCCCCGCTGACTTTGCAGCGCCTGGCGCCCTGGATGGAGTTGTAGAAAACGCTCGACTACTCGCCGATACGCTTTACCTCGAGCGTGAAGGACTGCCCGGCAATCTCTCTGCCCTGTCGCAGCGGATAATCGCCCTCGCCCCTCTAGCCGCATCTGACACCCGCTCAGCAGCGGAGCTAATGGCCTGCATCGTAAACATCAACCGACTCCTTTTGGTCTGGCCCGCGCTGAAAACGGCTGAAGCATCGAAGCGCCATGGAGCCAATGGCGGTTGCCGACACAAAAAACGCAAATGGGCAAAAGCAGTCGCTAAAAGACTCGCCAGCACAAGACATGCCAGCGCGGAATCAGCCTGGCAGGCGTTACCCAGCGCCGATAACCCATGGCTGTTCGAGGCGGACGAATTCGACTTCGAGGTCTATATCGACGGCGACAGCGTGATTGCGGTTGACGACAACTCCAGGAAGGAACTTGGGTCACTCAAGAAAAGCACCTTTCTAAAAATTTATTACCGCCCTGCTCGCAAAGCTGGAAGGTAACCCCCCTTAGTTTCCAGCCTCAACCAACAGCATTTGCCCATCGCTCCCAACCAGCCCCAAGGAGGCTAGTGCGATGGCAGACAAAACTACCCAGCCCCGGCGCTTCATCCGCATCAAAGAAGTGCTCTCCATCACCTCGCTCAGCAAGTCCGATCTGTATCGCCGGATCGCTGCTGGCACCTTCCCCGCTCAGATCAATCTCGGCCCGATGACCGTCGTATGGGCCGAAGAAGAAGTTCGTGCCTGGATGGATTCCCGCATCGCTGAAGCTCGCGGGGTGGCAGCCTAATGGACAAAAAAAAGGCCGACCAACAGGCCAGCCCTCAAAATTCGCAACGTAATACTATCACAGTCGCCAACGCTCCCACCAAGCTGAGCCGCGTGCTCGCCTTCCTGGTGGCCGGCGGCTCCCTCAATCGCTTCGAAGCCGAGCGCATCGGCGACCACTGCCTTAACTCCACCATTAGCGCTCTGGCCCACAACTGGGGCATCGAGTTCCAGCGCCAGCCTGAGCGCGTGCCCACCCGCTGGGGCAAAGGCTGCGACGTCATCCGCTATAGCATCCCCGCATCCCAGCTCAAGCGTGCCCACCGTGCGCTGGCGATGATGGCCATCAACCGGAGGGCTGCCGCATGACTCTTGCGCTCAGCCCTTCCTCCCGCTATCGTGAGGTGGTCACGGTAAATCCCGTGACCGACCTTGGCCGGTCGAATATACACAGGCGCACCAGCGCCCAACACACCATTGCAGGCGCTTTTTTTGCGTCCGCAATGCCGTGTTATGGCAGCAGTGCGTGGGACACCTTCGGGTGTGCCGGGAGCCTGTGTACCCGGTCGGCCAACCCGCGTACTGCTGCCTCCCTCACTCGCTTGGCCGCGAGCGGTGGCAGCTCCAATTACACAGGAGTGTCATCCATGACCACCCGCAATCAGTCCAAAGCACGCGCCTCTGCCCACCGGGCAATGGCCCTTGCTGCTCTGCACAGCAATACCTCCCTCGCCGTTCGACTCAAACGCTACAACCACCACCGCGCTATCCAGCGCTCCCTTGAAGCCCAGCCCAACGCCTGCGATTGGCTGGAGAACCTGGAAGGGGATGCCTGGGCCGATGCCTGTGAAGAGATTGCCGCCGCTCTGGAAGCGCAAGGCGGTGCCAAATGAATACTCAATCTCAGAAGATTTCCTTGGTAGCGTTTGATGCAATCGAGCACGCCCGCTATTGCGTGGAGCAGGCTCGCTGGCTCAACGCGCTGGCTTGCGCCATCGACAACACACTGGAGGGTGGAAGTGCGTTGCTCGGTGCTCGCGTGTCGCATGCTCGCGATCTGGCTGGCCTCGCCTGCTATCTCGCCAACGAACTTTGCACCTACTCGGAAACTCGGGCAAGGGACATGCAAAACGAGCTCGACGTGGCGGAGAAGGAGGATGAGCAATGACTGTCTATCCCCTCGGCCATGAGTCGGCAAAGCTCATGCGCGACGCCGGTTACGCCATCGACACTATCGGCAAGCTGATCCTGGAAGACATCTGTCGCAAGTCCGATGACTCCAATCAAGCGTTCCTCCGCGAGTACGAGCTCGGCGGCCTGCTCTCTGCTCTGCAGGTCATTGCTGGCGGCCTGTGTGAAACCGGCGAGCGGTTCGAAGAGCATCTGAAGAAGGTCCAGCAGTACGAGGACGGTGCCAGTGGCCCGAACCCTCGCTAAGTCGAAGGGCCGCCGAGAATCCGGAACCTTCGCTGCCATTCCCCACGCGGTGATGGACAGCGAAGACTTCCGGACACTATCAGGTGGCGCGCTCAAGGTGCTGCTGGGCTTGCTCCGGCAGTACCGCGGCGCGAACAACGGCGACCTCAGCGCCACCTTCGCCAGCGCTAGCGAATGGGGTATCGGCAGCAAGGCCACCCTCGCCAAGGCCCTGGAAGAGCTCCAGGAGCGCGATCTGATCGTGCGCACCCGGGAAGGCAGGTTCATCAAGCCAGGTGGCTGCTGCGCGCTGTACGCGATCACCTGGCGCCCCATCGATCCGTGCGATGGAAAGATCGAGCTATCGCCGACCACCACCCCGCCGCGGAAATTCAGCCTCGAAAGAGCAAAACACCCGGTACAGAAACTGTACCGACAGGGTACAGAAACTGTACCGATGGAGGCCTGACGGACCATGAAAAACACGCTCATGGGTACAGAAACTGTACCGATGGAGGGGTTTCACTTGGTACAGAAACTGTACTCCTTCTTAGATATACCAGGGCGCAGCCATGGCCATCTCCAATCTACTGCCCTTGGAAAGGGCTCCAAAGAGGGCTCAGAAGTGCGCGCGGCCCGACGACTCGAAATTTCCGACCTCTGATTTTCGTCCGACCTGACTGCAGATTCCTGCGCGGGACAGGGTGTGGCGCAGGTTTACCCGTTCCTGGAACGTGTTCAGCGCCGGACCAGGCTTTCCGAGTGTGGCGATTTGGTCTCAGTGAGGGGCTCGCTTCCCTTTCAAAAGGAAGCGAGGGCCAACCGGCCGCCAGTCGTCCCAAAGGTCCGCGTTTCAAATGCTACCCTTCCGAACTGCCGTTTCAAACGAAACTTGGAACCCAGTGCTAACCGGCTGGGTTTCTTCCGGGTTTCCGCCCCGGATTGGAAAGTGGGCAGATCCTCCCCTTTTCCTAAAGGTCGGAATCCCGGCTTTACCAGCACGAAACGTGTACGCCTGGTGACGATGGCTGATACCGGAAAATCCGGTATCAAAAGTGACCCCACCTCACCTTTAAATCCCTCTGATCAGAGGGATTTAAATCCCCGGGATTCCGGGTATCTCGATCTGTTCAATGCTCGCCACCAATACCGTTCGTCGGATGAATCCAGGCTCTGAAACGGTACGGGACAGTACGGGACAAACACCAAAAACCACCAGTAGATCAGGGGATTGGCGCGCGCGTAGATTGGTTGCCATAGCCTCATGCTTGGCGCTGGGGCTCCGTCATGCTTGGCGCTGGCGGGACGGGTGAAAGCCCATCTCCCTATCTGACTGGAGTCCCTGATATGCCCACCCATGAGACCGTTGCTGCTCGAACCAGCCGACTGCGCGCCCATCTGAATGCTGGCGGCGCTGCCGATCCCCGCGTTCTGGCGGCCATTAGCGAAGAGGTCAGCGCCCTGGGGAATGACCTGAGCGAAACCCTCAAGGCCTTCACCGAAAGCAACCAAGCCATCAAGCAGCACGGCGCTGAAGTGAATTCCCGACTGCTGGCCCTGGAACAGTCCTTCCTGGCTGGTGGTGACGGCCAACAGCGTCAGCACGGCACCCTGCGCGACGTGTCCGGCGAGGTCGTCCGCTCCCTGGGTGAGTCCACCGCCTTCGCCGCGCTGAAGGAATGGAACCACGGCACCGCTCGTACCAAGCTCAGCGCCAGCATCCGCGCCATCGTCACCGAAGGCCGCGGCGATTCGAACAGCAGCACCATGCCGAGCAACCCGGAACGCTCCGGCATCGTCGGCCCGGTACTGCCGCCTCTGAGCCTGATCCAGGTGCTGCCGTCCCGCCCGACCACCAGCGATGCCGTTGAGCACGTCCGCCTGAACGTCACCGGCGATGCTGCCCAGCAGGTCAAGGAAGGCGACGAGAAATCTGAACTGGACTTCGAGGGCACCTTGGTCCGTGCCGACGTCATCACCGTGGCCGGCCACACCACCGCGTCCAAGCAGGTTCTGTCTGACAACGGCGCCCTGCAGAGCCAAATCGACTTGGTGATCCGCTCCAAGGTGATGAGCAAGCTGGAGGACCACATCCTGAACGGCCAGGGTGGCGACGACATCGAGGGCCTTCTGCACCTGGCCACAGTGATGGTTCCGTCGCTTACCACCACGCCCGCCGATCGCATCGGCGAGACCGTCACCGCAATGCGCGCCAACGGCTACAACCCGAACGTCATCGTGATGAACGTGTGGGATTGGCTGAAGCTGGGTATCACCAAGGACGCCGACGGCAACTACCAGTTCGGCAGCCCGCTCTCCCCGGCCGGCATGACGCTGTGGAACAGCCCTGTCGTGACCAGCAGCAAGATCCCTCAGGGCCAGGTGCTGGTGCTCGATACCGCATACATCACTGTCCTGGACCGTGAGGCCGCCAACGTGATGGTGAGCAACAGCCACAAGGACTACTTCACCCGCAATCTGGTGCTGATCCTGGGTGAACTGCGTGCCGGCCTGGAAGTCCTCGATGGCCAAGCCATCTACCTGGTGGACCTGGAAGACGCCACCAGCAGCTGATAGCAGACCGGGCCTGTCTCGCGACGGGCTCGGCGTGGATTAGCGGTGAGTGCCACGGTCAAGAAAACCGCCGCAGCCTGAGCTGTAAGGAGGATCGCAGTGATCAGGCACTAGGCCCGCGCCAGGCGGGCCTTTTACCAATACTCGGGAGAGAACCAATGACCACCACCAACGAACTGCCCAAGCACGTCCAGCGCGCACTCAATCATCTGGCCCACGCCCGCGCCCTGCTCCATGAGGTCACCCAGCGCGAGCGCCTGCGCCGTGAGATCGACGAGCTGTTGGCAAAAGGCATGAGCCCGACAGACGCCCTGGAGCATCTGCGGGCCAATCCGCCCGCGGTCAATCCGGGTTACTGACGGGGCGGGGAGAAAGTTCAGCTCTCCCCCCTCGGACACCGCGCCCGAACCCTTTTTTCCATTTCCACAGAATTCAGGTTTCTAGGAGGCCGCCATGGCCAGCAAGTCGTTGGGGGTGTTGACTCTTGATCTCGTAGCAAAAGTCAGCGGCTTCGTCCAGGGCATGGACGCGGCCGAGCGCAGCTCGGCGAAGTGGCGTAAGGAGGTTGAGAAGAACGCCAAGGCTGCAGGTGTGGCAATTGGTGCCGGCATCGCAGCCGGGGTAACTGCGCTGGGCGCGATTACCGTCGGCGCCATCAATTCGGCGAAAGAGATTTCGAATCTCTCCAGCGTGGCCAACACCAGCACCACCGAATTCCAGAAGTACGCGGCTGGTGCAAAGGTGGTGGGGATTGAGCAAGAGAAACTTGCCGACATCTTCAAGGACGTGAACGACAAGGTAGGTGACTTCCTAAACACTGGAGGCGGCGCGCTCGCCGACTTCTTCACCAACATTGCTCCGAAGGTCGGTGTCACCGCTGACGATTTCCGTAACCTTTCCGGCCCGCAGGCGCTCGGCCTTTACGTCCATAGCCTGGAGAAGGCGAACGTCAGTCAGGCCGACATGACCTTCTACATGGAGGCAATCGCCAGTGACGCAACTTCTCTGCTGCCGCTGCTCCGGAACAATTCAGAAGGTTTCACCATGCTCGGCGATGCGGCCGAAGCTGCCGGCGCGATCATGGATGAGAAGACGATCAAGTCGGCAAATGAACTGAAGGCCGCGACCTGGCTGATCGAGCAGAGTACAGCGGGCCTCAAAAACCAATTGGTTTCTCAGCTCCTGCCGGTACTGAGTGATTTTGCAGACGATCTCTTCGGAGTATCGAAGCAGGGAACCGTGATGGTCACCGTTGGCGAGACGGTGGTGACGACGATCAAGTGGATGGCGAAGGCCGCCGTAGGAGCCGTGGGTGCGTTCGACCTCATGGGAAAGGCAATCGGTGGTGCTGCCGCAGTGGCTGCTTCCGGCTTCAAGGATGCCGACTGGACTGATCTTGCTATGGGACCGGCGGCCCTCGGCGTTCGATTGGCCAAGAACTGGGATGGCATCAAATCTACGGCTGAGGGCGTTGGTGAAGACCTTCGGGCGGAAACCCTGAAGTGGGCTGGCTACATCGAAAATATCGACAAGGCCGGAACGGGCGGCACGAACGGATTCGTGAAGCAGATTGCCGGGGTGATGGATGAGCTGAATAAGCTCAGCAATAAGCCGGGTACCTTCCGTGCGACCACCCAAGAAGAGCAGGCCGCCGCGAAGGCGGCAGAGCAGGCCGCCAAGGCCTTGCAGAAGCGCTTCGACGATGCCGAGACCGGCTACGAGCGGCAGATCGCCCTGATCAACACCGAGGTCGATAAGCGCAAGGATGCCACCGAGGTCGCCAAGCTTCAGTTCGAGATCGAGTCGGGCAAACTGAAGGGCATCAATGCCCAGCAGCAGGAACGCCTCAATGGCCTGGCCGCCGAGCTCGACCGCCTGCAGAAGCTGAAAAAGGCGAACGAGGACGCTGCTAAGGCGGCTGCATTTGGGTCAAATCTTGATCAAGAGAACAGCACCGCAGCTGCTGGTCTGGATATAGACCTGGCCGGCGCCGGCATGGGGGAGAAGTACCGGAGCCGTCTGCAGGAAATGCTCCAGATCAAGCAGACCTACAACGAGAAGCTTGCTGACCTCAATGAGCAGTACAACTCCGGCGAGATTACGAAGGAACTGTACGACGAGGAAAACGAGATCATCCAGGCCGCGATGGAAAAGCGCCTGAAGATTCAGGAAGGCTATTACGAACGCGCTGACGAAGCCCAGGCCGACTGGATGAAAGGGGTAGATGAGGCCTTCCAGAACTACGTCGACAGCGCCGAGAACCACTACCAGATCGCCGCGGATGCGATCACTGGCATCTTGGGTGGCGCCACCAGCGCACTTAGCGACAGCATCTACGACGTTTTCACCGGCACCGAGACGTTGAGTGATTCGCTGGGCAACCTGGCGGTCACTATCGGGCAAACCATCGTCAAGGCAATTGCCGACATGGCTGCGCAGTGGTTGGTGGCTCAGGCCATCCAGCTCGTTTTTGGCCGCACCACGCAGATGAGCGCAGCAGCCACCATGGCGGCAAACGCACAGGCAACCTCCTTGCAGGCCGGACTTGCCGCATTCGCGTCCACAGCGGCTATCCCAATCGTGGGTCCGGCCCTGGCCCCTGGTGCAATGGCCGCCGCCCTTGCGATCACCGAGCCTGTCGCCATCGCCGTCGGCACGTCTGCCCTCGCAGGGATGGCCCACGACGGCATCGACAAGGTGCCCGTCTCCGGCACCTGGAACTTGGAGAAGGGCGAGCGCGTCACCACCGCTGAGACCAGTGCGAAGCTGGACAGAACCCTTGAACGAGTTCAGGCCGGTATGGCAAACGGCGGTGGTCGCAACTCCAGCATCACGAACAACTTCTACCAAACCACCACCGACGCCAGAAGCCAGCAAGCAGCGAACGCCAAGGCTGCCCGCCAAATCGCCAGAATTGTGAACAATTCGGAGAGATACACCTGATGAGTAATCCACCTGAAATAACCGACGAGAACGTTAACGGCTGCGTCATCTGGACATTCACGAACAACAATCCTGGCCCGCTAGAGATAGAGGTATGTGTGGCTAGTGGAACCAGGGTTATTTCAGTCGTCCCGGCTGGCGGCTTTGTGCGGATCATCGCCGCGAACTCCGACGATGTGAACATGAAATACCGCGAGGCCCATGTGCCAGGTGAGGACAGCATCAGCCAATGGATGCGCGAAGAGCTTGATCGCCGCCGGCTGGGTACTCAGTAATGGGCCGCCTTGCACCCCATGCAAGGTGTAACTTTCACAAATGTGAGTAGATTTGTGAGTAGATCACAGCGAATGAACAGCGAAGTCGTTGCAGCCCAACGCCTGTAGGGAAAAGTTCGATTCCGTCCCTGGCACCAAGCCTTCCGAAAAGCCCCTGAAATCGAGAGATTTCAGGGGCTTTTTCATTCCCGTCCGAACAAGTCACTCCCCCGCCCCGGCACGCTCCCACGATTCGTATCGAATGTTTGCTTAAGTTCAGTGTCTACTGGCACATAGCACACCGATCTTTCAGAATCATGACCATCCGGACGATTTCCACACTTTGAGTGGGATACCCTCCGGGATTCGATGTTTGGTAGCGGAGTCACTGTGCGCAAACTCATTAGCTGGTGGAATTCCCGGGGCAACCTGGTTTCTCTGTCTGCCCTTTTCCTGCTGATCCCGCTGATCGGCCGCTACAGCCTTGGCTGGAGCTCCGCCCTGGGCTACCTGTCGGACCTGGCACTCGGCACACTGCTGGTCGTCGCGCTGCACAATCGACGACTGTTCATCGCGATTCCGGTGATGCTGGTCTGGGCGCTCTCGGTGATCGGCACCGCCGAGCTGGTCAGCGCCGTGGGCCGCATGCCCGCGCCGGAAGACCTGCACTTCCTCGCCGACCCGACCTTCGTCGCCAACTCCACCGAGGGCGGCGGCCTCAACCACCTGCACCTGGCGATCCTGATCGGCGCCGGCATCCTGCTCAGCGCATTGCTCTGGCGCCGCCGCGAGAAGCCGCTGCCGCGCTACGCCTATGCCGTGCCGGCGGTCCTGCTGGCCAGCCATGCCGCCGTGCAGTACTTCCAGCCCAGCGATGCGGAAATGTGGAAGCAGTTCAACCTGCCGCACCAGCTTGTCTCCCGCGCTGTCACCAGCGGCGAGATGGCCTATCAGGACTGGCGCGACCGCGACCTTCCGGAAGTCCGCCCGGACGTCACCGGCCTGACCCAGCACGACCTCAACGGGACGCCGCTGCTGGCCGGTCGCGGCCAGGCGAAGAATGTGCTGATCATCGCCATGGAAGGTATTCCTGGCGCCTACGTGGCCACCAACCGGGCCGCGCTCAGCAGCAGCTACGAAGAATCGATGATGCCGCGCCTGAGCACCTGGGCCGAGCGCGCCATGACCACCCCGGACTACGTAGTGCATAGCCACCAGACCATCCGCGGTCTCTATGCCATGCTCTGCGGCGATTACAGCAAGCTGGACAACGGCACGCCCAAGGGCGTCGAGCTGCTGGGCAATCCGACCCGCGCCGCCGAATGCCTGCCGGCGCAGATGCACCAGGCCGGCTTCAGCACCCACTTCCTGCAGGGCGCCGGGCTGCGCTTCATGGCCAAGGACAAGGTCATGCCGGCCATGGGCTTCGACAAGACCCTGGGCCGCGATTGGTTCAAGAAGAAGCCCTACCTGGAGTTCGCCTGGGGCATGGATGACAAGGCCTTCTTCGAGGGTGCGCTGGACTATGTCGGCCAGCTGCGCCAGAAGAAACAGCCGTGGATGCTCACCCTGCTCACCGTCGGCACCCACCAGCCGTATTCGGCCACCCCGGAGTACCTGGCCAAGTACCCGACGCCGCGCCAGGCAGCGGTCGCCTACCTCGACGACGCGGTCGATGCCTTCCTCAAGGGCCTGGAAGAGAAAGGCGTGCTCAAGGACACCCTGGTGATCGTCACCTCCGACGAATCCCACGGCATCGACAACGTACGCCTTGCCTCGGCCTGGGGCCTGAACCTGATTCTTGCACCGGAACAGGCCGCGCTCCCGCCGGTGAAGGCTGGCGTCTACGGACACGTCGACATGGAATCCTCGGTGCTCGACTACTTCGCCATCAAGGCGCCGCAGGATATTGCCGGCCGCTCCCTGTTCCGCGAATACAGCAACGGGCGCGAGATGGTGACGTTCACCAACGGCATGCAGCGCTACCACGACGGCAAGGGCAACTTCACCGAGTGTGACTTCCAGCAGGTTTGCCGGCGCTACCAGAGTGACGGCTTCATCGCTGACAGCGCCAAGTTCGTCGGGCGCTTCAGTGGCCGCGATGCCCGTCTGATGACCGCTCGCGCGGACATCCTCGACCAGTCGGTGGTCAATGCGCAGTCGGCCCGCGAATACCAGTTCGCGACCAAGGAGCGCATCCGCCTGAAGCCGCAGATCGACAACGAGTACACCGACAACCTGATCGGCGCGCAGTACCTGGAATTCCCGGCCAACACCCACACCACGGTGAGCCTGAAGATCCGGGCGATCCAGATGGACGCCAAGGGTGCGAAAGTGACACTCAAGACGCGCTCGTTCGAGAAGCCGGTGCCGATCCAGATGCCGGACTTCCCGCTGGTGAAACGCAACCAGCCGCTGGAAGTGACCTTCGGCTTCGACAACGAGGAAGCGCGCAAGGCGTTCTCCTTCCACCTGCTGGCCGAGGGCAAGGGCGTCATCGAGATCACCGACTTCCACGTGCTGACCCAGCCACGCAAATCGACGATCAATGCCACCGAAGCCGGCGGTACCGGCCTGGCCGACGCCAAGCCGCTGCCGGTCCCGCGCCTGTCCGGCCACCCGAATCTGATGGCCAGCCAGCCGCCGGAGTCCCAGGACGACATTACGCCCGCCGAGGCGTTGGAAGATCCGAATCCGCAGCTGCGGCAGATGATGCAGTAACCCGAACCGGCGGCCCCAGTGGCCGCCGGACTTTTAACTGCCGGCCTAAACTGGCACTATCCCGCGCCCGCGCCACCATCGGACACCCTCCTCCGGCGCGGCTAGTTCAGCCCAGGCGACAACGCCGAGCGGCAATGCGACAACTTGCCACTACAGCCGACGACCGCGGCAGATGGGCGCTTGGCGCACCCTGGAGTGCATGTTAGGTTGCCCCTCGCCAGGATGGCCCCGATTCTGCAGTGACCTGCTGCGAAAGCGTCCGAATAACAACAGAGGAGCCCCCTATGGCCACGGCCATACCCGCACTGGAAATCCGTAACCTGCACAAGCGTTACGGTGACCTGGAAGTGCTCAAAGGCATTTCCCTGACCGCCCGCGACGGCGATGTGATTTCCATTCTCGGCTCCTCCGGTTCCGGTAAATCCACGTTCCTGCGCTGCATCAACCTGCTGGAGAACCCCCACCAGGGCCAGATCCTGGTTGCCGGTGAAGAACTCAAGCTGAAGAAATCCAAGGATGGCTCGCTGGTCGCCTCGGACGGCAAGCAGATCAATCGCCTGCGCAGCGAACTGGGCTTCGTCTTCCAGAACTTCAACCTCTGGCCGCACATGAGCATCCTCGACAACATCATCGAGGCGCCACGCCGTGTGCTGGGCAAGACCAAGGCCGAAGCCACCGAGATCGCCGAGGCCCTGCTGGCCAAGGTCGGCATCTCCGACAAGCGCCACAGCTTCCCCGCACAGCTTTCCGGCGGCCAGCAGCAGCGCGCCGCCATCGCCCGTACGCTGGCGATGCAACCCAAGGTCATCCTCTTCGACGAGCCGACTTCGGCACTGGACCCGGAAATGGTCCAGGAAGTGCTTAACGTAATCCGCGCGCTTGCCGAGGAGGGTCGCACCATGCTGCTGGTGACCCACGAAATGAACTTTGCCCGCCAGGTTTCCAGCGAGGTGGTGTTCCTCCACCAGGGCCTGGTAGAAGAGCAGGGACCGCCGCAGCAGGTATTTGACAACCCGCAATCGGCACGCTGTAAACAATTCATGTCCAGCCACCGCTAACGGAGCATCACTGCATGAACAACTATAAGAAGATCGTTCTGGCTATCGCGGCCACCTTTGCACTGGGGAGCCAGGCCATCGCCGCGGACAAACTGCGCATCGGTACCGAAGGCGCCTACCCGCCCTTCAACGGTATCGACGCCAGCGGCCAGGTCGTCGGTTTCGACCTCGACATCGGCAAGGCGCTGTGCGCCAAGATGAAGACCGAATGCGAAGTCGTCACTTCGGACTGGGACGGCATCATTCCGGCCCTGAACGCCAAGAAATTCGACTTCATCGTCGCTTCCATGTCGATCACCGACGAACGCAAGCAGGCCGTCGACTTCACCAACCCCTACTACACCAACAAGCTGCAGTTCGTGGCGCCCAAGTCCACCGACTTCAAGACCGACAAGGGCTACCTGAAAGGCAAGGTGATCGGTGCGCAGCGCGCGACCATCGCCGGTACCTGGCTCGAGGACAACATGTCCGACGTCGTCACCATCAAGCTGTACGACACCCAGGAAAACGCCTACCTCGACCTGTCCTCGGGCCGCCTCGACGGCGTACTGGCCGACAAGTTCGTGCAGTACGACTGGCTGAAGAGCGACGCCGGCAAGGACTTCGAGTTCAAGGGCGAGCCGGTATTCGACAACGACAAGATCGGCATCGCCGTGCGCAAGGGCGACCCGCTGCGCGAGAAGCTGAACGCCGCTCTGAAGGAAATCGTCGACGACGGTACCTACAAGAAGATCAACGACAAGTACTTCCCCTTCAGCATCTACTGATGCACGTGCCGCGCCGCCCTTGCCGGGCGGCGCGCGCCTTCAGGCGTGACTCCCCATGATTTTCGACCTGCACGGCTTTGGCGATCAGTTGATCGCCGGCACCTGGATGACGCTCAAGCTCTCGCTCGCCGCAGTCTGCGTGGGACTGATCCTCGGCCTGCTCGGCGCCGTCGCCAAGACCTCGAAGAATGGCTTCCTGCGCATGCTCGGCGGTTTCTACACCACCGTAGTGCGCGGCGTACCCGAGACGCTCTGGGTATTGATGATCTATTTCGGCACCGTGGCCGGCCTGAACGCCATCGGTGACCTGTTCGGCTACCCCGAATTCGCCCTGTCGCCCTTCGCCGCCGGCACCTGCGCCCTGGGCCTGTGCTTCGGCGCCTACGCCACCGAGGTGTTCCGTGGCGCGCTACTGGCGATTCCCAAGGGCCACCGCGAAGCCGGGCAGGCGCTGGGCCTCTCCGCTCCGCGCATCTTCTGGCGCATCGTCCTGCCGCAAGTGTGGCGCGTGGCGCTGCCGGGCCTGGGCAACCTCTACCTGATTCTGCTGAAGGACACCGCGCTGGTCTCGCTGATCACCCTCGACGAAATCATGCGCAAGGCCCAGGTCGCTTCCAACGCGACCAAGGAACCCTTCACCTTCTACATGACTGCGGCCTTCATCTACCTGGGCCTGACCGTCTTCATCATGGCCGCCCTGCACTTCCTTGAGCGACGCGCCGGCCGCGGCTTCGTGAGGAACGAGCTATGACCGATCTCGAGCTGATCCTCAAATGGCTGCCGAAGATGCTTCAGGGCGCCACCCTGACCCTGGAGCTGCTGGCCATCGCCGTGGTAGCCGGCCTGTGCCTCGCCGTACCGCTGGGCATCGCCCGCGCCTCGCGGCACTGGTACGTACGCGCCGTGCCCTACGCCTACATCTTCTTCTTCCGCGGCACACCGCTGCTGCTGCAGCTGTTCATCGTCTACTACGGCTTCGCCCAGTTCGAAAGCGTGCGCAAGGGGCCGCTCTGGCCATACCTGCGCGACCCGTACTGGTGCGCCCTGCTGACCATGACCCTACACACCGCAGCCTACATCGCGGAGATCCTGCGCGGCGCCATCCACGCCATCCCGGTCGGAGAAGTGGAAGCCGCCCGCGCGCTGGGCATGTCCCGCCGCCAGGCGCTGTTCCACATCATCCTGCCGCGCGCCGCGCGCATCGCCATGCCGGCCTACAGCAACGAGGTGATCCTCATGCTCAAGGCCAGCGCCGTGGTCTACACCGTGACCCTGTTCGACATCATGGGCATGACCCGCACCATCATCGCGCGCACCTACGAGGCCATGCTGTTCTTCTGCCTCGCCGGGGTGTTCTACCTGGTCATCACCCTCCTGCTTACCCGCATCTTCCGCCTGCTGGAACGCTGGCTGAAGGTCGACTCCATGCAGGGCCGCTGACCGGCGCGCCGTTCCCCCACGGGGTCGCTATAATGCGCGCCCCGTGGCTTTCTCCCGCTTCGCACCGTGCTCTCGAACGACACTCCCCTGACCGGCCCCGACCTGCTCCAGCGCTTCCTGGCACTGGACGGCTTCCTGCTGGACCATCAGGCGCTATGGCGGCCGAAACCCTTCACGGCGCTGGAGCTGGCCTGGGAGCGCGAACACCCCGAACTGGCCGCCTGGCTGCGAAGCCGCAGCCTCGATGACGCCGAGGCGGTGCACAACGCGCCCGAGCAGCTCGACGCCCCCGCGCCCTTCCCGGCATTGGCTGCCACGGCCGCAAAGCTGTCCGTCGTCGGCGAACTCCCGGCAACGCCGCTGGGCAAGTTGCCGAACCAGCTGACCGTCGATGTGCCTGGCCGCAAGTGGCAACAGATCGAAGCCTTCGCCAGCCGCCTGGATTTCGCCGAAGCACCGCAGCAATGGCTCGACTGGTGCGCCGGTAAAGGCCATCTGGGCCGTCTGCTGGCGCGTGACGGCAAGCCGCTGCTGAGCCTGGAGTTTAACCATGCCCTGGTGGAAGACGGCCAGCGCCTGAGCGACCGGCTTCAGCTTCACGCCCGGCATCACCAGCAGGACGTGCTCGCACCGGACGTCCGCGAGCACCTGCAGACCGAGCGCACCGCCGTCGCCCTGCACGCCTGCGGCAACCTGCACGTACGCTTGCTGCAACTGGCCAGCGCCCAGGGCTGCCGCCAGCTCGCCGTGGCGCCCTGCTGCTACAACCGCATCGATAGCGAGTATTACCAGCCGCTCTCGCACGCCGCGCAAAGCTCCACCCTGCTGCTCTCGCGGGACGACCTGCGCCTGCCGCTCGCGGAAACCGTCACCGCTGGCGCCCGCGTGCGCCGCCAGCGCGACGGTTCGATGGCGCGGCGGCTGGCTTTCGACCTGCTGCAACGGGAAGTCCGCGGCAGCAATGACTACCTGCCCACTCCCTCCGTGCCGCCGACCTGGCTGGACAAGCCCTTCGCCGACTATTGCCGCGACCTGGCCGCGCTCAGGGAGCTCGACCTGCCCACTGGCACCGACTGGCAGGAGCTGGAGGCCAGGGGCTGGCAACGCCTGGCCCAGGTTCGCAACCTGGAACTGGTGCGCGGACTGTTCCGCCGCCCCATGGAGCTGTGGCTGCTGCTCGATCGCGCGTTATTCCTCGAGGAACAGGGCTATCGCGCCACCCTGGGCGCCTTCTGCGCCACCCGGATGACCCCTCGCAACCTGCTATTACTGGCCGAACGCATCTGAGACGGGCGTTCCAGGGCTTCACCCACAGACCCTGTGGATAACTCTGTTCGTAACCCCGGAAAAAACTCCCCTTCCTTACTGCCCAGACCGCCTCGCTGCGATCTGGTCATTTTCTGTACATATAAATTTAATCTTTTAAAAACAGTGGGTTATGAGACTTCGTGATTGCTATCACATCTCATATGCGATTTGCGCCCTAAAGCTACCCCCCTTGTGCATAAAGGTCTTCGGCGGTGTAGGAAATCAGCCATTCCTGTTGCCATTCCTGCTCCAATAGCGCTTCGTCGAACGAATTGTTGCGTAATCGCGACAATCTAATCTTGTCAATCGCTGCCTAGGCAGTATCATTTCGAAACATTTCACTGCCTAAGCAGCTTTCTGTTTTGACATGAATCACTACGACGTCGCGGATTTTCCATTCAAAGGCTCCATCGGCCAGCTGCTGGGTGCCACCGCCATCCTCAAGGATCGCCTGCTGGACAAGCATCTGGCGCACCTGGACATCACCGCCGCGCAGTTCAAGGTGCTGTTCTTCATCGGCAACGACCGCGCCAACACCCCGGCCGAGCTGTGCCGCGAGCTGTCCATCGACAGCGGGTCCATGACCCGCATGCTCGACCGCCTGGCACGCAAGGACCTGCTGGTCCGCGAGCCCTGCCAGAACGACCGACGCAGCGTGCGCCTAAGCCTGAGCCCCGCCGGACAGGCCGTGAATGACGAAGCCCCGAGCATCGCCGCTGCAGCCATGAACGAGCTGGTCGGCGGCCTCTCCCGCGATGAACTGCAGACCCTCACCGGCCTGCTCGACAAGATCCTGCGCGCCCACGGCGCCGCGGCCCATTGCGCGGCGCAGGAGAAATGATCATGAACCATCTCCGTATCGCCCTGCTGCCGGCCGCCGTGTTCGTCGCCGCACTGGGCCTGTCCGGCTGCGTCAGCTACAAGGGCCTGGACATCAGTGGCAAGGCCGTCGACCCCGCCAGCCTGAAGGCTGGCGTCAGCCTCGATGGTACTCCGCTGTCCACCGCTGCCTGGCCCAGCGAGCACTGGTGGATCAGCCTGGGCGACCCGCAGCTGGACAGTCTGATCAGCGAGGCCCTGCAAGGCACGCCAGACCTGGACATCGCCAGCGCCCGCGCACGCCAGGCCATCGCCGCTGCGCAAGCGCAGGACGCCGCGCGCATGCCCAGCGTCAAGGGCACCGCCAGTTATGCCGGCATCCGCGCACCGGAAAGCGTGATTCCTGCGCCCATGGGCGGTCGCTACTCGGCGGTAAAATACCTGTCGCTCAGCTTCAGCTACGACCTCGATCTCTGGGGCGGCCAGCGCGACGCCTGGGAAGCCGCCCTCGGCCAGGCCAACGCTGCCGAAGTCGACCGCCAGGCCGCCTCGATCACGCTCTCCACCAATGTCGCCCGCGCCTACAGCAATCTGGCCCACGCCTTCGTTGCCCGCGACCTGGCCAAGGATGAACTGGATCGCTCGCAGCACCTCTTCCAGCTCAGCCAGAAACGCATGGACGCTGGTCTCGACAGCAAGGTCCAGCTGCAACAGACGCAGTCCCAGGTCGCCAGCGCCAAGCAGCAGCTGGCCGCCGCGGAACAGGAAATTGCCAGCGACCGCATCGCCCTCGCCGTCCTGCTCGGCCAGGGCCCGGACCGTGGCCAGGACCTGCAGCGTCCGCAGGTGCTAAAGCCCGGCGCGCTGAGCTTGCCGTCGAACCTGCCGGCCGAACTGCTGGGCCGTCGCCCGGACATCGTCGCCGCGCGCTGGCGGGTCGAAGCTGCATCAAAAAGCATCGACTCGGCGAAGACCGAGTTCTATCCCAACGTGAACCTGGGCGCGATGGTCGGCCTGGCCGCTCTGCACACCAGCGACGTGCTGAAAGCGCCGAGCCGGTTCTTCCAGATCGCGCCGGCCATCTCCCTGCCGATCTTCGACGGTGGCCGCCTGCGCACCAACCTGGCCGGGAAGGACGCCGACTACGACCTGGCCGTCGCCCAGTACAACAAGACCCTGGTCAGCGCTCTCGGCGAGGTCACCGACGATCTCGGCAAGCTGCGCTCGCTGGAGCAGCAGATCGACGACCAGCGCGATGCCCGCGATATCGCAAAGTCCAACTTCGACCTGGCCATGCGCCGTTACGGCGAAGGCGTCGGCAACTACCTCGACGCCCTCAGCGTGCAGCAGCAGCTGCTCCTCGCCGAACGTCAGCTGGCCAGTCTGGACGCCCAACGCATCGACCTTTCGGTGCAACTGGTCCAGGCCCTGGGCGGTGGCTACCAGCCCGACACCACTTCCATTCCTGCCCCGCTCGCCCAGGCGAACGCGGCCGCCGCGCACTGAACGAGGCACCCGACATGAGCACCGCCACCCAAGAAACCCAGAACGGCAACCCCAAGCGCAAGCGCTGGCTGCTGATCCTGCTCGCCGTCGTCATCATCGCCGGCCTCGCCAGCGTCGCCTGGGAAATCCTCTACGGCCGCTGGCACGAGGACACCGACGATGCCTACGTGAACGGCAACGTCGTGCAGATCACCCCGCAGATCACCGGCACCGTGGTCAGCATCGGCGCCGATGACGGCGATCTGGTGCGCAAGGGCCAGGTGCTGGTGAAGTTCGACCCCAGTGATGCCGACATCGCCCTGCAGCAGGCCGAAGCCAACCTCGCGCGCACCGTGCGCCAGGTGCGCGGGCTGTTCAGCAACGTCGACGGCTACAAGGCCGACGTCGCCACGAAGAAGGTCGCCCTGTCCAAGGCCGAGGCCGATTTCAAGCGCCGGCAGAACCTCGCCAACGACGGCGCCATCTCCCAGGAAGAACTGGCTCACGCTCGCGACGCCCTGGACACCGCGCGCAGCTCGCTGACCAACTCCGAGCAGCAACTGGACACCAACCGCGCGCTGGTGGACGACACCGTGATCGCCTCGCACCCGGACGTCAAAGCCGCCGCCGCCAAGCTGCGCCAGGCCTACCTGGACGACGCCCGCGCGGTGATCATCGCGCCGGTCACCGGCTACGTCGCCAAGCGCACCGTGCAAGTCGGCCAGCGCGTGCAGCCGGGTGCCGCACTGATGGCAGTGATCCCGCTTGACCAGGTGTGGATCGACGCCAACTTCAAGGAAACCCAGCTCAAGCACATGCGCATCGGCCAGCCGGTGGAAATCCGCTCCGACCTCTATGGCAGCGAAGTGAAGTACTCCGGCACCGTCGACAGCCTCGGCGTCGGCACCGGCAGCGCCTTCTCCCTGCTGCCGGCACAGAACGCGACCGGCAACTGGATCAAGATCGTCCAGCGCGTACCAGTGCGCATCCGCATCAACCCCGAGGAACTGGCGAAGAATCCGCTGCGCATCGGCCTGTCCATGGACGTCAACGTCAGCCTGCACGACCAGAGCGGACCCGCCCTCGCCCAGCAATCGCCGCACGAGGCGGTGTTCTCCACCGACGTCTACCAGGAGCAGCTGGCCTCGGCCGACCAACTGATCGAGAAGCTGATCCAGGCCAACCTGGCCGACGCCAACCACAGCACCGCGCAGCGCTGATCCTACTACCGTCATGAGCCAGCCCAACAGCAGCAGTTTCAGCCCCCCCAGCCTGGTTATGGCCACCATCGGCCTGTCGCTGGCGACCTTCATGCAGGTGCTCGATACCACCATCGCCAACGTCGCCCTGCCGACCATCTCCGGCAACCTCGGGGTGAGCTCCGAGCAGGGCACCTGGGTCATCACCTCCTTCGCGGTGAGCAACGCCATTGCCCTGCCGCTCACCGGCTGGCTGAGCCGCAAGGTCGGAGAGGTGCGGCTGTTCATTGCCGCCACCCTGCTCTTCGTGGTCGCCTCGTTTCTCTGTGGCGTCGCCCAGCAGATGGGCATGCTGGTGGGCTTTCGGGCCATCCAGGGCTTCGTCGCCGGGCCGCTCTACCCGATCACCCAGACCCTGCTGATCTCCATCTATCCGCCGGCGAAAAGGGGGATGGCACTGGCACTGCTGGCGATGGTGACGGTGGTCGCGCCCATCGCCGGGCCCATCCTCGGCGGCTGGATCACCGACAGCTACAGCTGGCCGTGGATTTTCTTCATCAACGTGCCCATCGGCCTGTTCGCCGCCATGGTCGTCTACCAGCAACTGCGCGCTCGTCCAGTTGTGATCAAGCACGCGCCCATGGACTACATGGGCCTGGCGATGCTGGTGATCGGCGTCGGCGCCCTGCAGATCGTCCTCGACAAGGGCAACGACCTGGACTGGTTCGAATCCGGCTTCATCATCGGCGGCACGGTGGTCGCGGTGATCGCCCTGGCCGTGTTCGTGATCTGGGAACTGACCGACCGCCACCCGATCGTCAATCTGCGACTGTTCGTGCACCGCAACTTCACCGTCGGAACCCTGGCCCTGGTCGGCGGCTACGCCGGATTCTTCGGCATGGGCCTGCTGCTGCCGCTGTGGTTGCAGACGCAGATGGGCTACACCGCCACCTGGGCGGGCCTGGCAGCCGCACCCATCGGCATCCTGCCGATCTTCCTCTCGCCGATCGTCGGACGCTACGCGCAAAGCTTCGACCTGCGCGTGGTCGCCAGCCTTGCGTTCCTGACGATGGCCGCAACCTGCTTCATGCGGGCAGGCTTCACCACCGAGGTCGATTACGCCCGCGTCGCCCTGGTGCAGATGTTCATGGGCTTCGGCGTGGCGTTCTTCTTCATGCCGATCCTCAGCATCCTGCTCTCGGACCTGCCGCCCGACCAGATCGCCGACGGCTCGGGCCTGGCCACCTTCCTGCGCACCCTGGCCGGCAGCTTCGCCGCGTCCCTGACCACCTGGCTGTGGAACCGCCGGGCGACCATGCACCATGCCTACCTGACCGAGAACCTCAGCGCCTACGACCCAGCCACCCGGGCGACCGTCGATCAGCTCGGCGGCCCCGGCCAACACAGCGCTTCGCTGCTGGAGCGCATGGTGGAAAGCCAGGCCTACATGATGTCGACCATCGACTACTTCACCCTGTTGGGTTGGCTGTTTCTCGCCATGCTGGTGGTCATCTGCCTGGCCAAGCCGCCCTTCGGCGCCAAACCCGGTGCGGCTACGGCTGGCGGACACTGAACAGGTACTGCATCACACTGCAAAATCAGTGGTTTACACCCCAGCCGGCGCCGCTATAATGGCGGCCCTCCTTGCCGGTATAGCTCAGCTGGTAGAGCAACTGACTTGTAATCAGTAGGTCCCGGGTTCGATTCCTGGTGCCGGCACCATGACTACCAAACACAAAGGCCCACCCCGCATGGGCCTTTTTGCACTTCTTGTTACCGTTCATCCGTAACTTTTCTCCCGGGCTAGCAACCCGAGGCTTCCGTCTGTTGCTGTGGAAATGGATTGTCATAGAGCCGACGCAAACCAGACAAGTTCGCATTGGTTACAAGAATGGCCGGTCGTCGGCTCTCAGCGTCAGGTCTCTTCCCCCCGAGACAGTGCTTTCCATGAGCAGACGGCTATCACGTCACGTAAGCATTTCCTTGACTGAGCCCATGGACAGACCGTTCGACGGCCCTGAAACTTTTCGCCTTGAGCTGTGTCCAATTTCATCTTATAGATGCGAGCCATGGGATTGCTAGGACACCAGAGTGATACCAAAGAGCCACACATCTGTGCGGACATAGATTTACTCAATCGACGTGATGCATATAATGGCCGCCCTAGTTTTTCCACCTGGTCCGGCTCGTGCGTGCGTCACGCTCATCTATCCCATTGACCATGGATGGTGTAAGGGTACCAACTGGATGGATCCGCGTGAGGCGTTGCGTTGATGTTCTCCCCCTCGACATCGGCCCCAAGAGGGCTTGTTTCCCAACAACCCTCCGATCTGGTTGCCATTTTACTGTCAACCTATAACGGAGAAGAGTTCCTGGCCGAACAACTGGACTCGCTGATCGCCCAGACGCACCCGCATTGGGTGGTCTATGCCTCGGACGACGGCTCCAGCGATAGCACGCGCAGCATTCTGGAGCAGTATCAGGCAAAGCTGGGAACCGATCGACTCGTCATAGTGCAGGGCCCCTGCCAGGGCTTTGCGGCAAATTTCCTCAGCCTTCTCCGCCACCCGGATATTCAGGCCCCCTACTTCGCCTTCTGCGACCAAGATGACCGCTGGCTGCCAGATCGCCTGACAACTGGCTTGTCGCAACTGATCGCATGCCCGCTGGAGCGGCCAGCCCTGTTCTGCTCCCGGACCCAATTGATCGACGCCAGTGGAAAGCCCTTCGGCATGTCTCCCCTGTTCGCACGACCGCCGTCCTTCGAGAACGCGCTGGTTCAGAGCATTGCTGGCGGCAACACCATGTTATTCAACGCAGTGGCCCGCGACCTGCTGAAGCAGACCCCGACCACGGCACGCATCATCTCCCATGACTGGTGGGCCTATCTGCTGGTTACCGGCTGTGGCGGTAACGTCATCTATGAGCAGCGGCCAACTGTTGCTTACCGACAGCACGAACAGAACCTGGTTGGCGCCAATTCCAGTCTGCGCGAGCGCGCAATTCGCGTAGGGAAAATGTTCAAAGGCACTTTCCGCGGCTGGATGGATGCGAATCTCCACGCGCTATCGTGCTTCCGCGAACGCCTCACTCCGGAGAACAGGGAGACCCTCCGTCTGTTCGAGCTAGCTCGCGAGTCACGCCTGCCCGAACGTCTCCGACTGATCAGGCAATCTGGTGTCCATCGCCAATCTTCAACCGGAACGCTGGGACTGGCAGCGGCTGCCGTTTTTCAAAGGATATGACCGACATGACTATCCTCGTGACCGGCAGTGCCGGATTCATTGGCTCGAATTTTGTTCTCGACTGGCTGGCTGAAAGCAATGAGAAAGTCATCAGTCTCGACAAGCTGACCTATGCAGGCAATCGCCAGAACCTGGTGAGCCTGGAGGGCGACGATCGACACGTCTTCGTCCAGGGCGACATTGGCGACAGCTCGCTGGTGTCGCAGCTGCTGGCCGAGCATAAGCCGCGCGCAATAATCAACTTTGCCGCTGAGTCCCACGTGGACCGCTCTATCCATGGACCGGAAGACTTCGTACAGACAAACGTCGTTGGCACTTTCCGCCTGCTTGAAGCCGCAAGGGCTTACTGGCGCGACCTCGCAGAGCCGCTGCAGGCCGATTTCCGCTTCCTCCACGTTTCCACGGACGAGGTCTATGGCTCGCTTAGCGATGATGCCCCGGCATTCCGTGAAGACAACAGGTACGAACCCAATAGCCCGTACTCGGCGTCCAAGGCTGCATCCGATCATCTGGTGCGCGCCTATCACCATACTTACGGACTTCCAGTACTTACGACAAACTGCTCCAACAACTATGGTCCTTATCACTTCCCCGAGAAGCTGATACCGCTGATCATCCACAACGCCCTCTCAGGGAAGGCTTTGCCGATATACGGCGACGGCCAGCAAATCCGTGACTGGCTCTACGTCAAGGATCATTGCGCAGCGATCCGGCGGGTATTGGAAGCAGGCCGGACTGGCGAGACTTACAACGTCGGCGGGTGGAACGAAAAAGCCAACCTCGAGGTAGTACATACCCTGTGCGACATCCTGGATGAGGAAAGACCTCTCTCGGCTGGCCGTAGCTACCGCGATCTCATAACTTTCGTGAAGGATCGGCCTGGCCACGATCGCCGCTACGCTATCGATGCAACTCGGCTCGAGCAGGAGCTGGGCTGGAAACCTGCAGAAACCTTCGAAACCGGGATCCGCAAAACTGTGCGCTGGTACCTGGATAATCAGGAGTGGGTGAATAACGTCACCAATGGCTCCTATCGCGACTGGGTAGGCAAGCAGTACGAATGAAAAAAATTCTCTTGCTCGGGGCCAATGGGCAGGTCGGCTGGGAGCTCCAGCGCTCCCTGGCCCCCATTGCGCAGCTCGTCGTTTGCGATCGTCAACGCGCTGATCTGGCCGATGTGGACAGCCTGTCCAGGCTCCTCACCGAGGAAAAGCCGGATGTCATCGTCAATGCCGGTGCATATACCGCGGTCGACAAGGCCGAAAGCGATTACGTGACTGCACACAAGATCAACGCAGAAGCGGTCGACATCCTTGCTCGCTACGCAAGAAAATCGAACTCCTGGCTAGTTCATTATTCCACTGACTATGTATTCGATGGCGGCAGCGACAAGCCATTCGACGAGGAAACCGAGCCGGCGCCAGTGAATGCCTATGGCCGCTCAAAACTCGAAGGCGAAATAGCGATTCGCGAGAGTGGCTGTCGCCATCTTATTTTCAGAACCAGTTGGGTATTTGCATTACGCGGAAACAACTTTGCCAAGACGATCCTGCGTCTTGCAAAAGAGCGAAATGAATTGCGCGTGATCGCCGATCAGTTTGGTGCACCAACCAGTGCAGAACTAATTGCTGACGTCACAGCACAGATACTGCAGCGACTTTCCAGCGACGTCGACCTGCAACAAACCGCTAGCGGCACTTACCATTTGGTTGCCAGCGGAGAAACTAGCTGGCATCAGTATGCACAACTGGTAGTCGCAGAAGCGCTCAACCTTGGCTGTTCGCTGCAGGCCTCTTCGGAGCGCGTCGTTCCAATCACTACCGCTGACTATCCATTGCCCGCGAAGCGACCACAGAACTCCCGCCTGGCCAATGCCAAGTTGCAGCGCACGTTTGGCCTGGTGCTCCCCGATTGGACCATACACCTTCGGCGCATGGTCCAGGAATTGGTAGAGCAGGAGAAGAAATGAAACGCAAAGGAATAATTCTCGCAGGTGGTTCCGGCACGCGGCTGCACCCTGCAACGCTGGCAATCTCAAAGCAACTACTGCCAGTTTACGATAAGCCAATGATCTACTACCCGCTGAGCACACTGATGCTCGCCGGGATTCGCGACATCCTTATTATTTCCACCCCCCAGGACACACCGCGCTTTCAGCAACTGCTCGCTGATGGCAGCCAATGGGGTCTGAACCTGCAGTACGCCGTACAACCCTCACCGGACGGCCTGGCTCAAGCCTTTCTAATTGGTGAGGATTTTATTGGCCAGGACGGCTGTGCTCTTGTCCTGGGCGACAACATCTATCATGGCCATGACTTCCAGGATCTGCTCCTCAACGCCACACAGCGCAAGGAAGGAGCAAGCGTCTTTGCCTATCACGTACAAGACCCTGAGCGCTATGGCGTCGTCGAGTTCGATGAAAATGGCAAAGCAATCAGCCTGGAAGAAAAGCCAACCAAACCAAAATCCAGCTATGCAGTAACTGGACTTTATTTTTACGACAACTCCGTCATTGATATTGCCAAGAGTATCTCCCCATCCGCCAGGGGTGAATTGGAGATTACCGACGTCAACTCCGTTTATCTCCAGCGCAACATGCTTTCCGTTGAGATAATGGGGCGCGGCTATGCCTGGCTGGACACCGGCACGCACGACTCATTACTGGAGGCGAGCCATTTTATCGCCACCCTGGAAAACCGCCAGGACCTCAAGGTGGCGTGCCCCGAAGAAATCGCCTTCCGCCAGAAGTGGATAAGCCCCGAGCAACTGGAAGAACTTGCCGACCCATTGCTCAAGAGTGGTTACGGGCAATACCTCAAGCGTCTGCTCGTCGAGAAAATTTACTGATGAAAGCCACTCCCCTATGCATTCCTGAGGTCATCCTGTTCGAACCCAAGGTATTTGGCGACGAGCGTGGCTTTTTCTTCGAGAGTTTCAATCTTCAGCAATTCGAAGAAGCCATAGGCAGGCCGGTCGAGTTTGTTCAGGACAATCACTCACGCTCGGCCAAGGGCGTACTGCGCGGCCTGCACTATCAAATCAAGCAGACACAGGGAAAGCTCGTCCGTGTCACTGCCGGTGAAGTTTTTGACGTTGCCGTGGATATCCGGAAGTCATCACCGAACTTTGGAAAATGGGTCGGCGCCTACCTGAGCGCAGAGAACAAGAGGCAACTCTGGGTTCCCGAAGGATTTGCCCACGGCTTTCTTGTACTGAGTGAGCATGCCGAGTTCCTGTACAAGACAACTGACTATTACGCCCCCGAATATGAGCGGTGCATTCGCTGGAATGATGCAGATCTAAATATAGACTGGCCGCTAGAAATTACTCCAATTCTGTCCCCAAAAGACTTGGCGGGCACTCCACTCTATGATTCGGATCATTTTTCCTGATGAAAAGCTTCAGCATGACTCCACTAGAGGCATTTGCCAGCTGCTGGAGGAACCGCAATCTTATCTTCTCCATGACTCGCCGAGAAGTAATTGGCCGATACAAAGGATCAACCCTGGGGCTGCTCTGGTCATTCTTCAACCCCATTCTGATGCTGTCAGTCTACACATTCATCTTCAGCACAGTATTCAAGGCACGCTGGGCCGGCGGAAGCGATTCGAAAACCGAGTTCGCGCTTGTCCTGTTTACCGGCCTACTTATATTCAATCTTTTTTCCGAATGCATAAATAGAGCCCCGAGCCTGATCCTGAGCAACGCGAATTACGTAAAGAAAGTAATCTTTCCACTTGAAATCCTTCCGTTGATAGCGTTCTGCTCTGCAGCATTCCACTTGTTGATCAGCCTCCTGGTCTGGCTGATCTTCTACCTATTCTTCTTTGGAGTTCCACACCTCACGATTCTGCTGCTCCCACTATCGCTGATTCCCACCATCATGCTGACGCTAGGACTTTCCTGGCTTCTTGCATCTTTGGGCGTTTACCTCAGGGACGTCAGTCAGATTGTGGGTGTCATCACTACGGTGTTGATGTTTCTCTCCCCTATTTTCTACCCCATTGATGTTCTTCCAAAGGAGTTCCGCTCCCTGCTTGGCCTGAATCCATTGGCCTTTGCCATCGAGCAGGCCAGGGACACGATGATCTGGGGCCACGGCATCAACTGGAATGAATGGGCCATCTACACCGCTGCCACGTCCGTCATCGCGTGGCTCGGGTTTGCATGGTTCCAGAAAACACGTAGGGGTTTCTCCGATGTCATCTGAAGCTGCTATCTGCGTAAAAGGACTCGGGAAGTCATATCAGATCTATGAAAAGCCTCATCATCGCCTGATGCAGATGATCCTCGGGGGTGGGGGCCGACGTCGCTACTTCAAGGAGCACTGGGCCCTGAAGGAGATCGACTTCGAAGTACCTCGCGGCAGCGTCGTGGGAGTCATGGGCAAAAATGGCGCGGGCAAATCCACCTTACTGCAGATCCTCTGCGGTACTCTGGCGCCCAGCCTGGGCTCCATTCAGATCAATGGACGAATTGCCGCCCTACTCGAACTAGGCGCTGGATTCAACCCCGAATTCACCGGGGTTGAAAACGTTTACATGAATGGTCAGCTCCTGGGCCTATCCAGAAGTGAAATCGATGAGAAACTCGATGCCATTTTAAAGTTCGCCGATATTGGCGATTTCGTATACCAACCGGTTAAAACCTACTCTAGCGGCATGTACGCCAGACTGGCATTTTCCGTGGCGGTACATGTTGACCCGGACATTTTAATTGTCGATGAAGCACTCAGCGTCGGCGATTCCTGGTTCCAGCACAAGTCGATTGCACGCATGCGGAAGCTGATGTCGAACGGCTGCACCGTTCTCTTCGTCAGTCACTCCATCGAGTCCATCCGGGCGCTCTGCGACACTGCAATCTGGATCGACGCCGGGCGCGTGCGAATGCAAGGTGACGTTACCGAGGTAACAAATGAATACATGAACGATGTATTCATTGAGCACAACCGCATAGCGCTTGAGTCACACGCAAAGGCAATCGAAGATAACAAAAGTGACGGGGCAGAACTCCCCCCAGATCTCGAGACCTCCAACATCGTCAATACACAGACCTCCGTCAGCGAATCCAGCATTCTAGAGGTTATATCTAGCAACCTCAGAAACAGCAAAGGCGAACTCACGGACCACTTGGAACAAGGTGAAAAATTCACCTTGGAATTCAAAGTTAAATTCATAGAATCCGTAAAAAACGTCAGTCTCGGATTCCTAATAAAAGACCAATTCGGCCAGGATCTTACTGGACAAAGTGTATTCAATACCTACCGCCGCAGCCTAGACTTCGAGAAGGGCGAAGTTGCTGCTTTCTCCTTCTCCTCGGAAATGATCCTCCGCGGCGGCCAAACCTACTCCGTCGCAGTGAGACTTAATCAAGTAACAAAGTGGGACCGTAGCGACAACATCACCATCTACGCCAACGAACTTGCTTTTGTATTCTCAGTAATTCACGACACCGACAATCCAATGTGGTTCAAATTCCGGCAGGACTTTTCACTAAGCATAGTCAAACAGTAAAGGCAGGCAGCCGTCAACGACTACTGGAAACCCTCGCCCCAATACAGATGCCCATGCTAAACACCTGCCCCAGAAATAACGGAACCTGACAATGAATCCGATCATCAAAGATGACCCTCTCATCAATTTCCTCATGGATCACGGGGGCAAAACTATCTACTACCTCCCGAATCCAGGGAATGCTGGAGACGGATTCATTGCCTACGCAACATACTTGCTGTTTGACCAATACAAAATCAAGACAGCACATATCAAAGCGGGAGAGGAAATTAGTGGTGAGACAATCTTCATTGGTGGCGGAGGAAATCTTGTAGAAGGCCGCTACCATGAGGTAGCTGACCTCATTTCGCGGTATGCTGATAAAAACAATGTAATTCTCTTGCCCCACACCATCGTGGGATACAAGGACATCCTTTCTGAAACCCACAGAAATCTAACGATATTCTGTCGGGAGCGCACCAGCTATAAAAATGCTTTAGAGAATGGCGCCAACCCCGAAAGAACACACCTCTCCCACGATCTAACATTATTCCTTAATAAAGAGTACTTCAAGAAGTACTTCCAGGATAGCGCTGGCGAGCTGCACGTACTGCGCACTGACGGTGAGTCGACACATGCTGTCGAAGTCCCCCCGCAGAATATCGATATATCGCTTAGCTGGAACGGTGACATCTGGACATCTCCAGACTTCTGCAGACATGTGACCCACAGCCTTGCCGCTTTCATAGCCCCCTACGAGAGCGTCGTCACTGATCGTCTGCACGTTTCTATTCTTTCTGCTTTCCTCGGCAAGAAAGTCACCCTCTTGTCCAATCAGTACTTCAAAAACCAGGCTATTTACGAACACTCGCTAAAGGAGAACTTCCCCAAAATGGAATTTAAACTTCTTGAGCCTGCCACTCAGGCAGCGCCGGAACCCGACCCCGTGACTGAGTCTGAAGTCGCCTCCACTGCCTGCGAGTTGGCCGTAAGCGCCGACGTGACCGAACCAGTACTCACCGAGTTACCGCCGAACACTGACAAGCTGTTTGAAGAAGTAATGGTGTTGTCTCCACTCGACAGCTGGGTCCTGGATGAAGAATTCATCCAGGAAACGCTTGCGCGCTCCGCAAATGCCAATGTCGTGTCGTTTGACATCTTCGATACCGCATTGACCCGGCTTCTTGATAGCCCGGTCGATGTCTTCGCAGAGGTAGAGCGTCGTTTGGTCGACTGCTTCGGCACCGCCGCTCGTGGATTTGCCCTGGCACGAGAGGACGCCGAGCGAAGCGCCAGGAAGCGTCTCTTCGACCTGAATGGCGCCGAAGAAATCGGTTTTTCAGATATCTATGAAGAACTCCCGGCTTTCCTTCCGGAGTTCAAGGAATGGCAACTCGCAGCAGAGCTCGAACTGTTCGTCGAGAAGGGCCTGCTTCACGCTGTACCCGATATTCTGGAAGTCACTCGAAGGCTAACGCAGCAAGGCAAGCCCTATATCTTTATTTCGGACATGTACCTGCCGAGCAGCTTCCTCGCCGAGGCGTTGACGAAAGCTGGGTACACTGGCTGGTCCGCCGTTCATGTCTCTGCCGAAGTTGGCCATACAAAAGCCACGGGCAAGATCTGGCCGGAGCTGCTTCCGGCTTATGGTCAGAAGGTCCTGCACATTGGCGATGACGAATGGTCCGATGAACTGGGTCCGCGCAAGCACGGGGTCGAAACACTGGCTTATGTTCGTGCGCGCTCCGAACGTAGAGTCGGTGCAAAACTTGACCCGAACCTGCTGCCATTTTCGGCTGCTAAACGCTACTTCGAACTCCAGTCCCGAAACACACTGAATCCGATTTCAACCGAAGACGCGCTGATAAATCTTGGGCGGTCCTTGGGCGGTATCGTTGTCGGGAACTTCATAAAATGGCTAGCCGACAAAGTTACTCAGCACAAAATCGACCGACTATATTTCTGTGCCCGCGATGGCTTCCTGATCAAGAATGCTTGGGAGATTGCCGGCCTGGCCGAAAAGCTGGATGTCAAATTCAGCTATCTCTATATCTCCCGTGCCGTACTCAATCTTGCTGCTGGCGTGCACAATAGCACTCCCCAGAAGCTCAGCCAGGAACTGCTCAACTTCCTGAGTAGCTCTGCAGGAAAGACAACCGTGCTTACCGCACTTGAGCGAGCAGGGCTCGCTGAACAGAAAGAGCTGGTTGCAAATGCCAAACAAGCCTTTGGCTCCCTGAATCAACTGCTGCTCTTCCCCGAACTGACATTGCGTTTCGAGCAGCTGCTGCAGCAACACTCGGCTATTGTCTATGAATGCTTGAAGCAGCGGAACGCCAGCTGCATAGAGTATCTCCGTCAGCAGGGAATGTTTGAGCCAGGGCGGCAGGCAATGGTCGACATTGGCTGGCACGGCACAATGCAGCGGAGTCTCCGCGGCCTGATTGGCACAGCGGGCGGCCCTGATGAATTCTTCGGTTTCTACTACGGCCTATGGCCGGCGGCGCTCGGCAATCGTTTCTCTGCGGGTTTGATGGAGTCCTGCCTCACGACAGAGTTCCTTCCCAACCATCAACAGTTGGAAGTGGAGCAAGGTGTCGCACTGCTGGAGCAGTTCCACAGTGCACCGCACGGCAGCGTAAAAGACTTCCAGATCGATGCAGCTGGAATTGCCCAGCCCGTCACCCAGGAAAATCAGTCGGAACTTCGTCAGTACGAAGAGAAAACCAAGTATTTCCAACTCGGGACTCTGGAGTCCATACAGAAGATCTTCGCCGGCGCCAACAACTACCCCATCACTGAGGCAGACCTGTCCCGTGAGAGCGCAGTGTCTGCACTTGGCGCTGTAATGCTTTCCCCCTCGAAGAATGAACTCGAACTGTTCTCCGGATTTGGCCACTGCGCCACGTTCGACCATAGCCTTCATGAACCTATACTCGATTCGGCCGTTCCTGAATCCCATCACCTCGCTTACCAGAAGTTCATTCATTCGGACTGGCGTGTAGGTCAACTCAGGCACTGGTGGCTGGCGGCCAACGATCACCAAAAAAACGTGCTACGCGATATCATGAGAGATCACATGTCGCATTTGAACGACCGTATCAAGCGCCAATTTTACTGAGTTTAAACCATGAATACTTTCTTCCCTAACAGCATGAGCAAGGTTCAACACGAACCATCCGATGGCAAAGTCATTATTGTCACGCGCACAAAGGACCGGCCGATATTGCTTGCCCGCGCCTTCGCCAGCGTACTCTCGCAGACTTACCAGAACTGGCACATTTCCGTAGTAAACGATGGCGGCGACCCCGAGCCCGTCGATAAACTTCTGAACCAATATATGACCTCGTTCAAGGGGCGTATTTCGGTGAAGCATCACCCTGCCAGCATGGGTATGGAGGCAGCGTCCAACTCTGCACTTGAGGGGATGGAGGGTGAATTCGTTGTCATCCATGATGACGATGATGCCTGGCAGCCTGATTTCCTGTCCGAAACAGTTGAATACCTCAAAAAGGAAGAGAATAAGAAGTTTGCTGCGGTTGCAACAAACTGCACAGTTGTGATGGAAGAAATCGCCGACAACAAAGTCATAGAGCACGAGCGCATGACTTGGAGCTACTGGAAGGAGCGCGTCGACCTCCTGGATCAGCTTCGAGGCAATAACTTCCCTCCAATCTGCCTGCTGATTCGCATGAGTGTCGTCAAGAGCATTGGCGGCTACAACGAATTCCTGCCTGTACTAGGCGACTGGGATTACAACCTGCGAATCCTCCTGGCCGGTGACATTGGAACCATCAATAAGCCGCTTGCCTACTACCATCACCGCCGCCCTACGAGCAACACCAGCGGCTATGGGAATTCGGTAATTGCAGGGCACAACAAGCATCTTGACTACCAGGTTCTCTATCGCAACGGCATGCTGCGGACTCTCCTGGCCAAGGAGCCCGGCTACGCGGGTCTGATTCACCTTTTGCTGGTCAGAATCGAATCGCTGGAGAACATGCTCAACAACAAACTCAATGCAATGCACTGGGATATCAATCACCAGGATGGGCTTGGCCAGGACGACCTCCGCGACCAACTGATCCCGCTAGTCAATACGATCAACAAGATGCTTCGGCCACTTCGCTGGGGCTGGCGAAAGCTGCTGCCTCTGCGAGTCCAGGTTGCCCGCCTGCGCCAAAGAATCTAAACCTGCGTCGCTGACTGCCCGTAACTCAACACTCAGGACATATTGAAGAAGCGAATGGCCAGAAAGATTACAATTCTCTGTAACGACTTCATCGGCCAGCGAATGGCCGGGACGGCCATTCGCTCGGTTGAGATTGCAAGATGTCTGTCAGAGCATTTCGACGTTACCGTCGCTGCACCTGACATTGGGGAAAGTCTCGACTTTCCGTTCCCCTGCATATCGACCGGCTCCAGCGAGTTCAGAGATTCGATCTCGTCCAGTGATGTAATTCTTCTCCAGGGCAGCGCGCTGAAGGAATATCCATTCCTTAAGGACTCCAGTGCCGCCCTGATTGCGGATTTGTATTGCCCAATACCGTTGGAGTATCACCAGGCATCGGTAGACAAAGACGTAGACGAGAGAAATACGACCATCGCCTATCTGGCAGGGATGCAGGCGGAACAACTGGCGTATTCGGACTATTTCCTGTGTGCCAACGAACGGCAACGCGACTTCTGGACCGGCGCGCTGATGCTTAGCAGCAGGATTAATGCCTTGCGCTGGCCAAACGCAAAGGACGCAAAGATCCCTGACCTGCTCTCCATGCTTCCTTTCGGCCTGCCTGAAGCCAAGCCCGTACAATCCCGAAAGGGAATCCGTGAGCTCTTCAATATCCCTGAGGACGACTTCGTGCTGGTTTGGGGGGGAGGCATCTACCAGTGGTTCGACCCCATAACAATCATTCGGGCGATTCAGAAAATTGTATCCGAAGGGTACCGGGCACACCTTGTTTTTATCGGTGTAAAGCACCCCAACTCCGGCATTGAGCAGCATAACGTTTGCGCAGAAGCTATAACTCTGGCGAAGGAATCCGGTCTACTGGGCGAATTTGTCCACTTCAACTTCAACTGGATTGATTATGCTGATCGGCATAACTACCTGCTTGATGCTGACATAGGTGTTTCGGCTCATTTCGATAATCCGGAAACCCGATTTTCCTTCAGAACTCGCATGCTCGATTACCTTTGGTGCGGACTTCCGATCGTATGCAGCAAGGGCGATCACTTCGCTGAAGTCGTCTCCGCAAACGGTCTGGGGTTGGTGGTGGACTTTGGCTCTACAGACGACTGGAGCACAGCGCTGAAGAGATTGATATCCGACAAGGCGTTCCGGGAGGAGTGTGCACAGGCCTCGGCCAAGTGCGCCGATGATTTCCGCTGGAGTAAAGTGACACAATCGCTAATTGACGTTTGTCATACCATTACTCCATCACCTGACCGGGCATACTCCAGAGCTGTGCTCAGGAACTTCAATCGACCCAACCTCACCATGCAACTACTACGCGCTATCAAGCGCAGACTACCAAAGTGGTTGCAGACCGAAATTTATCGAGTGCTGAAGGCGATCTCTTCGGCGACTATCAACTCTCGTCCATAACGCCTGGAGTATCATGAAAGTATTGGTAACCGGGGGCGCTGGATACATTGGCTCCCACACCTGCATCGAACTCCTGAACAAGGGGTATGAACTGGTCATCTACGACAACTTCTGCAATAGCCACCCGAATGCTGTCGATCGGATCAGGAAAATTACTAACAAGGACGTAACCCTGGTAGAAGGTGACGTTCTTGATCAGGACCTACTGGAAGAGACGCTGAAGCTTCATAAGTGCACAGCGGCCATCCACTTTGCCGGTCTGAAAGCCGTTGGCGACTCTGTGAAAGAGCCGCTTGCGTACTACGAAAACAATGTCGTCGGTACCTTAAGGCTGCTCGCTGCCATGCGCTCAGCCAATGTCAAGAAGCTGGTATTCAGTTCTTCTGCAACGGTATATGGCGATCCACAGGCCCTCCCCATTCCAGAAAGCCACCCGCTCGGTGCGACGAATCCCTATGGCCGCACAAAGCTCATGGTCGAAGAGATCCTGCGCGATTTCCATGCAGCCAATACAGACTTCAATGTCTCCATTCTTCGCTATTTCAACCCTGTTGGAGCTCACGAGAGTGGACTCATTGGTGAGGACCCACTGGGAACCCCGAACAACCTCATGCCCTTCGTTGCGCAAGTAGCAGTTGATCGGCGACCACAGCTCAGTGTCTGGGGCGGGGACTACGCAACTCACGATGGAACCGGCGTGCGTGACTACATTCATGTCATGGATCTTGCTGAAGGCCATGTGTGCGCCTTGCAACAACTCGACTCCTCTCCTTATTTCACGGTGAACCTTGGAACTGGCCGAGGCTACAGCGTCCTTGAAGTTGTTCGTGCTTTTGAAAAGGCGTCAGGCAAAACAATTCCCTACACGATTTGCCCTCGTCGCCCTGGGGATATTGCCGCGTGCTATGCCAACCCAGAGCTAGCCCAGGCGCTGCTGGGTTGGAAAGCTACCCGCAACCTTTCCGACATGTGTGTCGACACCTGGCGCTGGCAGAGCCTCAATCCGACGGGTTACGCAACTTAACTCATTGAGCCAGCCCCTGATTCCGGGACATCGCAAATCAAGCGTGTCCCGGGATACTCCTCGCGACACCGGCCGCCTACACTGGGCCTACCGACCGCAGCCCCCAAGCACATCCAAAACATGGACAGACCAACGCACTGGCGGCTACTGCTGATCACAACCGCTGCGGTGTTAGTACTGCTCTGGCCCCTCCACCACTTCGCCGAGCGCTACTACAGCCAGCAGATCGCCCAGCAGAACCAGCAGACCCTCGACCTCTACGTCGCCAACCTGCTCGGTACGTTGCGCCGCTATGAGGACCTGCCGCCGATCCTCGGCGAACTTCCGACGCTACGGGCCGCGCTCCAGTCTCCCGGCAACCTGCCCCTGCAGAACGCCGCCAATCTCGAACTGGCGCGCATCCGGGGGCGCACCGGCGCCGACGTCATCTACCTGATGCAGCCGGACGGCCTCACCCGCGCCGCCTCCAACTGGGACCAACCCGACAGCTTCGTCGGCCGCAACTTCTCGTTCCGTCCTTACTATAAGGAAGCGATGCAGGGGCGCCCCGCGCGCTTCTTCGGCCTGGGCACCACCTCCAAGCGTCGCGGCTACTTCTTCGCCAGCGAGGTGCGCGACGGGGATACGCTGCTGGGTGTGCTGGTGGTGAAGGTCGACCTGGAACACATGGAACAGCTGTGGGGCAATACGCCCGACCAGTTACTGGTGATGGACAGCGACGGCGTGGTCATCCTGTCGTCCAACAAGGCCTGGCGCTTCCATACCAGCCGGGAACTGTCGCCGGCCAAGCAGCGCGAAATCGCCGAGAACATCCCCTACCCCGTCCTGCATCCCGCACCGCTGAAGATCGACCAGCGCCGCTGGATCAGCCAGAGCCGCCAATTGCCGGAAACCGGCTGGACCGTCAGCATCTATACCCCGCGCACCCAGGTCGACGGTCCGGTGCGCAGCGTCGTGCTGATCGGCGCGGCCACCCTCGTCGCGCTGCTCCTGCTGCTGTCGCTGCTGACCATCAGCCGCCGCCATTACCTGGAACGCATCGAGCTCGAAGCACAGGCCAAGCACGAACTGGAACTGCGCGTGCAGGAACGCACCCAGGAACTGGAAGACACCAACAGCCGCTTGCAGGAGGAAGTCAGCAACCGCGAGCAGGCACAACGCGAGCTGATGCATGCCCAGGACGAAGTCGTGCAAGCCGGCAAGCTCACCGCCCTAGGCACAATGTCCGCCAGCATCAGCCACGAACTCAACCAGCCGCTGGCGGCGATCCGCAGCTACGCCGACAACGCCCGCGTACTGCTCGACCACGAGCGCTACGATGACGCCCGCGGCAACCTGCAGCAGATCGGCGAGCTGACCGGACGCATGGCCTCGATCATCGGCCACCTCAAGGCCTACGCCCGTGGCGCCCGGCGCGCGCCGGAAAACGTCGCCCTGCAGCCGGCGATCAACGATGCCCTGGCGCTCGTCGCGCCGCGCCGGCAGGCGATGAACGTGGAACTGCTGCGCGACCTGCCGGATGCAGCGATCTGGGTGCAGGCCGGCGAAACCCGGCTGCGGCAGATTCTCTCCAACCTGCTGTCCAACGCCCTCGACGCCCTTACCGAGAAGGCGCCACCGCGACGCATCTGGCTGACCGCCGAGCAGACGCCCGAGCGCATCATCCTGTCCCTGCGCGACAACGGCCCCGGCTTCTCCGAACAGGCGCTGGCCCATGCCCGCGAACCCTTCTTCACCACCAAGACCAGCGCCAAGGGCCTTGGCCTGGGCCTCGCCATCTGCGACACCCTGTTACGAACGCTCGGCGGTCATCTGGAATTGGGGAATCACCCCGAGGGCGGCGCTCTCGTACAATTGCATCTGTTGCCGGGCATCCCCGGCGTGACTTCGACGCCGCAGGAGGAAACCCGCGCATGAGTTTGGCCGAGCCGTTCGACTCCACCACCCAGGTGTTGCTGATCGATGACGACCCGCACCTGCGCCAGGCACTGTGCCAGACCCTCGACCTGGCCGGCTTCAAGGTCGTCGCCCTGGCCGATGCGCGCCAGCTCGATACGCAGCAGGCGCGGGACTGGCCCGGCGTGATCGTCAGCGATATCCGCATGCCCGGTATCGACGGTCTGCAGCTGCTGGAACAGTTGCACGGGCAGGATGCCGAACTTCCGGTGATCCTGGTCACCGGTCACGGCGACGTCCCGCTGGCGGTCAAGGCCATGCGCTCGGGCGCCTATGACTTCCTGGAAAAACCCTTCCCCAGCGATGCATTGCTCGACAGCGTACGCCGCGCCCTCGATGTACGCCGCCTGGTGCTGGAGAACCGCAGCCTGCGCCTGGCGCTGTCCGAGCAGAAGGAACTGCGCGGCCGCCTGGTTGGCCAATCCGCCCCCATGCAACGCCTGCAGCAGCAGGTCGCCTCGTTGGCGGCGATCCAGGCGGACGTGCTGATCCTCGGCGAGACCGGCTCGGGCAAGGAGGTGGTCGCCCGCGCCCTGCATGACCTGTCCAGTCGCCGCAACGGTCCCTTTGTCGCCATCAATGCCGGCGCGCTCGCCGAGTCGGTGGTGGAGAGCGAGCTGTTCGGCCATGAGCAAGGCGCGTTCACCGGCGCGCAGAAGCGACGCATCGGCAAGTTCGAATATGCCAATGGCGGCACGCTGTTCCTCGACGAGATCGAGAGCATGAGCCTGGACGTGCAGGTCAAGCTGCTGCGCCTGCTGCAGGAACGCACGGTTGAGCGCCTGGGCTCCAACCAGCTCATCCCGCTGGATATCCGCATCATCGCGGCCACCAAGGAAGACCTGCGCCTGGCCTCCGATGAAGGCCGCTTCCGCGCTGACCTCTACTACCGCCTGAATGTGGCCAGTCTGCGCATTCCACCATTGCGCGAACGGGGCGACGACATCCTGCTGCTGTTCCAGCACTTTGCCGAGCGCGGTGCGCAGCGCCATGGCCTGAACGCCCGCCCGCTGGACTCGGCGCAACGTGCGCAACTGCTGGCACACGACTGGCCGGGCAATGTCCGCGAGCTACAGAACGCCGCGGAGCGCTACGCCCTCGGCCTGGACCTGGGGCTGGACGACAGCCACGGGCAGGCCACCGCCGCCACTCCCGGCGCCGGGCTGAACGAGCAGGTGGAATCCTTCGAGCGCTCGCTGATCGCCGCCGAGATGGGCCGCTCGCACAACTCCCTGCGCAGCCTTGCCGAAGCGCTAGGCGTACCGCGCAAGACCCTGCACGACAAACTGCGCAAGCACGGCCTGCTGTTCTCCGGCAGTGGCGGAAATTCCGCCGACGACAACGACCTCTGAGCAGAAATCCGCCGATGGCCTGGACTGCGACCAAGGGCGAACAGCGCCACAGAGCGCTCTGACGTAGTCTTCAGCCCTGGCACACACCTTGCTCTGCGACACAGGTGCGATTGCCTTGTGCATCACATCTCGCGACGTGCCTGCCACGTCGCGCCCGCCGGGCCACGAACCCGGCGGTGTCCTTCGGGCTTCTTGCCATCTCGTGCCTTCGATTCGACAGGCGCATCGCCGGGTGCAGTGATCCTGCCCCGGCCAATTTTCCCCTCTCGCATCTTCGTTCAGGACTTTCCTACACAGCGGTCCTGCGCCTCTCTGCATCTGCGAATCAAGCGCAACGGCGCGCCCTGCGTGGGCCTGCGAAATCGACTGCCATTCTGCGGTCATGAAACCGCGCTCAAATCTTCACGAAATCCCCTCTAAATCGGGCGCTAATGCAAAACCTCTCCTATGGTTTATGCGGGGTGGGCAGAGCAGGAAGTACTGCCCAATACATTGGATAGCAAGCTATTGACCTGAATCAGGAGTGCCCCGCCAAGACGGGCGCTAAATAGCCTCACTCTCCAACTTCCTATAGGGAGATTCTTAAATGTCGCAAGAAAGCAGCCAAAAACTAAAGCTAGGCGCTTTGACGGCTCTTGTTGTCGGCTCGATGATTGGCGGGGGCATCTTCTCTCTCCCGCAAAACATGGCCGCCAGCGCTGACGTCGGCGCGATCCTCATCGGTTGGGCCATCACCGCGGTCGGCATGCTGACCCTGGCATTCGTCTTCCAGACCCTGGCCAACCGCAARCCCCAACTCGACGGCGGKGTGTACGCYTACGCSAAGGCCGGTTTCGGYGACTACATGGGCTTCTCMTCGGCCTGGGGTTACTGGATCAGCGCCTGGCTCGGCAACGTCGGYTACTTCCTYCTGCTGTTCAGCACCCTGGGCTACTTCTTCCCGATCTTCGGCAAGGGCGACACCGTCGCGGCGATCGTCKGCGCGTCGRTCCTCTTGTGGGCCCTGCACTTCCTGGTRCTGCGCGGGATCAAGGAAGCGGCGTTCATCAACACCRTCACCACGGTGGCGAAGRTCGTCCCGCTGTTCCTGTTCATCCTGATCTGCCTGTTCGCCTTCAARCTGGACATCTTCACCGCRGACATCTGGGGCAAGAGCAAYCCKGACCTGGGCAGCGTGATGAACCAGGTGCGCAACATGATGCTGGTCACCGTGTGGGTGTTCATCGGCATCGAGGGCGCSAGCATCTTCTCCTCCCGTGCGGAAAAACGYTCGGACGTCGGCAAGGCCACCGTGATCGGCTTCATYACCGTCCTGCTGCTGCTGGTRCTGGTGAACGTSCTGTCCATGGGCGTGATGACCCAGCCGGAACTGGCCAAGCTGCAGAACCCGTCKATGGCRCTRGTGCTGGAGCATGTGGTCGGYCACTGGGGCGCGGTSCTGATCAGCGTCGGYCTGCTSATCTCCCTGCTSGGTGCCCTGCTCTCCTGGGTMCTGCTGTGCGCCGAGATCATGTTCGCYGCCGCCAAGGACCACACCATGCCGGAGTTCCTCCGCAAGGAGAACGCCAACCAGGTGCCGGCCAACGCCCTCTGGCTGACCAACATCTGCGTGCAGGTCTTCCTGGTCATCGTGTTCTTCACCTCCGGCAGCGCCGACGGTGGCATGGACCCGTACACCAAGATGCTGCTGCTGGCSACCTCGATGATCCTSATCCCGTACTTCTGGTCCGCRGCCTAYGGCCTGCTGCTGGCAGTCAAGGGCGAGACCTACGARAMCGACTCGGCCGAYCGCASCAAAGACCTGATCATCGCCGGTATCTCGGTTCTCTACGCGGTGTGGCTGATCTACGCAGGTGGCCTGAAGTACCTGCTGCTGTCGGCGCTGCTGTAYGCGCCCGGCGTMATCCTCTTCGCCAAAGCGAAACATGAAGTGGGYCAACCCATCTTCACCAATGTCGAGAAGCTCATYTTCGCGGYTGTCGTGATCGGTGCAYTGRTCGCGGCSTATGGCCTCTAYGACGGCTTCCTCACTCTGTAACTCYTGGAGACATCTCATGAGCACGGAAAAAACCAAACTWGGCGTCCATTCTGAAGCTGGCAAACTACGCAAAGTGATGGTCTGCTCGCCCGGACTCGCCCATCAACGCCTGACCCCGAGCAACTGCGACGAGTTGCTGTTCGACGACGTTATCTGGGTGAACCAGGCGAAGCGCGACCACTTCGACTTCGTCACCAAGATGCGYGAACGCGGCATCGATGTTCTGGAAATGCACAACCTGCTGACCGACATCGTGGCGAACCCCGAAGCCCTCAAGTGGATCCTCGACCGCAAGCTCACCGCCGACAGCGTGGGTGTGGGCCTGACCGAAGAACTGCGTGGCTGGCTGGAAAGCCTGGAACCGCGCAAGCTGGCCGAGTTCCTGATCGGTGGCGTGACCGCTGACGACATCCCGGAAAGCGAAGGCGCCAAGGCGCTGAAGATGTATCGCGACTACCTGGGCCACTCCAGCTTCCTGCTGCCGCCGCTRCCCAAYACCCAGTTCACCCGTGACACCACCTGCTGGATCTACGGYGGYGTGACCCTGAACCCGATGTACTGGCCGGCGCGACGTCAGGAAACCCTGCTGACCACCGCCATCTACAAGTTCCACCCGGAATTCACCAACGCCGAATTCGAAATCTGGTACGGCGATCCGGACAAGGACCATGGTTCCTCCACCCTCGAAGGTGGCGACGTAATGCCCATAGGCAACGGTGTCGTACTGATCGGCATGGGTGAGCGCACTTCCCGCCAGGCCATCGGCCAAGTCGCTCAGAATCTGTTCGCCAAGGGCGCCTGCGAAAAAGTCATCGTCGCCGGCCTGCCGAAGTCCCGCGCCGCAATGCACCTGGACACTGTGTTCAGCTTCTGCGACCGCGACCTGGTGACTGTCTTCCCGGAAGTGGTGAAAGAGATCGTCGCCTTCACCCTGCGCCCGGACGAGAWGAGCCCCTACGGCATCAACGTCCARTGYGAAGACAAGGACTTCATGACCGTCGTCGCCGAGTCCCTGGGCCTGAAGAAACTGCGCGTYGTCGAAACCGGCGGCAACAGCTTCGCCGCCGAACGCGAGCAGTGGGACGAYGGCAACAACGTGGTCTGCCTGGAACCGGGCGTGGTGGTSGGYTATGACCGCAACACYTACACCAACACCCTGCTGCGCAAGGCTGGCGTGGAAGTCATCACCATCAGCGCCGGCGAACTGGGCCGGGGCCGTGGCGGCGGTCACTGCATGACCTGCCCGATCATCCGCGACCCGATCGACTATTGATCGATCGGCACCCGATAAACGCGACTACCTCAACCAGAGCGCATTGACCTCACGAGGCGGCCCTTGCCAGGGCCGCCCGCCCCGCCAGCCACGAGCTGTACTGACGAGGGCCGAGATTGGATCCCACAAGGAGAAACACCATGGCTTTCAACATGCACAACCGCAACCTGCTCAGCCTGATGCACCACAGCACCCGCGAGTTGCGCTATCTGCTCGACCTGTCCCGCGACCTGAAGCGCGCCAAGTACACCGGTACCGAGCAGCAACACCTGAAAGGCAACAACATTGCGCTGATCTTCGAAAAGACCTCGACCCGCACCCGCTGCGCCTTCGAAGTCGCCGCCTATGACCAGGGCGCCAACGTCACCTACATCGACCCGAACTCCTCGCAGATCGGCCACAAGGAATCGATGAAGGACACCGCCCGCGTACTGGGCCGCATGTACGACGCCATCGAATACCGTGGCTTCAAGCAGGAAATCGTCGAAGAACTGGCCAAGTTCGCTGGCGTACCGGTGTTCAACGGCCTGACCGACGAGTACCACCCGACCCAGATGCTGGCCGACGTGCTGACCATGCGCGAGCACAGCGACAAGCCGCTGCACGACATCAGCTACGCCTACCTGGGCGACGCCCGCAACAACATGGGTAACTCCCTGCTGCTGATCGGCGCCAAGCTCGGCATGGACGTACGGATCGCAGCTCCCAAGGAGCTCTGGCCGACCGACGAACACGTCGCCGCCTGCAAGAAGTTCGCTGAAGAAAGCGGTGCCCGCATCACCATCACCGAAGACCCGAAAGAAGCCGTCAAGGGCGTGGACTTCATCCACACCGACGTCTGGGTATCCATGGGTGAGCCGGTCGAAGCCTGGGGCGAACGCATCAACGAGCTGCTGCCCTACCAGGTCAACATGGACATGATGAAGGCCGCCGGCAACCCGCGCGTGAAGTTCATGCACTGCCTGCCCGCCTTCCACAACAGCGAGACCAAGGTCGGCAAGGAAATCGCCGCCAAGTACCCGAACCTGAAGAACGGCATCGAAGTGACCGAAGACGTCTTCGAATCCCCGTACAACATTGCCTTCGAGCAGGCGGAAAACCGCATGCACACCATCAAGGCAATCCTCGTTTCGACCCTCGCCGACATGTAATGCCGGACAGCCCCGGACCGCGACAAGGTCGCCGGTCCGGGCGCTCCCACTCTTTCGGAGGAAATGAATATGCGTATCGTCGTCGCATTGGGCGGCAATGCCCTGCTGCGTCGTGGCGAGCCCATGACTGCCGACAACCAGCGCACCAACGTACGGATCGCTGCCGAACAGATCGCCAAGGTTGCCCCCGGCAACGAGCTGGTGATCGCCCACGGCAACGGCCCGCAGGTCGGCCTGCTGGCCCTGCAGGGCGCGGCCTACGAGAAGGTCAGCCCGTACCCGCTGGACGTTCTCGGCGCCGAGACCGAAGGCATGATCGGCTACATGATCGAACAGGAAATGGGCAACCTTCTGCCGTTCGAAGTACCGTTCGCCACCCTGCTCACCCAGGTCGAGGTCGACTCCAAGGACCCGGCCTTCAAGAACCCGACCAAGCCCATCGGCCCGGTCTACTCCAAGGAAGAGGCCGAAGCCCTCGCCAAGGAGAAAGGCTGGAGCATCGCCCCGGACGGTGACAAGTTCCGCCGCGTCGTGGCCAGCCCGCGTCCGAAGCGCATCTTCGAGATCCGCCCGGTCAAGTGGCTGCTGGAGAAAGGCACCATCGTCATCTGCGCTGGCGGCGGCGGCATCCCGACCATGTACGACGAATCCGGCAAGAAACTCTCCGGCGTCGAGGCGGTGATCGACAAGGACCTCTGCTCCTCGCTGCTGGCCCAGGAGCTGTCGGCTGACATCCTGATCATCGCCACCGACGTGGACGCGGCCTACATCGACTGGGGCAAACCGACCCAGAAAGGCATCGCCCAGGCCCACCCGGACGAACTGGAACGCTTAGGCTTCGCCGCCGGCTCCATGGGTCCGAAGGTCATGGCCGCCATCGAGTTCGCCCGCGCGACCGGCAAGGACGCAGTGATCGGCTCGCTGGAAAACATCGTCGCCATCACCGAAGGCAAGTCCGGTACTCGCGTCAGCACCAAGAAAGCTGGCATCGAATACCGCTGAGTTCTGCCGCGGTAAAAAACGGGAGCCCTTCGCGGCTCCCGTTTTCATTCATGAGCCCTGCAGGATTCGCTCGGGAACTCGTCGCCTTCTTCCGACAAATCCTGGCGCGAGCGTGACTCGGCGGTCATCATCCTCGTCAGCTAAAGCATTCCGAATCACTAGAAGCCACGCCTGGCTTTGTGCCACCGGGCCGCCCCGCCATGGGCCACCGTCGTCCGGCGCGCAAGATGCACTTGCTGAAGGAGTTTCCGAGAGATGTCTCGACTACCGGTCATCGTTGGTTTTGGTGGATATAACGCGGCTGGCCGCAGTTCCTTCCACCATGGGTTCCGCCGCACCGTCCTCGAATCCATGGAGTCCGCCGCCCGCCAGGAAACCCTCGCCGGTCTCGCGGTCATGATGAAACTGGTCAAGGCCGTCGACGGCCAGTACCAGGACGCCGACGGCAACAGCCTCGACCTGGCCGCCATCGAGCAGCGCTTCGAGCAGCAGATTCGCCAGTCCACCCTGATCCGCCGCATCGAGCTGCAATACCTCGACGTCGACGCCGCGCACTGCCACAAGAGCCTGACCGTCAGCGCCGCCGGCAGCCCGGTGACCTTTACCACCCTGCGCAAGCAACTGCCCGAGCCGCTGCCGGCCAACTGGTCGGTGGAAGAACTCGAAGGCGGCGAAGTCCGCGTCACCCTGCACGACAGCTGCGAATTCAAGGTCGACAGTTACCGCGCGCTGCCGGTGAAATCCGCCGGCCAGCTGCCCACCGGCTTCGAGCCGAGTGAGCTGTACAACTCGCGCTTCCACCCGCGCGGCCTGCAGATGTCCGTGGTCGCCGCCACCGACGCGGTGCGCTCCACCGGCCTCGACTGGCAGACCATCTGCAACGCCGTCCAGCCTGACGAAATCGCCGTGTTCTCCAGCAGCATCATGAGCCAGCTGGACGAGAACGGCTTCGGCGGCCTGCTGCAGTCGCGCCTGCGCGGCCACCGCGTGTCGGCCAAGCAGCTGCCGCTGGGCTTCAACAGCATGCCCACCGACTTCATCAACGCCTACGTGCTGGGCAGCGTCGGCATGACCGGTAGCGTCACCGGCGCCTGCGCCACCTTCCTGTACAACCTGCAGAAAGGCATCGACGTCATCACCACCGGCCAGGCCCGCGTGGCCATCGTCGGCAACGCCGAAGCGCCGATCACCTCCGAGATCATCGAGGGCTACGCCGCCATGGGCGCGCTGGCCACAGAGGAAGGCCTGCGCCACATCGAAGGCCGCGACGACGTCGACTTCCGCCGCGCCAGCCGCCCGTTCGGCGACAACTGCGGCTTCTCCCTGGCCGAGTCCGCGCAGTACGTGGTGCTGATGGACGACGCCCTGGCCCTGGAGCTGGGTGCCGACATCCACGGTTCGGTGTCGGACGTGTTCATCAACGCCGACGGCTTCAAGAAGTCCATCTCCGCTCCCGGTCCGGGCAACTACCTGACCATGGCCAAGGCCGTGGCCGCCGCCGCGCAGATCGTCGGCGAGAAGAGCGTGCGCCAGCACAGCTTCGTCCACGCCCACGGTTCCAGCACCCCGGCCAACCGCGTGACCGAATCGGAAATCCTCGACCGCGTCGCCACCGCCTTCGGCATCGAGGGCTGGCCGGTCACCGCGGTGAAAGCCTTCGTCGGCCACTCCCTGGCCACCGCCAGCGCCGACCAGATGATCTCCGCCCTGGGCACCTTCCGCTACGGCGTCATCCCCGGCATCAAGACCGTCGACAAGTTCGCCGACGACGTCTTCAAGGACCACATCGCCCTGTCCAGCAGCGACGTGCGCCGCGACGACCTGGAAGTCTGCTTCATCAATTCCAAGGGCTTCGGCGGCAACAACGCCACCGGCGTGCTGCTGTCCCCGGCCATCACCGAGAAGATGCTGCGCAAGCGCCACGGCGACGCCGCCTTCGCCGACTACCAGGGCCGCCGCGAAGCCACTCGCGCTGCCGCCCGGCAGTACGACGAAGCCGCGACCCAGGGCCGTTTCGACATCATTTACAACTTCGGCAACGACATGATCGACGAGCAGGCCATCGAGATCAGCGACCGTGGCATCCAGGTCCCCGGCTTCAGCCAGACCATTGCCTACAAGAAGGATGCACGTTTCAGCGACATGCTCGACTGATCGCCGACGTTGAACGAAAAAGCCGGGCAGATGCCCGGCTTTTTCATATCCAGCTCCAGTGCAGGAACCTGAGGTCAGTACGTCCCCTGCCCCACGCCCAACTCGAGAATGCTCGCCTTGAGGTTCTCGAAGTCGTACTCGCTGAGCCCGACGTAATCCAGCACCAGCGCGCGCACGCTCTCCCACTCGTGGTCCTCGTCCTGGTTGCCCAGCACGCGGTAGGAACCGCAGATGTGCTCGGCCATCTTGAGGATCGCCAGCAGGTTCTTCAGCTGGGTATCGCGGCAGTTGTCCTCGCTGAAGATAGACAGCGCATTGTGGTGGTTGGCGATGGCCTCGCAGACGTGCTCCGGCAGGCGCCAGGAGCGCGCGGTGAAGTAGCCGACCACCGCATGATTGGTGTTCAACACGCGGTTCTCGGTGTCCACCACGCGGCGCTCGTCGCTCGCGCTGGCATAGGCCTCCTCCAGCACCGCCATGTAGTGCGGGAAGCGCTTGAGCATCAGCGGAATGCCGCAGTTGTGGAACAGCCCCAGCGCGTAAGCCTCGTCCACCGACTCATAGCCGATGCGCTTGGCCAGCGTCAGGCAGCTCATGGCCACGTCCTGGGCGGTGTCCCAGAAGCGATTGAGGGTGACGATGGTCGCGTCGCTCATCTCGCCCTTGATCGACTGGGCGTTGATCAGGTTGATCACCGAGCGGCTGCCCAGCAGGTTCACCGCGCGCTGGATCGAGGTGATGCGATTGGCCAGGCCGAAGAACGGCGAGTTCACCAGCTTCAGCAGCGCGCCGGACAGCCCCGGGTCCTGGCTGATCAGCTTGGCGATCGCCTTCAGGTCCGGGTTGGGCATGAACTGCTCCATCTGCAGGTCAACCATGATCTGCGGCTGCGGCGGCACGCTGATACCCTGCAGGGCCTGACGGATCTGTTCGGCGGAGAGTTCTTGAGACATGGGCGCGCTGGGAAAAGTTGACGGGGCGCACAGTTTACCCAGAGCCGGGGCTTCTGGAAGTGCTGCTTTTGATTGAACTTTCATCGGCGGCTGTGTCGGAACCTTTACACCCAAGCGGACGAAATGGGAGACAAGCCACATGAGCCAGACACTCAAAGGCAAGACCATCGCCATCCTGGTCACCGACGGTTTCGAGCAGGTGGAGCTGACTGGCCCCCGCGACGCCCTGAAGGAAGCCGGTGCCAAGGTGAAGATCCTCTCCGACAGCAAGGACAAGGTACGCGGCTGGAACCACGACCAGCCGGCGGACAGTTTCAAGGTCGACGGCACCTTCGAGACCGCCCGCATCGACGAGTACGACGCCGTGCTGCTGCCAGGCGGGGTGATCAACGCCGACCAGATCCGCAGCCTGCCCAAGGCCCAGGAAATCGTGCAGAAGGCCGCCGAGGCCGACAAACCCATCGCGGTGATCTGCCATGGCGCCTGGTTGCTGGTCTCAGCCGGCCTGGTGAAGGGCAAGACCCTGACCAGCTGGAACTCGCTCAAGGACGACATCAACAACGCTGGCGGCCACTGGGTCGACCGACAGGTGGTCAACGATGGCGGGCTGATCAGCAGTCGCAAGCCCGACGACATCCCCGCCTTCAGCAAGCAACTGATCGAAACCCTCGCCGCCTGAGAGCCGCCGATCAAAAGCCCGTGCGCCGCGCTCCGGCGGCGCACGCTGCTGCGCTATAATCCCGCTCTTTTTGCCGGAGCCCTCCCCCATGACCCTGCCCAGCCTGCGTCTGAAAGCCAACGCCGAGCGCCGCCTGCGCGCCGGCCACCTGTGGGTCTACAGCAACGAGGTGGACGTCGCCGCCACCCCGCTGAACGGATTCGGCGCCGGCGAACAGGCCATCCTGGAAATGGCCAACGGCAAGCCGCTGGGCATCGTCGCGATGAGCCCGAACAACCTCATCTGCGCCCGCCTGATTTCTCGCGATACCAAGCACGTTCTCGACAAATCCCTGCTGGTTCACCGCCTGAACGTCGCCCTGAGCCTGCGCGACCGCCTGTTCGACAAGCCTTTCTACCGCCTGGTCTACGGCGACTCGGACCTGCTGCCGGGCCTGGTGGTGGACCGCTTCGGCGATGTACTGGTGGTCCAGCTCGCCTCGGCGACCATGGAAAAACACCGCGACGACGTGCTTGCCGCCCTGCTGCAGGTGCTCAAGCCCAGCGCCGTGCTGTGGAAGAACGATTCCAGCGCCCGTGACGCCGAAGGCCTGGAGCGCTATGTCGCCAACGCCTACGGCGAAGTCCCGGAATGGGTCGCCCTGGAAGAGAACGGCGTGAAGTTCGAAGCCCCAGTGCTGGCCGGCCAGAAGACCGGCTGGTTCTACGACCACCGCATGAACCGCGCCCGCCTGCAGCCCTATGTGCAGGGCAAGCGCGTGCTCGACCTGTTCAGCTACATCGGCGGCTGGGGCATCCAGGCCGCGGCCTTCGGCGCCAGCGAAGTGATGTGCGTCGATGCCTCCGGCTTCGCCCTCGACGGCGTCGAGCGCAACGCCACGCTGAACGGCCTCGCCGAGAAAGTCGCCTGCGTGGAAGGCGACGTATTCGACGCCCTGCGCGAGCTGAAGGCCGCTGACGAGCGCTTCGACGTGATCGTTGCCGACCCGCCCGCCTTCATCAAGCGCAAGAAGGACCTGAAGAACGGCGAGGCCGCCTACCGCCGCCTCAACGAACAGGCCATGCGCCTGCTGTCCAAGGACGGCGTGCTGGTCAGTGCCTCCTGCTCCATGCACCTGCCCGAGGACGACCTGCAGAACTTCCTGCTGGGCAGCGCCCGCCACCTGGACCGCAACATCCAGTTGCTCGAGCGCGGCGGTCAGGGTCCGGACCACCCGGTGCACCTGGCGATCCCGGAAACCCGCTACATCAAGAGCCTGACCGTGCGCCTGCTGCCCAACGGCTAAGGCTTCACGTCACTCCAGAAAACGGGGCGTTTCCGCAGGGGAACGCCCCGTTTTTCATGCAGCAATGGATGGCGGATAACGCCGGGGGCGTTATGCGCCCTACGGTGTGCAGCCGCGTAGGGCGCATAAAGCGGGACGCTTTATCCGCCATCCCCTCCTGCGATTACTTCATCGGCATCAACGAATCCGCCTCGCTGATCACTGCGTTGCCGGTCTTGCGCTCGAACAGGCACAGCTCGAGGCCCGGTTTGCCCTTCATGTGCTTCTGAGCATTCTTTTTCTGAGGGTATTGCCCGCCGATCATCAGCGCCGTGTAGCCCACGCTGTCATCGAACAGCACCGGCGAGCCCAGCACCTTCTTGTTCTGCAGATGACTCAGCGCCAGGCAGGCTTCGCGCTGCTGCTTGTCCTGCGCCTGCCAGGCTTCGTCGGACGAGGCCTGCACACTGCCGGCAAACAGCGCGGCGAGCAGGGCGATGCGGGTGACTTTCATGGGGTTGCTCCTTCAACGAACGGGACGGGAAAAGCGCCAGTGGCCATTCAGACCACGCCGGGGCGGCGAAAGTCTATGCCTTGTGCCGACCGCCAGCCTTTCCCTGGCGGCAAGGGCCGGCGTAGAATCCGGGGCATTCCTGCCATTTATCCCCCGGCGGGCCTGTGAGCCCCGGCCGAGCAGGCGGTGACCCCGCCAAGCCCCGCGCCGACCTCGCCCATGCAAGGCCATCTGCTGTTTGCATCCGGTGCGTACCGCGCTCACGATACGACTTAGAGTTTGCTCAAGGTCTCGCCGGCCAGCCCTACCCGCTGTACGCCGCCGCACAGAAGACCCGGATCGACTCCCACCGTGACCTGATGCGCAGGAACCTGTCATGCCCGATTACCGCTCGAAAACCTCCACCCACGGCCGCAACATGGCCGGCGCCCGTGCCCTCTGGCGCGCCACCGGGATGAAGGACGAAGACTTCAAGAAGCCGATCATCGCCATCGCCAACTCCTTCACCCAGTTCGTGCCCGGCCACGTGCACCTGAAGGACCTGGGCCAGCTGGTCGCCCGCGAGATCGAAAAACACGGCGGCGTGGCCAAGGAATTCAACACCATCGCCGTGGACGACGGCATCGCCATGGGCCATGACGGCATGCTCTATTCCCTGCCGTCGCGCGAGATCATCGCCGACTCCGTGGAATACATGGTCAACGCCCACTGCGCCGACGCCATCGTCTGCATCTCCAACTGCGACAAGATCACCCCCGGCATGCTGATGGCCGCCCTGCGCCTGAACATCCCGGTGGTGTTCGTCTCCGGCGGCCCGATGGAAGCTGGCAAGACCAAGCTGGCCAGCCACGGCCTGGACCTGGTCGACGCCATGGTCGTTGCCGCAGACGACTCCTGCTCCGACGAAAAGGTCGCCGAGTACGAGCGCAGCGCCTGCCCGACCTGCGGCTCCTGCTCCGGCATGTTCACCGCCAACTCGATGAACTGCCTGACCGAAGCCTTAGGGCTTTCCCTGCCGGGCAACGGTTCCACCCTGGCCACCCACTCCGACCGCGAGCAGCTGTTCCTGCGCGCTGGCCGCCTGGCCGTCGAACTGTGCCAGCGCTACTACGGCGAAGGCGACGAGTCCGTACTGCCGCGCAATGTCGCCAGCTTCAAGGCGTTCGAGAACGCCATGACCCTGGACATCGCCATGGGCGGTTCGACCAACACCATCCTGCACCTGCTGGCCGCCGCCCAGGAGGCGGAGATCGCCTTCGACCTGCGCGACATCGATCGCCTGTCGCGCAAGGTGCCGCAGCTGTGCAAGGTCGCGCCGAACATCCAGAAGTACCACATGGAAGACGTGCACCGCGCCGGTGGCATCTTCTCCATCCTCGGCGAGCTGGCCCGTGGCGGCCTGCTGCACACCGACGTACCGACCGTGCACAGCCCGAGCATGGCCGACGCCATCGCCGAGTGGGACATCACCCAGACCCAGGACGAGAAGGTCCACACCTTCTTCAAGGCCGGCCCCGCCGGCATCCCGACCCAGGTCGCCTTCAGCCAGAGCACCCGCTGGGACACCCTCGACGCCGACCGCGCCGAAGGCTGCATCCGCAGTGTCGAGCACGCCTACTCCCAGGAAGGCGGTCTGGCCGTTCTTTACGGCAACATCGCCCTCGATGGTTGCGTGGTGAAGACCGCTGGCGTGGACGAATCCATCCATGTGTTCGAAGGCCGCGCGAAGATCTTCGAAAGCCAGGACGGCGCCGTGAAGGGCATCCTCGCCGACGAAGTGAAGCCGGGCGACATCGTGATCATCCGCTACGAAGGCCCGAAAGGCGGCCCGGGCATGCAGGAAATGCTGTACCCGACCAGCTACCTGAAGTCCAAGGGCCTGGGCAAGGACTGCGCCCTGCTCACCGACGGCCGCTTCTCCGGCGGCACCTCGGGCCTATCCATCGGCCACGCCTCGCCGGAAGCCGCCGCAGGTGGCGCCATCGGTCTGGTACAGGACGGCGACAAGGTGCTGATCGACATCCCCAACCGCAGTATCAACCTGCTGGTCAGCGATGAAGAACTGGCCGCCCGCCGCGCCGAGCAGGACAAGAAGGGCTGGAAGCCAGCTCAGCCCCGCGCGCGCAAGGTGAGCACCGCACTGAAAGCCTACGCCCTGCTGGCCACCAGCGCCGACAAGGGCGCGGTGCGCGACAAGGCGCTGCTGGACGGTTGAGTCTGGCGGTGACATGAAAAAGCCCGGCGAATGCCGGGCTTTTTTATTGATGTGGCCTGAAGGCTTATGACTTGGTTGCAGGCACCTTCGGGCAATCACCCGAACCCGGCTTGAGCCCACGATCCGCATTGCAGATGGATCCCTTCTCTTCCCAAGCGACCGAGCTCTCTCCCGTTGCCTTGGTAGGAGTCAGCTCAATCTTGAGCGCATTCCCATCCGCATCAGTGGCCGCAGTCGTAGCCTTAATCACGCCCTTCTCGACGGCATAGTCGCCAGTGATGTTGGACGTCGCAGCAAAGTTTTCCGGTATCCCGTAATCACCCGCCTTGCAATCATCTGCCTTGCCCGTTTCAGAGATACAAAGGCTCACAGCGGTTTTGACGGCGGACAGCTCTGCCTTGGCTGCCGCAGCTCTTGAGCGCGACGAATAGTCCGAATACATGGGAATGGAGACCGAAGCCAGAATCCCGATGATCGCCACCACGATCATCAGCTCGATCAGGGTGAAGCCTTGTTGTTTACCCATCGTCGTATCCCTCTGGATAGAGCCGGACGCCCGAATGGCTCCGGATGCATTCCAGTGAAGCCACGCCAGCGGGCCGACACACTCAGACGCTTCCGCGCACCCTGTTGAAATTTCGGCAGTTTTTTCCACGCCGAAAGCCTTCGGAGTGCCACCGCACTATGACGCCGTAGGAACCCAGGCTTCCCCATTCATCCCAACTTGCCTCATGGCACTGTGCGATCCCGCCGTGGGCCAGTAAAATCGCGCTCTTTTTTTCCCGGACCGCCGCCCATGAGCTCCCTCGAGAATCCGTCCGCCGCCAAGGACCAGCCCGATCTGGTCTACGGCCTGGAAGACCGCCCCGCCCTGCCCATCGCATGGCTTGCGGCACTGCAGCACCTGCTGGCGATCATCGTGCCCATCGTCACCCCCGGCCTGCTGATCTGCCAGGCGCTGGGCGTGTCGCCGCGCGACACCAACCTGATCGTGTCGATGTCGCTGGTGATCTCCGGCATCGCCACCTTCGTCCAGTGCAAGCGCTTCGGGCCATTCGGCGCGGGCCTGCTGATCGTCCAGGGCACCAGCTTCAACTTCGTCGGCCCGCTGATCGCCGGCGGCGCGCTGATGGTGAAGAACGGCACCCCGGTGGAAGCGGTGATGGCGGCGATCTTCGGCGTGGTCATGGCCGGCTCCTTCGTGGAGATGGGCGTGTCGCGCATCCTGCCCTTCGTGAAGCGCCTGATCACTCCGCTGGTCACCGGCATCGTGGTGCTGATGATCGGCCTGACCCTGATCAAGGTCGGACTGATCAGCATGGGCGGCGGCTTCTCCGCCATGTCCAACGGCACCTTCGCCAACGGCGAGAACCTGATGCTGTCGGGCCTGGTGCTGGCGATCATCGTCATCCTCAACCGCATCCCGGTGGTGTGGATGCGCAGCGGCGCCATCGTCATCGCCCTGGCCGTGGGCTACGCGCTGGCCGGCTACCTGGGCCGCCTGGACTTCACCGGCATGCACGAGGCGCCGGCCTTCCAGGTCCCGGTGCCGCTGCACTTCGGCCTGGGCTTCTCCTGGAGCCTGTTCATCCCGATGCTGGTGATCTACCTGGTGACCTCGCTGGAAGCCATCGGTGACGTCACCGCCACCAGCAAGATTTCCAAGCAGCCGGTCGAAGGCCCGCTGTGGATGCAGCGCATCAAGGGCGGCGTACTGGTGAACGGCGCCAACTCGCTGCTGGCCGGCCTGTTCAACACCTTCCCAAGCTCCGTGTTCGCGCAGAACAACGGTGTGATCCAGCTGACCGGCGTCGCCAGCCGCCACGTCGGCCTGTGGATTGCCGCGATGCTCATCGTGCTGGGCCTGTTCCCCAGCGTCGCCGGGGTGATCCAGGCCGTGCCCGAGCCGGTGCTCGGCGGCGCGGTGATGGTGATGTTCGGCGCGGTCGCCGCTTCCGGCATCAACATCCTCGCCGGCACCCACCTGGACCGCCGCGCGCTGCTGATCATCGCCGTCAGCCTGGCGCTGGGCCTGGGCATCTCCCAGGTGCCGGAGTTCCTCGCGCACATGCCCCACGCGATCCGCAACGTGCTGGAATCCGGCGTAGCCACCGGCGGCATCTGCGCCCTGCTGCTCAACTGGTTCCTGCCCGAGTCCGACGCCGCCAAGGCCTCGCACAACGGCTGAACCGCCACGACGCCACCTTCGGGTGGCGTCGTCGTTTATGCTTCCCGGATGACCACTTCCCTGCGCATCGGCGTCATCGCCGACACCCACGGTCTGCTGCGCCCCGAAGCGCTGGCGGCGCTGCAAGGCTGCGGGCGTATCCTGCACCTGGGCGACATCGGCCCCGCCTCATTGCTCGACCAGCTGCGCGCCCTGGCGCCGCTGGACGTGGTGCGCGGCAACAACGACACCGACGACTGGGCCGCCGCGCTGCCGGAAACGCTGCTGCTGGAACTGGGCGGACGGCGGCTCTACCTGATCCACGACCTCAAGCAGTTGGCCATCGATCCGTCGGCCGAAGGCATCGATGTCGTGCTGGCGGGCCATTCGCACAAACCGCTGAACGAGGCGCGCGATGGGGTGCTGTACCTGAATCCGGGCAGCGCTGGACCGCGGAGGTTCAAGTTGCCGATTGCCTTGGCGATTCTGGAGATCGCCGAAGGGCAGCCAAGGGTGGAGATGGTCACGCTCGTCTAAGAGCATTCGCGAGGCCGAAAACGGCATTCCCCACATCCAAGTGAGTCACAAGCTCGCTCCCACAGGTAAATTCAGCGCTCATGCTTGCCCTCACCCCAGCCCTCTCCCGGAGGGAAAGGGCTGGGGTGAGGGGGCGTCAGCCATGCCGATTTCGCAAATGGACGATGGGCTTATGGTTCGAGCAACTGCGAAGCCAACTGCGCCACCGCCTCCTGCCGCTCGGTCTTCTCGCTGCGCAAGCGACCGTTGAGGCCGGACCACTCCGGATGCGCACGCGCCTTGCGCAACGCCTCGGGCAGCTTGCCCTCGCGCCACTGCCTGTCTTCGGGCGACTGCACCTGGATCGCCTCCACCGCCGCATGCCCGCGCGTCTGCAGGGCCGCCAGCAGTTGCCGCTGCCGCAGCGCCAGCAGACGCAGCACGCTGTCGTCCACCGACAGTTCGCGGCTGCCCTTGAGCTTGCCCAGCAGGCGCTGGCCGTAATGGCCGACGGTCTGCCAGGCGCCGCCGGCGATGGCGCCCAGCGCGGTGGCCGCGCCGAGGGTCAGGCCGCCCACCAGCAGGTCGATCCCCGCCCCTGCCGCCGCACCGGCCGCAACGCCACCACCGAGGCGAATGCCCAGTTGGCGGAGGGTTTCCGGGTTGAACAGGTCATCGCCCCAGCGTCCGTCCAGCAACGGCAGGTCGGCGGCGCGGGCGTCGTCCTTGCGGAAGGCGTAGAGGCTGAGCAGCGCCTTCACGCAGATATCTTCGCGCTTGCGCACCTGATTGCGCAGCGTCTCGGTGGCTGCTCGAACAGCACTGTCGCCAGCGGGCACCAGTTGGCGGCAAGCGGCGACATCCACCAGCAGCTCGGCGATCAGCCGCGCCCCGGCCTCGCGGCGGGCGACGGCCTGGGCCTCGTGATCTGCGACCAGTCGATCCAGCTGCGGGCGCGCACGCTCCAGCAGCAGCGCCAGGCTTTCGTACAGGCGGCGCTCACCATCCAGCGGCGGCGCCACACTATCGAAACGCACCAGCGCATGCAGGCCGAGACGGGAAAGCGCCTCGCGCCACTGCTCCTCGCGGTGCTGTGGGCTGGCGACGAAGTTGAGTACCGGCAGCAACGGCCGCGCGCAGGCGGCGAGCACTGCCAGTTCGTCGCGGTACTTGGCCAGCACCGGTTCGCGGGCGTCGATCACGTAGAGGCCGGCGTCGGAGGCGAGCAATTGGCGCAGCACCTTGGCTTCCTGCTCGAAACGCCCGCGGGCTTCGCTGCCGTCGAGGAAGCGCCGTAGCTTCTCCGGGCCGTCCAGGCGCTCGCCGGGGCGCTCCAGCCCATCGAGGAAGTCGCGCAGGGCGATGGCATCTTCCAGGCCCGGCGTGTCGTACAGCTCCAGCAGCGGCTCGCCGTCCACCGACAGCCGCGCGCCTTCCACATGCCGCGTGGTGCTGGGGCGATGGGATACCTCGCCGAAGCCCACGTCACGGGTCAGGGTACGCAGCAGGGAGGTCTTGCCGACGTTGGTGTGGCCGACCACGGCCAGTTTCAGCGCATCAGTCATGCCCGGTCTCCAGCCAGCCCAGCGGCGATGCCGAGGTGTGCGGCAGTTGCAGGCGCTCGACGCCGGCGTGCCAGTCGCCCAGGCGCTCGGCGTCCAGCGCTTCGCCCGTCGGTGCCTGCAACAGCCAGACGCGGGTGGCGGCGGCGCAGCGCGAGAGTTCGGCGATCAGCGCCAGGGTGCCGCGATCCGGCGAGCGACGCGGGTCGCAGGCGATCACCAGGCGCGCCGGCGGGTAGCGGGTGAGTTGTTCCAGCAGTCGGCGACGCTGGGCACCGTCGTCGAGGTCGCCGGCATTGGCGATGCCTTCGGCCAGCTTCGGCGGCCAGTTGGGCCGGTCGAGCAGTTCGATGGACACCAGCACGGCGCCGTCGGCGGTGGTCGCCGGGGCCTGCGCCTGCGGCTCAATCAGTTCGTCCGGCGCGGCATCGCTGACGCCCAGCCGCTCGCTGGCCGGCATCAAACGCTCGCGCAGCAGGGCGTAGCCGGGCAGCGAGACATCCAGCGCCAGCTGCGCACGCCCGCGCTTCCAGCGCCACAGGCAGAGCAGCCACAACGCACCGCGCAGCAGCACGCCGTACACCAGCAGGATGCCCACCAGCCAGCCGGCCCAGGCGTGGCGCGCGTTTTCGCTGGCCACCAGGGCATCGCCGCTGGCGCGCACCAGCTCCGAGTCCGGCTGCGGGAAGCCGAGCAGCGACGGCAGCGCGCCGAGGCCGTGGGTGAGGGCGATGAAGGTATCGCCGGCGAGGATGGTGGTCTCCCAGACGAAGCCGTAGCGCCGCGTCGCCAGCAACGCCAGCATCACGCCCAGCGCGCTGCCCAGCGCCACCAGCCAGAGGCCATGAACCAGCAGGCCGAGCGCCCAGCGCGTGAGCTTCTGCCGGTCCAGCAGCACCAGCAGCGCGGGCGCCAATTGCGCAGCATGGGCGTCGCGGGCGAACTTGCCACTCAACCACAACCACAGGCGGCCGAGCGCACCGGCGGCCTCACCGCCAGCGAAGAAGGCCAGGGTCCAGCCGATCAGGGTAATCAGGTGCAGGCCGAGCAGGCTGGCCAGGGCCCAGAACACGTTGACCGGGCGCAGGCCGTCGCCGAGGGCGGCGAAGGCCAGCCCGCCGCCGGTGAACAGCGCCAGCGCCAGCAGCAGGTACAGCGCCAGGCGCGAGCCTTGCACCCAGGTGCGCAGGGCGGCGCGCTGACCATCGCGTTCGGCGAGCAGCAGCGCGCGGTGTTGCAGGCGGCGGACGAGGTCGCCGCCGCTGACGATGGCGCGGCGGTTGGCTTCGCTGTCTTCCAGCGGGCCGACCTGCTCCTCGCGCAGACGCACGGCCTCGCACAGCCACAGGGATTCGAGGGCGGAAGCGGGGGTTTCGCTCACGGGGTCTCCGACAATCGGTACTCGGCACCAAGGATAACCGCTGCTCGCCGCCGCGTCCCGGCACCGCCGGTAACACCCGGTGGCGTCAACCAAACCAAGGGGGGGCTCTCGCCGTGCCCGGCCAGCCTCACACTCGGAAAAAACAACAAGAATGAGGCCTCGCCATGCTGCGCTCGATGCTCAGTGCCTTGCCCCTGCTGCTGGCCGCCGCCACCGCGGTTGCCGTGGAAACACCGCCGGTGCGCCCCTCCGACTGGGGCCCGGACACCCCGCTGATGCAGGCGGTGCCGCCGCGCGTGCTGGACGCCAACGTCAGCGCCCGGCAGTCCGACAGCAACACCTCGCAACTGTGGATCAGCCACACCGACTTCCGCCTGCACGACGACATCGGCTTCTTCATCCGCAAGATGCTGATCCAGATGAGCCCGGTGGCGGGCGCCGGCACGCCGCTGATGCTCGACGACCCGAAGTCCATGGTCGCGCGCATCCAGGCCGGGGACATCTTCGTCGCTGACGCCACCCTCGCCAGCCTGCTCAACGAGGAGCTGCGCAACGCCAACGCGCCGGTGCGCAACCTCAAGCTCAGCACCCGCGCCGACGGCCAGGAAGTCCACGGCGAGCTGCTGCGCAAGGGCCGCTGGCGGCCGCTGCGGATGGTCACCGGGATCGAGCAGGCCGGGCCGCTGAAGGTGGCGCTGGTGCCGCAGCGAATCTTCGTCGACGGGGTGGACGTCACACCGTCGCTGACCGCTGCTTCCATCGAGATGTCCGAGGTGCTGCAACTGCACACCGCGCACATGCAGCTGATCGGCAACCGCATCCTGGTCGACCTCGACGGCCTGTTCCCACCGCCGCGCCTGGACTTCACCGTCAGCCACCTGAAGCTCGCCGACGGCGGCATGGACCTGCTGCTGGGCAGCGACCTGGCCGAGCTCAAGTGGCCACAGCTCAAGGCGCCGCAGAGCTACATGTTCATCGAGGGCGGCGACATCAAGATGGCGCGGACCATCCTGGTGAAGGCCTACGCGCTCTTCACCAGCCTCAGCCCGGACGCGCCACTGCTGTTCAACCTCTACGACTACCGCCGCCAGCTGCAGTACGGCGAAATCCGCCTGCGCGAAGACGGCATGGTGCACATCGCCGTCTCGCCGGTTAAGGCGCCGGCCCCGGAGGAGAAAGCCCTATGAGAACCCTCCTTGCTTCCCTTCTTTGCCTCACGCTGGCCGGCCAGGCCGCGGCCGAGAGCGCCATCGACAAGCAACAGCGCGAACTGGGCGTGCTGCGCCAGGGCTGGTTCCAGCAGACGCCGCCGGCGGCGGACTTCAAGGCCAGCCGGCCGGGCGGCCTGCGCGATTCCGGCCAGGACGGCGTGGGCATCCTGCTCAACAAAGTGGACATGTACTTCCAGGGCGACATCGGCTTCCACAGCCCGCTGCTCAAGGGCTGGCTGGTGCCGCTCAGGGCCGGCGAGCCGATCGACTTCGACCGCCCGCAGGACATGCGCATCAACGTTTCCGAGGGCGAGGTGATCCTCAGCCCCGAACAGCTCGGCAACCTGTTCAACCAGCACATCCTTGCCTACCCGGAAACCATGCTGCGCGACTTCAAGCTGAGCATCGAAGGCGACCGCCTGCTGGTCTCCGGCGAAGTGCAGCCGCTGGGCGTCGGCCCCTGGCTGCCGCTGCGGCTCTCCGGCACGGTGAAGCTCGACGGCGACAACCTCGACTACCAGCCCGACAGCGTGAAGGTGCTCGGCGTGCCCAGCTACGGCGCCATGAGCCTGGTAGGCCTGCGCCTGGATTCGCTGGTGACCCTGGAGCGACCCGGCGCGGTGCTGCAGGACAACGTGATGCACCTGAACTACCACCAGGTCTTCCCGCTGGTGGGCATCGACGGCCGCGTCGAGTCCACCTGGCTGGACGCCAAGGGCCTGCACCTGAAATTCGCGCCCAGAGACGGCGCCGCCTCGCTGGCCTTCGAGCCTCCGCGCCAGGCCGGGCAGTCCTACATCTGGCTGCAGTCGGGCGACCTGAAGATCTTCGAAATCCTCATCACCTACTCGCAGGTGCTGCTCAAGGCCGAGCGCCCGGACCAGACCCTGGCCTTCAACCTCAAGGACTATCGCAAGGTGCTGGCCACCGGCATCACCCAGGTCAACGAGGACGGCACCTTCTTCATGCGCGTTCCGCCACCCGCCGGCCCCGCCGACGGCGAGCGGCTGGTATCCTCTGGCAACGGGAGTTCCCGCTGATGTTCACCACTGGAGTCGAGATGACCCAAGCACTGCCCCTGGCGATGATCGCCGCCCTTGCCGAGAACCGCGTGATCGGCGTCGACAACCGCCTGCCCTGGCACCTGCCGCAGGACCTCAAGCACTTCAAGGCCATGACCCTGGGCAAGCCGGTGATCATGGGCCGCAAGACCTGGGATTCGCTCGGCCGCCCACTGCCGGGCCGCCTGAACATCGTGGTCACCCGCCAGGCGGGCCTGACGCTCGAAGGCGCGGAAGTCTTCACCAGCCTCGACGCAGCCCTGGAGCGCGCCGAGCAATGGGCCAAGGAAGAGGAAGCCGACGAGCTGATGCTGATCGGCGGTGCGCAACTCTACGGTGAAGCCCTGGGCCGCGCCGAACGCCTCTACCTGACTCGCGTGGGCCTGAGCCCGGCGGGCGACGCGCACTTCCCCGAAGTGAACGAAAGCCAGTGGCACCTGGCGTCGAGCATCGAGCACGACGCGGAAGGCGAGACGCCGGCCTATGCGTTCGAGGTTTGGGAGCGGGCCTGATAGCCCTGCGTATCCGGAGCCCCTCACCCCAGCCCTCTCCCAGAGGGAGAGGGAGCCGTATGTGCCGAGATGAATCCTGCTCTCCCTGATCGACCGGCTGACGCCTGACTCCCAGAGCGCTCCGAACGGTCCCCTCTCCCTCAGGAGCGGGGCGCGCAGCCAGGGTTAGGGTGAGGGAACACCCAGCTCCGAATTACCAAAAGAAAACGCCGCCCCGATCACCCAGCGCGGCGTTTTTCATAGGGCGCTCTTTTGCGAAATCTCCGCTCACACTCCCAAGCCTTGACCCTGTAGCAACTACAGGCTGCCCAATGACTCCACCCCACGACGGGAAACTGGAGGTACATCATGGGTTGGCTCGAACGTTTGATGATGGGCGGTCACCACGGCCGCGGCGGTTATGGCGGGCACGGTGGCGGTTACGGCGCACCGGGCTATCCGCCGGCACCCGCACCACCACCGACAGCCAATGCGGCTCCCACCCAGCCCTGCCCGCAGTGCAGCGCGCAGAACCCGCAGGACAGTCGCTTCTGCAACAACTGCGGCGGGTCGCTACAGGCCACGCCATGCAAGGGCTGCGGCGCCGCTGTCGCGCCTCAGGCACGCTTCTGTGCGCAGTGCGGCCAGGAGCGCGGCAGCTGACGGGCCCGCGGCAAAACCTCGGGCCCTGGGCTCAGAAGGCGAAATGCTCCGCGTCCAGCGCCATCAGGCAATCCGCACCTCCCAGCAGCGCCTCGCGGTGCATGCTGGCGCGCGGCAGGATGCGCTTGACGTAGAACTCGGCGCTGGCGAGCTTGGCGCGGTAGAAGTCCGCATCGCCCTCGCCGGCCGCCAGCTTCGCCTGGGCCACGCCAGCGGCCTGCAGCCACAGGCCCGCCAGCAGCACATAGGAGCAGTACTGCAGGAAGTCCACCGAGGTGGCGCCGATTTCCTGCGGGTCGCGCTGGCAGGCGGCGATCACTTCGCTGGTGAGGCTGCGCCATTCCAGCAGGCGTTGGCGGACAGTTTCAGCCAAGCCGGCAAGCTCGGAGTGGGCACCTGCGGTCTCGCAGACCGCCGCCAGTTCGCCCATCAGCGCATTCAACTCCGTACCGCCGTCGCCCAGCAGCTTGCGACGGATCAGGTCGAGCGCCTGGATGCCGTTGGTGCCTTCGTAGATCTGAGTGATGCGGCTGTCGCGCATCAGCTGCTCCATGCCCCACTCGCGAATGTAGCCGTGACCGCCGTAGACCTGCACGCCGAGGCTGGAAACCTCCTGGCCGACGTCGGTGAAGAACGACTTCACGATGGGGATCAGCAATGCGGCGCGCTTGCCCGCGGCCTTGCGGCCGTCCGCCTCGGGATGGCCGTGCTCCAGGTCCAGCTCCCGTGCGCAGAGCGCCGACACCATCCGGCAGCCCTCGGTCAGGGTCTTCTGGGTCAGCAGCATGCGCCGCACGTCCGGGTGGACGATGATCGGGTCGGCGGCTTTCGACGGCTGGGCCGCGCCGGTCAGCGCGCGCGATTGCAGGCGCTCGCGGGCGTAGGCCAGCGCGCCCTGGCAGGAGCGCTCGGCGATACCCAGTCCCTGCAGGCCGACCTGGAAGCGCGCGTCGTTCATCATGGTGAACATGCAGGCCAGCCCCTGGTTGGCCTGGCCGATCAGCCAGCCGGTGGCGCCGTCGAAGTTCATCACGCAGGTGGACGCGCCCTTGATGCCCATCTTGTGCTCGATGGCACCGCAGCTCAGGGCGTTGCGCGCGCCCGGCGTGCCGTCGGGGTTGGCGATGAACTTGGGCACGAGGAACAGGCTGATGCCCTTCACCCCGGCCGGCGCATCCGGCAGGCGCGCCAGCACCAGGTGGACGATGTTCTCCGACAGGTCCTGTTCGCCGCCGCTGATGAAGATCTTGCTGCCGCTGACGCTGTAGGAGCCGTCAGCCTGCGGCTCGGCGCGGGTGCGCAGCAGCGCGAGGTCGGTACCGGCCTGCGGCTCGGTGAGGCACATGGTGCCGGTCCACACGCCACTGACCATCTTCGCCAGGTAGTCGCGCTGAAGCTCCGGCGCGCCGTGCTTGTACAGCGCCAGCACCGCGCCCTCGGTCAGCCCGGAATAGACGCGGAAGGACAGCGAGGCAGCCATCAGCATCTCGTGGAAGCTGGCCGAAACCATCTGCGGGAAGCCCTGGCCGCCGAACTCGGTCGGCCCGGTCATGCTCGCCCAGCCGTTGTCGCAGTACTGCTTGTACGCCTCGCGGAAACCGTCGGGGGTAGTGACTTCACCGTTCAGCAGGGTCGCGCCCTGCTCGTCGCTGTTGCGGTTCAACGGTGCAACCACCTCGCCGGTGTAACGCGCACCTTCTTCCAGCACGCCGTCGATCAGCTCGCGGTCGAGGCCGTTGCCCAGCAGCTCGCAGTGCGCGCTGACGTCGAACAGTTCGTGGAGGACGAAGCGCATGTCGCGCAAGGGTGCCTGGTAACTCATGTTCAATGCTCCTGTTTGACGTCGGCGAAGCGGCCATTGGCGGCGGCCAGGCGCTCGATCAGCGCGGCCGGCTGCCAGTGCGCGCCGTGCTCGCCAGCCAGGTCGCGCAGGCGCGCCAGCACGCTCTGCAGGCCCTGGGCATCGGCCCAGGCCATTGGGCCGGACTTGTCCTTGGGGAAGCCATAACCATTGAGGTAAACGGTGTCGATGTCGGCGCTGGTGGAGGCGATGCCTTCGTCGAGGATCTTCGCGCCTTCGTTGACCAGGGCCAGCAGGCAGCGCTCGAGGATTTCCTCGGCACCGATATCGCGGCGGGCGTAGCCCAGGCGCTCGGATTCGCGCACCACCAGGGCGTCGACTTCCGGGTCATGCTCGGCCTGGCGGCTGCCCGGCTCGTAGTGATAGAAGCCGTTGCCGCTCTTCTGGCCGAAACGGCCCATCTCGCACAGGCGGTTATCCACCTGCACGGTCGGCGCGTCCTGGCCCTTGCCGGCCAACTCGCGGGCGCGCCATTCGAGGTCGATACCGACCACGTCGAACATGCGGAACGGCCCCATGGCGAAACCGAAGCTTTGGATCGCCGCGTCCACCTGGTGCGGCAGCGAGCCTTCGAGGATCAACCGGCGCGACTCCTGGACGTACTTCTCCAGCATGCGGTTGCCGATGAAGCCGTGGCAGTTGCCGGCCACCACGCTGACCTTGCCCATGCGCTCGCCCAGTTCCAGCGCGGCTTCGAGCACGGCGGGCGCGGTCTTCGCACCGCGCACGATCTCCAGCAGCTTCATGATGTGCGCCGGGCTGAAGAAGTGCAGGCCGAGCACCTGGGACGGCCGCGAGGTCACGGCGGCGATGGCGTCGACGTCCAGGTAGGACGTGTTGGATGCCAGGATCGCCGAGGGTTTCAGCGCCGCGTCCAGCTCGCGGAAGATCGACTGCTTGAGCTCCAGGTTCTCGTATACCGCCTCGATCACCAGGTCCACTTCGCGGATCGCCGCGTAGTTCGCCACCTGGGAGATACGCGCGCGGCGGCGCGCCGCCTCGGCCTCGTCGATGCGGCCCTGGCGGACGTTGTGGGCGTAGGTGTCGGCCACGGCGCCGAGGGCCTGGGTCAGCATCTGCGGGTTGTTGTCCAGCCACAGGACCTGCACGCCGGCGTTCGCCAGGCACATGGCAATGCCCCGGCCCATGGTGCCGGCGCCAATGACGGCGGCGCTGGCGATGCGGATGTTCTGGCTCATGTTGATCCTCTTGTCAGCCTGAAACGCTCGTTTGAAGACCACTCACCTTAGGGAAGGCGGTACTATTTTTGAAATTTTGAGTTGTGATAAGTGGCATTCAGCCGATGAATATGAATACGTTCGACCTCAACCTGCTGCGGGTGCTGGACGCGCTGCTGCGCGAGCGCAACGTCTCGCGCGCGGCGGAGCGCCTGTCGCTGAGCCAGCCGGCGGTGAGCAACGCGCTGAACCGCCTGCGCGAGCTGCTCGATGATCCGCTGCTGGTGCGTGTCGGCCGGGCGATGCAGCCGACGCCCCGGGCGCTGGAGCTGGAAGCGCCGATCCGCGATGCGCTGCAGCGCATCGGCCAGAGCCTGGCCGGCGGCGACAGCTTCGACCCAGCGCGCAGCCGCCAGCGCTTCACCCTGGCACTGACCGACTATGTGGAAGCATTGTGCATGCCACACCTGCTCGAAAGTCTGGGCAGTACGGCGCCGGGCATGGGCCTGGCCATCCAGCACCTGACACCAACGCTACCGGCCGAGGCGCTGGACAAGGGCAATCTCGATCTCGTGCTGGGCCGCTTCGAAGACTTGCCAGCGCGCTTCCAGCGCCGCCCTTGGGTGAGCGAGACGCTGCGCCTGCTAGCCAGGCGCGGGCATTCGCAGGTGGATGGAGGGATCGATCTGGAGACGTTTCTCCAGCAAAGGCACCTGTGGGTTTCCGGCGGGCAGACCAAGGGCATGGTCGACCAGTGGCTGGCCAGCCAGGGACTCAAGCGGGAAATCGCCTACACCACGCCCAACTACCTGCAGGCGGCGCATCTGGTGGCAACCACGGATTTGCTGACGGTGCTGCCGACGCGGCTGGCGGCCTACTTCGCCGAGTTGCTGCCGTTGCAGGTGCTGGAGCTGCCGTTCGATGTGGGGCAGTTCCACCTGGAGCTGGTGTACCTCGCCCAGCGCGAGCGGGATGCGGCGTTGCAGTGGTTGGTCGAGCGGATCATCGAGGCGGCGCCGGATTGAGGGCGGGGCACGCAAATGTGAACCTTGCGCTCGAGGGCTACCCTCACCCCCGCCCTCTCCCAGAGGGAGAGGGAGCTGTCCGCACCGGCTGATGGCACGGTTACAGCCGGCACGCTCCAGTCCCCTCTCCCTCTGGGAGAGGGTTAGGGTGAGGGAAGACACAGGCTCGGAGGCGGGCGGTGTGCAGAAGAAAGCAGAAACGCGCCCGGAGGCGCGTTTCGTGGGGATCAGAAGCGATCGCGAACGATCGTCTCTTCCAGCGGCAGGCGACCAATGCGCGGCTTGGCTTCAACCGCCTGCTTGCCCACGGCGATCATCAGGCCGATGGCATGGTTGGCCGGCAGGTTGATCAGCTTGCCCACGGCGTCGAAATCGAAACCGACCATCGGCACGCTGTCCAGGCCACGACCACGGGCGGCGAGCATCAGGGTCTGGGCCACCAGGCCGCTGCTGCGCATGGCTTCGTCGCGCTGGGTCTGCGGTTTGCCTCTGTAGTAGCCGTCGATGGCGCCGACCATGTAGTTCTTCACTTCAACCGGGGCGCCGTCCCACACGCGTTCGGCATTCTTCTCCCAGCTGTCGACCTGCGCGCAGACGATCACCAGCATCGAAGCGTCGGTCATCTGCACCTGGTCCCAGCCGGCTTCGCGGATCTGCGCACGCAGCTGCGGGTCGCTGACTTCCACCAGGCGCACGTGCTGCAGGTTGAACGAGGTGGGCGCGAGCAGCGCCTGTTGCAGCAGGTCGTCCTTCTCCTCGCGGCTCATCACGTAGGAAGTGTCGAAACCACGGATGGAGCGGCGGCTGCGGATGGCGTCTTCGATCAGCATGGAAAATCCTCTGGCTGGCATGGGCGGGAATGGCGCGCATGGTAAGCCCAGAGGCAGCTCCGTGGCAGAACGGCATATCGATAATGTCTATCCGCTGCCTCGATAGAACGAAGCCCGCCAGGACCGGCGGGCTCCGAATGCCCATCAGCTCTCCAGCGCTTCCACCGGCGCGGCCGTGGCCTGGCGCTGCTTGGGCGAGGTGAAGCTCAGGTAGCCATCCTCGACCTTGCCGAAGCGCAGCAGGGCCAGGTCCAGCGCGTAGTTCTGGTAGAGCTTCCACGGCGTGCGGTCGCCCTGCTTGGGCATGCGGTCGGCAGCGCGCTGGATATAGCCGGAGTTGAGGTTGAGGAAGGGCTCTTCCTTCACCGATCCATCGGTCTGACGCGGCGTGCACTGGCGCATGCCGATAGCATCGAGGTGGTTGATCAGGCGGCAGAAGTACTCGCTGGACAGGTCCGCCTTGAGCGTCCAGCTGGCGTTGGTGTAGCCGACGATGGCCGCCAGGTTGGGCAGATCGCGCAGCATGATACCCCGATAGCCCATGCTCTGGGTGACGTCGAACGGCTTGCCGTCGATGGCCAGTTCCGCGCCGCCGAACATCACCAGGTCGAGCCCGGTGGCGGTGACGATCACGTCCGCTTCGAGCAGTTGCCCGGACTTGAGCAGGATGCCTTTCTCGGTGAAGCGCTCGATGTGCTCGGTCACCACCGAGGCTCGCCCCTGGCGCAGTGCCTTGAACAGGTCGCCGTCCGGCACGCAGCACACGCGCTCGTCCCACGGCTTGTAGCGCGGGCTGAAGTGACGCATGTCGAAATCCTTGCCCAGCTGCAGGTTGGCCAGCTTGAGCATCAGCTTGCGCACCGCGCCGGGGAACGCCTTGGAAGCCATGAAGAAGATCATCTGCATGGTCACGTTGCGCGCCCGCGCCTGGCGGTACACCCACTTCTCCGGCAGGAAGTTGCGCAGGAAGTTGGAGATCGGGTCCTTCGCCGGCAGGGTGATCACGTAGGACGGCGAGCGCTGCAGCATGGTGACATGGGCGGCCTTGTCGGTCAGCGAGGGGATCAGCGTGACGGCGGTGGCGCCGCTGCCGATCACCACGATGCGCTTGCCGCTGTAGTCGAAATTCTCCGGCCACAGCTGCGGGTGGATGACCTGCCCGCCAAAGCTTTCGCGGCCCGGGAAGTCCGGGGTGTAGCCGGCGTCGTAGCGGTAGTAGCCGGTGCACATGAAGAGGAATTGCGCACTCATGCGCACGGGCTCCTCTTCATCGCCGCGCTGCACGCTGAGGTTCCAGCGTGCGGTGTTGCTGTCCCAGTCGGCCTTGAGCACGCGGTGGCGGTAGCGCACCTTGTCCTCGACGCGGTACTCGCGGGCGGTTTCGCGGATGTAGTTGAGGATCGACGGGCCGTCGGCGATGGCCTTGGGATCGGTCCAGGGCTTGAAGTTGTAGCCCAGGGTGTACATGTCCGAGTCGGAGCGGATGCCAGGGTAGCGGAACAGGTCCCAGGTGCCGCCCATGGCCTCGCGGCCTTCGAGGATGGCGTAGGACTTGCCGGGGCATTGCTTCTGCAGGTGACAGGCGGCGCCGATGCCGGACAGGCCGGCGCCGATGATCAGTACATCCAGGTGCTCGACGGACATGCTTGGGGCTCCTCGGCCGTTGGGCAGGCAGTGCCTGGTGAGTCTAGGAGGAATTTCCTCCCCTCACCCTACAAGCAGCCCGGGCGGCATCACGCCGACCTTTAGTCGTGCGTGGCACCGCCGAATTCAGCCGTTCAGAGCTGCGCCTGTACCCAGTCGCGCACCTGGGCGTAGGGGTAGTCTTCCAGCGTGGCGTAGCCCGGCAATCCACGCGCGCGCATGCGGGTGAAGGCCGGCACGCTGATGCCACAGAGGAAGCGCGTGATGCAGTCGGCGCTGGGCGCGGTGCCTCGGGCACTGCGGTACTTCTCCAGGAAGGCGTCGCATCGGTTGTGCAGCGACTGGCCATCCAGAGCCGGCAGTGCAGGCGGTTCCGGCAGGCGGGCGACATGGCCGGCGCATACCGAACAGTGACCACACTGGCGCGGCGCCTGCTGGTCGCCGAAGTACCGGGCGAGGCGCCAGCTCAGGCATTCGGAGCTGCCCAGCAGATCGAGCATGGCGCCGATGCGGGCGATCTCGCTTTCCTCGTGGCGCTTGAAGTAGCCGTGCAGCTCCTCGCTCAACTGATCCACAGCGAAGGAGGCGTCGCGCACCGAGTAGACCTCCGTCATCTGCTTGCTCTCCAGCTCCACCCAGCCGCGCTCCTGGAAGTAATCCAGCGCCTTCACCACCCGTGAGCGCTCGGCGCCATGGCGGCTGTAGAGTGTGTCGAAGTCCAGGGTCGCCCAGGTTCGCGCGCGGGCCGAAGTGGTGAGGATGGCTTCGACGAACTGCCGCCGCTCGCCCTCAAAGTGGCTCAGCAGCGCGGAGGAATCGATCAGCAGCTTGTAGCGATATTCGGCGAAATAGGCGAAGCGTGGCGCGATGATGCCGCGTAGCTCCAGCTGCACCAGCAGCGTCTTGAGTGGCAGCTGGCGGATGTTCGACTGGTCCGACAACGGCACCAGCATGGTCTCCCACTGGCCATTCGGCGCCTGGCGGATGTCCTCCATTACGCTGCGGATGCCTTCACGCTCGGGTGTGTCGCCGTAGACGAAGTTCTCCAGCACGTTGAGGCTGTCGCGGTTGGCCAGCACCAGGCATTCCGAGCGCTGGCCGTCGCGCCCGGCGCGGCCGATTTCCTGGCTGTAGTTCTCCAGCGACTTGGGCAGGTCGTAGTGCACTACCTGGCGGATGTCGCTCTTGTCGATGCCCATGCCGAAGGCGATGGTGGCGACGATGCAGTTCAGCCGGCCCTCCATGAAGCGGCGCTGGATACTCTCGCGCTCCGGGTGTTCCATCCCGGCGTGGTAGGCACAGGCGGGAATACCGCGCTCGGCCAGATGCGCGGCGATCTCCTCGGCGGTCTTCTGCTGGGTGACGTAGACGATGGCCGGCCTGCCCGGACGCTCGCGCAGCCACTCCACCAGCCGGGCACGGCGAGCGGCGCTGGAGATCGGCTCTACCTGCAGGTCGAGGTTGGCTCGGTAGAAACCGGTGGTGACCACGTCGCTCTCGGCGATGGCGAACTTGCTGCGCATGTCGGCGATCACCGCGGGCGTCGCCGTGGCGGTGAGCAGCAGCACCTGGGGAATGCGGAACTGCTTCTGATAGTCCGGCAACTTCAGGTAGTCGGGGCGGAAGTTGTGGCCCCACTCCGAGATGCAGTGCGCCTCGTCCACCACCAACAGGGAAATCGGCACCTCGCTGATGAAGTGGCGGAAGCGCTCGTTCTTCAGGCGTTCGACCGAAATCATCAGCACCTTCAGCTCGCCGCTACGCGCGCGGGCCATGGTCTGCGCGGTCTGCTCGCGGCTCTGCGCCGAATCGATGCTCGCGGCGGCGATGCCGTGGCGGGCGAGGAAGGCGAGCTGGTCCTGCATCAACGCCAGCAGCGGCGAGACCACCAGCGTCAGGTGCGGCAGCAGTAGCGCAGGCAACTGGTAGCACAACGACTTGCCCGAGCCGGTAGGAAAGATCGCGGCAGCCGAGCGCCCGGCCAGCACTGCGCTGACCGCCGCCTCCTGGCCGGGGCGGAACTGGCGGAAACCGAAGACGCGTTCGAGGGTGTCGCGCATGTGGATAACTCCCTTGCCTGTCATGGACGATGACTTGAGCCTAAGGATGTCTGTTGTAGGAGCGAGCTTGCTCGCGAACAGCCAAACGCCGGTTGCCGAGGCCGAATCCATTCCTCATGGATAACGGCATTGCCCCACACCCTTGTTGGGCACAGGCTCGCTCGTACGCAGAGCACCAGGAGCATGACCGATCCCAGGCACCAATGAAAAAGCCGCCCGAAGGCGGCTCTTTCCAGAACAGGCTCGCTTACAGCTGCGGGCCGGCGTTCTTGATGGCGTCGCTCACGTCGAACTTCTTGAAGTTCTCGATGAACTTGCTGGCCAGGCCCTTGGCAGCTTCGTCGTAGGCAGCCTTGTCTTCCCAGGTGTTGCGCGGGTTGAGCAGGTTGGTCTCGACGCCCGGAACGACCTTCGGTACGTCCAGGTTGATGATGTCCAGGTGCTCGGTCTCGGCGCCGACCAGAGCGCCGCTCTGGATGGCGGCGATCACGCCACGGGTGGTCGGGATGTTGAAGCGCTTGCCGACGCCGTAGCCACCGCCGGTCCAGCCGGTGTTGACCAGGTAGACCTTGGAACCGAAGGCCTGGATGCGCTTGATCAGCAGCTCGGCGTAAACGCCAGCCGGACGCGGGAAGAACGGTGCGCCGAAGCAGGTGGAGAAGGTCGACTTGATGCCGCCGCCCGAACCCATTTCGGTGGAACCCACCAGCGCGGTGTAGCCGGACAGGAAGTGGTAGGCCGCCTGCTCGTTGTTCAGGATCGACACCGGCGGCAGAACGCCGGTCAGGTCGCAGGTCAGGAAGATCACGGCATTCGGCTCGCCGCCGAGGTTCTTCTCGGAACGCTTCTCGACGTTTTCCAGCGGGTAGGCCGCGCGGGAGTTCTGGGTCAGGCTGTCATCGGCGTAGTTCGGGGTGCGGTTTTCGTCGAGGACGACGTTTTCCAGCACGGCGCCGAACTTGATGGCTTTCCAGATGACCGGCTCGTTCTTCTCGGACAGGTCGATGCACTTGGCGTAGCAGCCGCCTTCGATGTTGAAGACAACGCCTTCGCCCCAGCCGTGCTCGTCGTCGCCGATCAGGTAGCGGCTTTCGTCGGCGGACAGGGTGGTCTTGCCGGTGCCGGACAGGCCGAAGAACAGGGTCACGTCGCCGGCTTCACCGATGTTGGCGGCGCAGTGCATCGGCAGCACGTCTTTTTCCGGCAGCAGGTAGTTCTGCACGCCGAACATGGCCTTCTTCATTTCACCGGCGTAGCGCATGCCGGCGATCAGCACTTTCTTCTGGGCGAAGTTGAGGATCACGCAGCCATCGGAGTTGGTGCCGTCACGCTCGGGCACGCACTCGAAGTTGGCGACGTTGAGCACCTGCCACTCTTCGCGGCCGGCCGGGTTGTACTGCTCGGGCTCAATGAACAGTGCGCGGCCGAACAGGTTCTGCCAGGCAGTGGCGGTGGTCATCTTGACGGCCAGGTAGTGATCCGCGGCGGAACCTACATGAACGTGGGAGACGAAGTGTTCCTGGGCGTTATTGAACGCCTGGACACGGTCCCACAGGGCATCGAACTTGTCGGCCGGGAACGGACGGTTGATGGCGCCCCATGCGATGGAATCCTTGCTGCCCGGCTCTTCGACGATGAAACGGTCGGCAGGCGAGCGGCCGGTGCGGTGGCCGGTTTTCACGACCAGCGAGCCGTTGTCGGCGAGTTCGCCTTCGCCGCGGCGAATGGCTTCTTCAACCAGTTGGGCAACGCTGATATCGGTGTAAACGGCTTTGTTGGCTTGCGTCATGTGGGTCCCCGTCGGCCGAAGCCGAGTCCTCCAAACATTGCGTAGTGACTTCTGATTCCCACTACCGCGGAAAAAAGTCGCGGGATTATGCCAGAAAAGAACTGTTCTCGTGCAGCCTCTGATCTGGCGAGAGCGCCATTGGTTCGGCTATCGGACAAATCGAAGCGGTCAATGGCGGGTTTCTGACGGCGTCTGGCTTCCGCCACCCGAGAACAGCTGGGCAACGTCGGAGCCGTCGAAACGGTAGCGCTGGTTGCAGAACTGGCAGTCGATGACGATTTCGCCGTCCTCTTCGGCCAGCAGACGCTCGGCGTCGTCCTGCCCAAGACTGACCAGCGCATTGGCCGAGCGTTCCCGGGAACAGCTGCAACGGAATACCAGCGGCTGCGGCTCGAACAGGCGCACGTCGTCTTCGTGGTACAGGCGATGCAGCACGGTGGGATTGTCCAGGCCCAGCAGTTCCTCGGCGGTGAGGGTATCGGCCAGGGTGGTGACGTGCTGCCAGCTGGCTTCCCGCGACTCGATGTCGCGCTGGCGGTCCGCTGGCAATTGCTGCAACAGCAGGCCGCGGGCGCGGCGGCTGTCGGCGTTGAGCCAGAAGCGGGTCGGCAACTGCTCGGAGGTGGCGAAGTAGGTCGACAGGCACTCGGCCAGGGTCGCGCCCTCCAGCGGCACGATGCCCTGGTAGCGTTTGCCGTTCTTCGGATCGACGGTGAGCGTCAGCACGCCATGGGGCATCAGCTCGGCAAGGCCGGCGGCGTCACCGATGGCCTCGGCGTCGTAGCGGGCCAGGCCACGCACTTCACGAGCACTGGAACACTCCACCATCAGCAGCGGAACGGCGCCGGCGGAGCGCGCCTGCAGCACCAGCAGACCGTCGAATTTGAGAGTGCCGCAAAGTAGCGCGGCCGCGGCTAGCATTTCTCCCAGCAGTTGGGCGACCGGCTGCGGATAGGGGTGCTTGGCCAACACTTCGGCATAACTGCGGTCGAGCTCCACCAGCTCACCGCGAACATCGGTGTTGTCGAACAGGAAACGCTGACTTTGATCGATCTGAGACATGCTGGGCACAACGCTGCGATAGGCACAAATAAATGACAAGTTGATGGCAAAGGCCTATAAAGCGCGCTTTGTCGTATCCGGCAACCCGGAACCGTTGTCAGAAGGGGGAATCGATTTTATGGACAAAACCACGCCGTTCCAAGCCACCTGGTCCTGGAAGCCCTTCATCGCCTGTCACCTGATGGCCCTCGCCCTGCTTCTGCTGTGGCTCTGGGAGCCTACTCGCAGTGCGATGGACCTGTTCGATTTCAGCCTGTTCAGCCTGCTCAACCAGCCGCTGGCGACCAACGAAGCCTGGCGCCTGACCTGGGCCGTGGCCAGCACCCGGCCGTTCGACCTGCTGGTCGGGGTGATCCTGCTGCTTCTGCTGATCCGTGGTGACTGGATCTTCAAGGCCAGCCAGGCCCGCGCCGCGACTTTCGGCTTTTTATGCGCAGCCGTGGTTCTGGTGGTGGTCCGCATCCTTTACGCGAAGATTGCCCACAAGCTGGGCTGGCAGCATGCAAGCATTTCCAGCATTGCGCCGGATGCCGTGCGCCTGGAGCACTTCTTCCCGCAGTGGGAAGACACGCCCTTCGAGGTGAAGGACGAGTCGGCCCGCAGTTTCCCTGGCGACCACGCCTCGGTGTTGCTGATCTGGGCGCTGTTCCTCACCCTGTTCGCCCGCACCGCCCTGCAATGGGTGGTGATCTGGGGCCTCGCGCTGCTGTTCATGCTGCCGCGCCTGGTAGCCGGCGCCCACTGGGGCCAGGATGACTACATCGGCGGCGTGCAGATGGCGCTGGTGGCCCTGGCCTGGAGCTGCTTCACGCCCTTCGCCGCCGTGGCCAGCGCCGCGCTGGTTCGCTGGACCGATCCGCTGTTCCGCCTGGCGGCGAAAATACCGCTGCTCAAGCGCCTGAGCGTCGTCGCGGCCTGAGGGCCGTTCACCCCCGGCGAGGCGCCTGCGGCCCTCGCCGGCTGCTCACTCCTGATCGCGGAAGCTGAACAGCTGGCGACGCTGCTTCTTGGTCGGCCGCCCGTCGGTCTGCACGCCCAGCGCGCCGGCCTTGCGCATGGCAGAAGCATCCTCGCGGCGCTTCACGCTGTCGGCGGTCTCTTCGTAGAGCAACTGCGCCTCAGGTGCGCCACGACGCACCATCGACAGCGCCTTCACCACGACCGTGCGCTCGTCGAAGCCGGTGCGGATCACGTATTCGTCGCCAACCTTGGGTTCCTTACCCGGCTTGCAGCGCTCGCCCCGGCAATGCACCTTGCCACCGTCGATGGCTTCCTTGGCCAGGGAGCGGGTCTTGTAGAAGCGCGCCGCCCACAGCCACTTGTCCAGGCGGACCTTGTCGTCGTCTTTCTCGCTCACGTCACAACCTCGTCATGCGGGCCTGCGAGTGTACCGTGCACCCCGCTGGCGGGGCACAACCGGCCTGACTAGAATGCCGGCAAACGCCGGGGACGCCTGCCTTGAAGACTTTCGACCAGCTGTCGGTAATTGGTCTGCGCGAATGGATCGCCCTGCCCGAACTGGGCATGGTGGGCCTGCGCGCGAAGATCGATACCGGCGCCAGCACCTCCACCCTGCATGCCAGTGACATCGTGCCGTTCCAGCGTGGCGGCCAGGACTGGGTACGCTTCATCGCCCACCTGGGTACCCAGGTGCAGCGCCGCCACCGCTGCGAAGCGCCGGTGGTGACGATGAAGACCATCAAGAGCTCCAACGGCCAGGCCCAGACCCGCTACGTGATCCGCACGTTGCTGGCCCTCGGCGATCGCGCCTGGTCAGTGGAATTCACCCTGGCGTGCCGCAAGACCATGCGCTACCGCGTGCTGCTAGGCTCCAAGGCGCTGGTTCAGGGCCAGCTCGTGGTCAACCCCGGCCTCACCTACGTACAAGACAAACCCCTCATCATGGTTCCCGCCACCCTTCCAGGTGATCAATGAAAATTGCTGTGCTGTCGCGCAATCCGCGTCTGTATTCCACCCGTCGGCTGGTGGAGGCCGGGCAGCAACGCGGCCACGAGATGGTGGTGATCGACACCCTCCGCGCCTACATGAACATCGCCAGCCACAAGCCGCAGATCCACTACCGCGGCAAGCCGCTGGAAGGTTTCGACGCGGTGATCCCGCGCATCGGCGCCTCGGTGACCTTCTATGGCTGCGCCGTGCTGCGCCAATTCGAGATGATGGGGGTATTCCCGCTCAACGAATCGGTGGCCATCGCCCGCTCCCGCGACAAGCTGCGCTCGCTGCAACTGCTGTCGCGCAAGGGCATCGGCCTGCCGGTGACGGGCTTCGCCCATTCCCCCGATGACGTACCGGACCTGATCGAGATGGTCGGCGGCGCGCCGCTGGTGATCAAGCTGCTGGAAGGCACCCAGGGCATCGGCGTGGTGCTCTGCGAGACGGAGAAGGCCGCCGAATCCGTGCTTGAGGCGTTCATGGGGCTCAAGCACAACATCATGGTGCAGGAGTACATCAAGGAAGCCGGTGGCGCCGATATCCGCTGCTTCGTGGTCGGCGACAAGGTGATCGCATCGATGAAGCGCCAGGCCGCAGCCGGCGAGTTCCGCTCCAACCTGCACCGCGGCGGCAGCGCCAGCCTGATCAAGATCACCCCCGAGGAGCGCATGACCGCCATCCGCGCCGCCAAGGTGATGGGCCTGCACGTCGCCGGCGTCGACATCCTGCGCTCCAACCATGGGCCGTTGGTGATGGAAGTGAACTCCTCGCCGGGCCTGGAGGGCATCGAGACCACCACCGGCAAGGACATCGCCGGGGTGATCATCGAGTACCTGGAGAAGAATGGCGGGCCGCACCTGGCGCGGACCAAGGGCAAGGGGTGAGCCGGGGCGCATGCGTCATCCCGGCGAACAACTGGCCAGGGATGGTCAGGCCGGGGATTCCGACGGGCACAATGTCTCGGCAGGGATGTCCACTCAGACGCCTCATAAAGCACCCCGACCCTCAAACTGAACCACTGCACGCCTTTGAATGCCCCTATGCCCAAATCACCGCGCTTCTCCGAACTCCAATGGTCGCCCATCGAACGCCGTGTCGCCCTGGTAGCGCCAGCCTCGGCCATCGCAGAAGAGGTGCTGGAAGCCACGCTGCGTCAACTTGAAGTGCTGGGCGTGGACTACCACCTGGGCACCCACGCCGACGCACGCTATCGCTACCTGGCCGGCACGCCTGAGCAACGCCTGGAAGACTTCCACACCGCCTTCGAGCTGGACGGCGTCAGCGCCGTCTGGTGCCTGCGTGGCGGCTACGGCTGTGGACAACTCATCCCGCAACTGGACTGGCAACGCCTCAAGGCAGCCTCACCGCGCCCGCTGATCGGCTTCTCGGACATCTCCATTTTGCTCAGCGCTTTCCACCGCCAGAGCCTGCCAGCGATCCACGGCATGGTCGCCACCGGGCTGGGCCTGCAACCGCTGAGCGCGCCCAGCGAGCAGCGTGAGCGCCTGGCTTCCCTGGCCTCGATCAGCCACGTACTGGCCGGCGGCCCCGGCAAGCTGGCGACACAGCATCTGGCGGGGCCGAAGACAGCGGTGGAAGGCGAATTGATCGGCGGCAACCTCACCGCACTGGCCTGCATGGCCGGCACCGCCGGTGCGCTGTATGTGCCTGATGGCGCGATCCTGATCCTCGAGGACGTCGGCGAGCCCTACTACCGAATCGAACGCAGCCTCTGGCAGCTGCTCAACAGCCTGAACGGCGCGCGCCTGGGCGCGATCTGCCTCGGCACCTTCACCGATTGCCCGCGCAAGGGCGTGGCCCACAGCCTGGAAGAAATCTTCGCCGAGTACGCTGCGCGGTTGGGCGCCCCGCTCTACCACGGCCTGCCCAGCGGCCACGGTGCGCACAACCGCGCCTGGCCCTACGGGCGCAGGGCGGTGCTGGAAGGAAAATCCCTGCGCTGGGATTAGAGTCTGTTTACGATCTCGCGAGCTAGAGCAGAACAAGGCGAGGACAGCTGAGAAAGCGGAGTTGACTGCAGTCAATGAGCACTTCTCGGCTGGCCTCAACACAGTTATGCCGACGCGCAGCAGATCGCAAGCAGGCTCTCAATGCGCGTCGCGCGGCAGCAGCAGGCCCAGCGGCAGGCAGACGCGCGCTTCCACGCCACCACCCTCGCGGTTGCGCAGCTCGATGCTGCCGCCGTGCTGTTCGGCGATACGCTTGACGATCGCCAGCCCCAGGCCGGTGCCCTTGCCGCCGCGCGCTTTGTCGCCACGGAAGAAGGGGTTGAAGATGTTGTCCAACTCCTGCGGATCGACGCCCGCGCCACGGTCCAGCACGCTGAGCACCACGTAGGGCGCACCGCCGCCACCGGCGACGTGGGCCGCCACTTCGACCTTGCCACCGCCGTGGTTGAGGCCGTTCTCGATCAGGTTGCCGAGCAGACGCTTGATCGATACGCGACGGAAGCGGAACAGCGGCAGCGTCTCCAGGCACAGGCGCACACGATTGCCGGTCTGGTTGAACGCGTCGGCCACTTCGCGGATCAGGTCGGCGAGGTCGCCCTCCTCCACCGGCTCGTCGCGGCCATCGCGGATGAAGGCGAGGAACTGGTCGAGGATGGCATCCATGTCCTCGATGTCACGCACCATGTCCTCGACCATCTCGCGGTCGCTTTCGGGCATCAGCTCCAGCGACAGGCGCAGACGCGTCAACGGCGTGCGCAAGTCGTGAGAGACGCCGGCCAACATCAGCTCGCGCTCACGCCCGGCCTGCTCGACATCGTCGGCCATCTGGTTGAAGGCGCGGTACACCTCGGCCATCTCGCTGGGTGTTTCCTGCCCCAGCGGCAGGCGCACGCTGCGCCCCTTGCCGAACTCGCGGGAGGCGAAGACCAGGCGCTTGAGCGGCTGGCTGAGCTGCCGCACGAAGATCCACGCCGCCGCGGTGGACAACAGGCCGATGCCGAGGAACCAGCCCAGCACGCTCCAGATCTGCTGGCCGCGCAGTGGGTGCGGGTAGAGCGGTACGCCGATCCAGCCATCGCCCAGGGTCGGCGCGCGCACCCAGAGCATCGACGGATGATGGATGCGCAGGCGCGTCTCGGTGTCGATGCCCAGCTCCATGCGCATCTGCCGCTGGAAGATTTCCGTGTACGGCCAGTGCACTTCCTCCGGCTGCCCCTGCTCGTGGGGTGCCCACTTCAGCCCGGCAGACTGGGCGATCGCTTCGCGCGATTTCTCGTCGGCCGCCCAGTAGGCGCGCACGGTCAGCGCTGCGCCGTGGCTGTACTGGCGGTCGACCAGCATGTCTTCGTTCATCAGCAGGTAGACCAGGGTCAGAGCCTTGGAGAACAGCACGACAATGAGCACCAGCCAGAGGGTGCGGGCGAAGAAGCTTTGCGGGAACCAGAGGGGTGTCTTCAAGAAGGCGTTACCAGGGAAACACAAACGGCCGGGGCGAAGGGCTTCGCCCCGGCGAGGTCGATCACTTGCGAGCGGCGCCGTCCGGTACGAATACGTAGCCCACGCCCCAGACGGTCTGGATGTAGCGCGGCTTCGACGGATCGGGCTCGATCAGCCGGCGCAGGCGGGAAATCTGCACGTCGATGGAGCGCTCCAGGGCATCCCACTCGCGGCCGCGGGCCAGGTTCATCAGCTTGTCGCGGGTCAGCGGCTCGCGGGCGTGCTGTACCAGGGCCTTGAGCACGGCGAACTCACCGGTGGTGAGCATGTGCACTTCCTCGCCCTTCTTCAGTTCGCGGGTCGCCAGGTGCAGTTCATAGTCGCCGAAGGTGACGATCTCGTCTTCGCCCGCCGGCGCGCCCGGTACCAGCGGCGCCTGGCGGCGCAGCACGGCCTTGATCCGCGCCAGCAATTCGCGCGGATTGAAGGGTTTGGCCAGGTAGTCGTCAGCGCCCTGTTCCAGGCCGGAGATGCGGCTGGATTCGTCGCCCTTGGCGGTGAGCATGATGATCGGGATCTGGTTGTTCGACTCGCGCAGGCGCTTGCACGCCGAGAGACCATCCTCGCCGGGCATCATCAGGTCGAGCACCACCAGCTGGAACAGTTCGCGGGCCAGCAGGCGGTCCATCTGCTCGGTGTTTTCGACGGCGCGGACGCGATAACCCTGCTCGTCGAGGAAGCGTTCGAGCAGACGGCGCAGGCGCGCGTCGTCATCGACCACGAGGATCTTTTCGCCTTCGGGCAGGGTGGCAGCGTTGCTCATGGAAACTCCCAGAATCTGATTCGGCGGGCATTATCGCCCAGCAGCCGCGCATCACGGCTTGTCCATTGTTAGCAGATTTTTCCCCGACCAGCCGCCCACCCGGTGAAATTGTCGTGGGTATAATGCGGCGCTTTTGCGGCGGGGCGTTGTCACAGAGCCTGTCGTGAGGCCGGAACTCCGGTCCTGACGTCCCGTAATTCGATTGTTTTGTCAGGTGGATTCATGGACAGCATCAACACCCGTATCGCCGAAGAGCTTTCCGCACTGCCCTCCGGCCGCGTTCAACCGCAGCAAGTCGCCGCTGCCGTCGCCCTGCTCGACGAAGGCTCCACCGTCCCCTTCATCGCCCGCTACCGGAAAGAAGTCACCGGCAGCCTGGACGACACCCAGCTGCGCATGCTCGAAGAGCGCCTGCGCTACCTGCGCGAACTGGACGAGCGCCGCGGCGCGATTCTCGCCAGCATCGAGGAACAGGGCAAGCTGACCCCGGAACTGGCCCGTGAGATCAACCTGGCCGACACCAAGACCCGCCTCGAAGACCTCTACCTGCCCTATAAGCAGAAGCGCCGCACCAAGGGCCAGATCGCCCTGGAAGCCGGCCTGGGCGAACTGGCCGACGCGCTGTTCGCCGACCCGAGCCTGACCCCGGAAAGCGAAGCCGCGCGCTTCGTCGATGCCGAGAAGGGCTTCGCCGACACCAAGGCCGTGCTCGAAGGCGCCAAGTACATCCTCATGGAACGCTTCGCCGAGGACGCCACGCTGCTCGACCGCCTGCGCAGCTTCCTCAAGGACAACGCCACCCTCACCGCGCGCATGGTGCCGGGCAAGGAAACCGAAGGCGCCAAGTTCAGCGACTACTTCGAGCACGACGAACCGCTGAAGAACGCCCCATCGCACCGTGCACTGGCGATCTTCCGTGGCCGCAACGAGGGCATCCTCAGCGTCGCCCTGAAGGTCGGCGAAGAACTGCCGGGCACCTCGCACCCTTGCGAAATCATGATTGGCGAGCGCTTCGGCGTGAGTAACCAGGGCCGCGCCGCTGACAAGTGGCTCTCCGAAGTGGTGCGCTGGACCTGGAAAGTCAAGCTTTACACCCACCTGGAAACCGACCTGCTGGGCGAGCTGCGCGAAGGCGCCGACCTTGAGGCGATCAACGTGTTCGCGCGCAACCTGCACGACCTGCTGCTGGCCGCTCCGGCCGGCCCGCGCGCCACCCTGGGCCTGGACCCGGGCCTGCGCACCGGCGTGAAGGTCGCCGTGGTCGATGCCACCGGCAAGCTGCTGGACACCGCCACCGTCTACCCGCACGCGCCGAAGAACCAGTGGGACCAGACCATCGCGGTGCTCGCCGCGCTGTGCGCCAAGCACCAGGTGGAGCTGATCGCCATCGGCAACGGCACCGCCAGCCGCGAGACCGACAAGCTGGCCGCCGAACTGATCAAGAAATACCCGGCGCTCAAGTGCACCAAGATCATGGTCAGCGAGGCCGGCGCTTCGGTGTACTCGGCCTCCGAACTGGCCGCCAAGGAATTCCCGGAGCTGGACGTGTCGCTGCGCGGCGCCGTGTCCATCGCCCGTCGCCTGCAGGACCCGCTGGCCGAACTGGTGAAGATCGAGCCGAAATCCATCGGCGTCGGCCAGTACCAGCACGACGTGTCCCAGTTGCAGCTCGCCCGCAGCCTGGACGCGGTGGTGGAAGACTGCGTGAACGCCGTCGGTGTGGACGTCAACACCGCCTCCGCCGCCCTGCTGGCGCGCATCTCCGGCCTCAACAGCACCCTGGCGCAGAACATCGTCGCGCACCGCGACGTTAACGGCGCCTTCAAGACCCGCGACGAACTGAAGAAAGTCAGCCGCCTGGGCGAGAAGACCTTCGAACAGGCCGCCGGCTTCCTCCGCGTGATGAACGGCGACAACCCGCTGGACGCCTCCGCGGTGCACCCGGAAACCTACCCGCTGGTGCAGCGCATCGCCGCCGACACCGGCCGCGACGTGCGCTCGCTGATCGGCGATTCGGGCTTCCTCAAGCGCCTGGACCCGAAGAAGTTCACCGACGAGCAGTTCGGCCTGCCCACCGTCACCGACATCCTCAAGGAACTCGACAAACCCGGCCGCGACCCGCGCCCGGAGTTCAAGACTGCCGAGTTCCAGGAAGGCGTCGAGAGCCTGAAGGACTTGAAGCCCGGCATGGTGCTCGAGGGCGTGGTGACCAACGTCACCAACTTCGGCGCCTTCGTCGACATCGGCGTCCACCAGGACGGCCTGGTGCACATCTCCGCGCTGTCGGAGAAGTTCGTCAAGGACCCGTACGAAGTGGTCAAGGCCGGCGACATCGTCAAGGTCAAGGTCATGGAAGTGGACATCCCGCGCAACCGCGTCGGCCTGTCCATGCGCATGAGCGACACCCCCGGCGAGAAGGTCGAGGGCCAGCGTGGCGGCGGCCGCCCCGGCAACGGCGCGCCGCGTGGCGAGCGCAGCGCTCCGCGCCAGCAGGAGAAGGCCCCGGCGAACAATGCCATGGCCTCGCTGTTCGCCAACGCCAAGCAACTGAAGAAGAAGTAAGGAAGGTCCATGAGCGAGATGCCCGCCCGCGAGCTGATGATCAGCCGCTTCAGCGACACCCTTGGCGTGCAGCCGATCCGTGTCGCCGACGGCGAAGCCGAGGTGCTGCTGCCGATGGCCGAGCACCTGCGCAATCGCGGCAACGTCATGCACGGCGGCGCGCTCTTCACGCTGATGGACATGACCATGGGCCTGGCCTGCTCCAGCGCCCATGGCTTCGACCGACAGAGCGTCACCCTGGAATGCAAGATCAACTACATCCGCGCGGTCGCCGAGGGCGAAGTGCGCTGTGTAGCGAAAGTCCTGCATGCCGGGCGGCGCTCGCTGGTGGTCGAGGCCGACATCCACCAGGGCGACAAGCTGGTCGCCAAGGGACAAGGCACCTTCGCCCAGCTGTAATTCGCGCCGTGACAACTGACCTATGCTGTACGCCGGAGCCCCGGATTTGCGGGCGCCGGCGCAGCGCCTCGATGAAGCCAGGCGACCACGCCGGTTGTGTTCTCCCCTTGTAGACCGCCCAGTCCACCCCCATAGTGGGGCGATTGCCGTGTGAAGGACTTCCAACTTGAGCGACCAACTTTCCCGCCGCCTGGCCCTGCTGGGCGATGCCGCCAACCTGTCCCTGCTCACCCAGTGCCTGCACGGTATCGAGCGCGAATGCCTGCGCGTCGACGGGCACGGCAAGCTTGCCCTGACCCCGCATCCGCGCGCCCTGGGCTCGGCACTGACCAACCCGCAGATCACCACCGACTACTCCGAGTCGCTGCTGGAGTTCATCACGCCGACTTCGACCAGCGTCGAGAAGACCCTGGAAGAACTGGATGAAATCCACCGCTTCGCCAGCGGCAAGCTCGACGGCGAATACCTGTGGAGCCCGTCCATGCCCTGCGAGTTGCCGGATGAAGAGACCATCCCGATCGCTCGCTACGGCAGTTCGCACATCGGCCGCCTGAAGTACGTCTACCGCAAGGGCCTGGCCCTGCGTTACGGCAAGACCATGCAGTGCATCGCCGGCATCCACTACAACTTCTCCCTGCCCGAAGGCATCTGGGAGCTGCTGCGCCAGGACGAAGGCAGCGAGAAGAGCGCGCGGGACTTCCAGTCGCACCGCTACATCGCGATGATCCGCAACTTCCGCCGCTACAGCTGGCTGCTGATGTACCTGTTCGGCGCCTCGCCGGCGCTGGACGCCGGCTTCCTGCGCGGCCGCCCGCACGGCCTGGAAGCCTTCGACGAACACACGCTCTACCTGCCCTACGCCACCAGCCTGCGCATGAGCGACCTGGGTTACCAGAACAACGCCCAGGCCGGCCTCACGCCCTGCTACAACGACCTGGACAGCTACATCGACAGCCTGCGCCGCGCGGTGAGCACGCCGTACGCGCCGTACGAGAAGGTCGGCACCAAGGTCGATGGCGAATGGGTGCAGCTCAACACCAACATCCTGCAGATCGAGAACGAGTACTACTCGAGCATCCGCCCGAAACGCGTCACCTACACCGGCGAGCGCCCGATCCAGGCGCTGATGGCCCGTGGCGTGCAGTACGTCGAGGCGCGCTGCCTGGACATCAACCCCTTCCTGCCGCTGGGCATCGACGTCACTGAGGCGCGCTTCCTCGACGCCTTCCTGCTCTACTGCGCGCTGTCCGACAGCCCGCCGCTGGGCGGTTGCGAGTGTGGCGCGGCCACCAGCAACTTCCTCAAGGTGGTCAAGGAAGGTCGTCGTCCCGGCCTGAAGCTGGAGCGCGCAGGCCAGCAGCTCGAGATGAAGGACTGGGCGAACGCCCTGCTCGACGGCATCGCGCCAATCATCGAACTGCTCGACCGCGCCAACGGTACGGGCCTGCACGCGCAGAGCCTGGCCGAGCAGCGCACCAAGGTTGCCGACGCCAGCCTGACGCCGTCGGCGAAGGTCCTGGCGGAGATGCGCGAGCGCGGCGAGAGCTTCGAGGCCTTCGCCCTGCGCTACAGCCGCCAGCATGCCGCCACCCTGCAGGGTGAGCCGCTGCCGGCCGAGGAGCAGGCGCGCTTCGAGAGCATGGCCAGCGAATCCCTGGCCGAACAGGCGGAGCTGGAGAAGCAGCCCGAAGGCGATTTCGACACCTTCGTCGCCGCGTATCAGGCGAGCATCCTGGGCCTGCTCAGCGTCTGACGGTGCAAGAAATCGCTGACATGCAGCTCATAGAGTTCTGATCGGCAACCTGCGAGTGCGGGGGGAGAATCCTCCCTCCCTGCGGATCGTCCGGCCCCGGCCGGCGCGATCCGCGCAAGACCTCGCAGGAAAGCGCGCATGTCCCCCCACTCTCCCTCCTGGACACTCCATCAGCTGGAAGTCGCCTACCGGCAAGGCTACCTGGAAGCGCTGCTCGGCCGCGCCCCGCGCTGTCCGCCACATGAGATTCTGGCGGCCAGCTGGGAAGCCGGCTGGCGCGACGGCGGCGAGCGACTGCGCCAGCAGCAGGAACAGGCCAGGCCCTGCGCAGAGCCAGGCCAGGCGCCGCGGCTGAGCGTGCAGATCAGGCATTCGGTATCCGGTAAAGACCGGGTCTGATCAGAGCGTCTTCTCGAATACCTGGGAATTGCGCTGGTAGTTGTACAGCGACGCCCGCGCCGCCGGCAGGCGCTCGACGCTGCTGGGCTGGAAGCCACGCTCACGGAACCAGTGGGCCGTGCGGGTGGTGAGCACATAAAGGGTTTTCAGTCCCAGGTTGCGCGCGCGCTGTTCGATACGCTCCAGCAGGTCGTCGCCGCGTCCGCCGTGGCGGTACTCCGGATTCACCGCCAGGCATGCCAGTTCGCCCGCGTCGGAATCGGCAATGGGATAGAGCGCCGCGCAGGCGATGATCAGCCCTTCGCGCTCGACGATGCTGAACTGCTCGATCTCGCGCTCCAGCACCTCGCGGGAACGACGCACCAGGATGCCCTGCTCTTCCAGCGGACGGATCAGCTCCAGCAGTCCACCAACGTCCTCGATACCCGCTTCGCGCAGTTGCTCGAACTGCTCCTGCGCCACCAGGGTGCCGTTGCCGGTGCGGGTGAAGAGTTCCGACAGCAGCGAGCCATCCTCGGTGTAGCTGACGATATGGCTGCGCCGCACACCCGCGCGGCAGGCCTGGGCGGCGGCGTCGAGCAACTCGCCCTGATAACTCGACCCGAGGCGCTCCAGGTGCGCCGGCACCTGCTGCGGGCGCAACTCGCGCACCAGCTTGCCGGCCTCGTCCATCAGGCCGCGCTCGGCCCCGTAGAGAATCAGTTTGTCCGCGCCCAGGTCGATGGCCGCGCGCATGGCCACGTCCTCGCAGGCGAGGTTGAAGATTTCCCCGGTGGGGGAATAACCCAGCGGCGAGAGCAGGACGATGCTGCGCTCGTCGAGCTGGCGATTGATGCCCTTGCGGTCGATCCGGCGGACTTCGCCGGTGTGGTGGTAGTCGATGCCATCGACTACGCCGATCGGCCGTGCGGTGACGAAGTTGCCCGAGGTCACGCGCATGCGCGAGCCCTGCATGGGCGAGGCGGCCATGTCCATCGACAGGCGTGCCTCGATGGTGATGCGCAGGCTGCCCACCGCGTCGATCACGCAGCCCAGGGTCGGCGCATCGGTCACCCGCAGGCCGCGATGGAAACGCGGCGCCAGCCCGTGCTGGGCCAGACGCGCCTCGATCTGCGGACGCGAGCCGTGCACCAGCACCAGGCGCACACCCAGGCTGTGCAGCAGCACCAGGTCGTGGACGATATTGCCGAAATTGGGGTCTTCGACGCCCTCGCCGGGTAGCATCACCACGAAGGTGCAGTCCCGGTGCGAGTTGATGTAGGGGGAAGCGTGGCGCAGCCAGTTGACGTAGTCGTGCATTGCTTGAAAAGCCTGTCGTTCGAGTGGGCGGAAATCTGTCGGATGCGGCCGAAAGGCGGCCAGTGGCGGCGCGGTTATCGTCGTCGCAGGAACATCGACAGGTTTCTCCTCTTGGGTACGTTGGGCCCGCTTTCCGGGCGCTCTACAGGCAACTGCCTACACAGGGCTATTTATAGACAGTAATGACGGATCAATCCGCGTAGCAACGCTACGGTCGGCTCAATGCGGTCCAGTTCAAGGTGTTCATCGGGCTGGTGGGCACAGGCGATGTCGCCGGGGCCCAGCACCAGGGTCTGGCAGCCGAGCTGCTGAAGATACGGTGCTTCGGTGCCAAAGGCTACCGCTTCCGCCGTGTGCCCGGTCAGACTTTCGGCGAGTCGCACCAGCTCGCTCTGCGCCGGCTCCTCGAAGGGCGGCACGGCAGGGAAAAGCGGTGCGTAATCGATCTTCACGGCGTGGCGCTCGGCAACCGGCCTCAGCCGCTCGCGAATGCTCTGGCGCAGGGCTTCCGGGGCCATTCCCGGCAGCGGGCGCAGGTCGAACTCCAGGGCGCACTGGCCGCAGATGCGGTTGGGGTTGTCGCCGCCGTGGATGCAGCCCAGGTTGAGCGTCGGCTGCGGCACGCTGAACTGCGGGTTGTTGAACTCCTGCTGCCACTGGCTGCGCAGGCCCTGCAGTTCGCCCATCACCGCCTGCATGGCCTCCAACGCACTGCGTCCCAGGCTCGGGTCGGAGGAATGGCCGCTCTGCCCGAGGATGTCGATGCGCTCCATCATCACGCCCTTGTGCAGGCGGATCGGCTTGAGGTTGGTCGGTTCGCCGATCACCGCGGCGCGCCCCAACGGCCGCCCCGCGTCGGCCAGCGCACGGGCACCGGCCATGGAGCTTTCCTCGTCGCAGGTGGCGAGGACGATCAGCGGCTGCCTGAACGGCTGCTCCAGCAGCGGCAACAGCGCTTCGATGGCCAGGGCGAAGAAGCCCTTCATGTCGCAGGCGCCTAGGCCGAACCAGCGCCCGTCGCGTTCATCCAGGCCCAGCGGGTCGCTTTTCCACAGGGCCTCGTCGTAGGGCACGGTATCGGTATGCCCCGCCAGTACCAGGCCGCCGGGGCCGCTGCCCAGGGTCGCGATCAGGTTGAACTTGCCCGGTGACACCGGCTGCATCTCGCAGGCGAAACCCAGGTCCACCAGCCAGTTGCCGAGCAACTCGACCACCGGGCGATTGGACTGGTCCAGCGCGGGCTGGGTACAGCTGACGGAAGGAACCGCGATCAGCTCGGCAAAGCGTTGTTTCAGGGGCGGCAACGGCATGGCGTCCTCCGAAGATGTGCTCCCACTATGGACCATGCCACGCTGCGGTAAAACCTCGCGGCTCCCGGCAGGAACGCCGAAGTCCTGTAGACTGCATGACTTTGAAGTCTTTTTCGCGCCCGTCGTTCCGTCCTTCCTACAGCAGGTCGGGAATCCGGGCGCGGCCGCTCTGAACCGGACCCCCGCCATGCAGAAAGAAACCGAAATCAAATTGCGCGTCAGCCGCGAGACCCTCGAAGCCCTGCGCGATCACCCGGCGCTGAAGAAGCGCAACAAATCCGGCTGGGAGCCCCGCGAGCTGTTCAACCAGTACTACGACACCCCTGGCCGCGATCTGGCCCGCGCCCGTGTGGCGCTGCGCATGCGCAAGGATGGCGAGCAGTTCATCCAGACCCTGAAGACCCGCGGCCAGAGCATCGCCGGCCTGTCCGAGCGCAACGAATGGGACTGGTACCTGGAGAAGAACAAGCTCGATATCAAGAAGCTCGACGACCAGTGCTGGCCAGCCGCCCTGGCGGACCTGGACAAGAAGACCCTGAAGCCGATCTTCAGCACCGACTTCACCCGCCAGCGCGCCGAGATCGCCTGGGGCCGCGGCAAGACCAAGGTGGTGATCGAGGCCGCGCTCGACCTGGGCAAGGTCGTCGCAGGCAAACAGGAAGAGGATATCTGCGAACTGGAGCTGGAACTGCGCCAGGGCGAGCCCGAGGCGCTGCTGGACCTGGCCATCGAACTGGCCGCCGACCTCGCGCTGATGCCCTGCGACATCAGCAAGGCCGAGCGCGGCTACCGCCTGTTCGACCCGGCCAGCTACAGCATCCAGCCCGACACCCAGAAGCTGCTGCATGAAACCCCGCTGGACGGCGCCTTTGCCGCGCTGTCCTGGTCGCTGCTGGGCAGCAGCCAGCGCCTGGCCGAGCAATACCGCTTCAATGGCCACTGGAGCCTGCTGGAAAGCTGGCTGCAGCAACTGCTCGACCTGCGCGCTTTGCTCGGCAGTCTTGGCCAGGCCGTGCCGCGCGCCACCACCCGCGAACTGCGTACTGCTCTCGACGCGCTGATCGCCGACTGGCAACCGCGCATCGAACAGGCTCGCGATGACGAGGCGCTGCGCCAGCAGATGCCGGCAGTCTTCCGCGAGGAACTGGCGAATGTGCGCTGGGGTCAGTTCTCCCTGAGCACCTCGCGCTGGCTGCTGGGCAAGGCCTGGACCGCCGAGCGCAACGACCGTGCCAACCGGCTGGGCGGCTCCGCCGTCGGCAAGTGGCTGCAGCGCACCCTGGCCGAAGAGGCACAGGCCATGCCGCTGCAACGCGCCCAGCAGTTGCCCGAGGTACTCGCCGACCAGCTGCCGCGCCTGCAGCGCATGCTGGTCTGGCTGCGCCTGGCGCGCAGCGTACTGGAGCTGCCGGAAACCGACCGCCTCTACGGCGAACTGGCCAAGCTGCAGGAGCTGCTCGCCACTCCCGAGGCCGAGGGGCGCCTGGATGCCCTCGCGGCCCAGGCCCATACTGTGCTGACCCTCAAGCCGTGGAAGGCGCTTTTGAAATAAGCTGGCCCGGCGACGTCGCGGGCCTGTCGACCCGCCATTGAAGTAGGGAGTCTGCATGTCCGTCTTTGCCCCTTCCGCCCAGGACCGTCCGCTCGACCTGGGCGACATCCTGCGCGAGCTGGTCACCCAGGGCCGCGTCGCCCAGGATGACGCCGAGCAGTGCCTGGCGATCCGCCGCAGCGCGGTGAAGAACCAGCAGCACCCGCTGGAGTTCCTCGCCGCGCAGCAGGTCGAGGATCGCCAGCGGCCGGGGCACAAGCTGGACCTGGATACGCTGGTGAGGTGGCTGGCGGACTACGCCGGGCAGCCCTACCTGCGCATCGACCCGCTGAAGATCGATGTCGCCGCGGTCACGCCGCTGATGTCCTACGCCTTCGCCCAGCGCCACCATATCCTCGCGGTCGCGGTAGCGCCGGACGAAGTCACCATCGCCAGTGCACAGCCCTTCGTGCACGCCTGGGAGAGCAACCTCACCCACGTTCTCAAGCGCCCGATCAAACGCGTGGTGGCCAACCCCGCGGACATTCAGCGCTTCACCGTCGAGTTCTACCGTCTCGCCAAGTCGGTGACCGGTGCCAGCTCGGCGGACCAGAAGATCAGCGGGGTCGGCAACTTCGAGCAGTTGCTCAACCTGGGCGCCAGCGATCAGGAACCCGATGCCAACGACGCGCACATCGTCACCATCGTCGACTGGCTGTTCCAGTACGCCTTCCAACAGCGCGCCAGCGATATCCATATCGAACCGCGCCGCGAGCAGGGCACGGTGCGCTTCCGCATCGACGGCGTGCTGCACAACGTCTACCAGTTCCCGCCGCAGGTCAGCATGGCGGTGGTCAGCCGCCTGAAATCCCTGGGGCGCATGAACGTCGCCGAGAAGCGCAAGCCGCAGGACGGCCGGGTGAAGACCAAGACCCCGGAAGGCGCCGAGGTGGAGCTGCGCCTGTCCACCCTGCCCACGGCCTTCGGCGAGAAGATGGTGATGCGGATCTTCGATCCCGAGGTGCTGCTCAAGAGTTTCGACCAGCTCGGCTTCTCCCCCGACGACCTGCGCCGCTGGGAAAGCATGACCAGCCAGCCCAACGGCATCATCCTGGTCACCGGCCCCACCGGTTCGGGCAAGACCACCACGCTCTACACCACGCTCAAGCAGCTGGCGACCGATGAGGTGAACCTCTGCACCATCGAGGACCCGATCGAGATGATCGAGCCCTCGTTCAACCAGATGCAGGTCCAGCACAACATCGACCTGACCTTCGCCAGCGGCGTGCGCGCCCTGCTGCGGCAGGACCCGGACATCATCATGGTCGGCGAGATCCGTGACCTGGAAACCGCCGAAATGGCGATCCAGGCGGCACTCACCGGCCACCTGGTACTCTCCACGCTGCACACCAACGACTCGCCCACCGCCATCACCCGTCTGCTGGAACTGGGCGTGCCCTACTACCTGATCCGCGCCACCGTGCTCGGCGTCATGGCCCAGCGCCTGGTGCGCACGCTCTGCCCGCACTGCAAGGCGCCGATGGAGCTGCACGAGGAAGACTGGCAGGAAGTCACCCGCCCCTGGAACGCCCCGTTGCCCACCGGCGCGCAGCAGGCCGTCGGCTGCCTGGAATGCCGCGACACCGGTTACCGCGGACGCGCCGGCGTGTACGAGATCATGCTGCTGACGGAGTCGCTGAAGGAGCTGATCACCGCCGACACCGACCTCATCCCGCTGCGCCGCCAGGCCTTCAAGGAAGGTATGCGCAGCCTGCGGCTGTCCGGCGCGCAGAAGGTTGCGGCGGGCCTGACGACCATCGAGGAAGTCATGCGGGTGACCCCGCAGAGCGAACAGAAGTAGCCCCTCTGGACGCCACGGCGGCGCAGGTCGCGCCGCCACCCAGCCTCAGCCTTGAGCCCGCGCAGGGTCCATGGCCATCTCCAGCAGACGACGATAGGCGCTGACCCCACTGCGGGTGTCAAAACGTTGTGCAGTGAGACGGGCCATCTGGCGCAGGCCGGCATGCGCCGACGGATTGTGCAGGACCTCGAGCACGCGCTCGGCCAGGTCGTCGACGGCGAAGAAGTCCACCAGATAGCCATTCTCTCGATCGCGAACCACCTCGCGGACCGGTGCCGTGTCGGAGGCGACCAGCAGGCAGCCGCACGCCATGGCCTCGAGCATCGACCACGACAGGACGAAGGGGTAGGTCAGGTAGACGTGTGCACAGGAAACCTGCAGCGCTTTCACGTAGGTGGCATAGGGAACCTTGCCAAGGAAGTGCACGCGTGAGCGGTCCAGCCTCACCTCCTCGAGCATGCGCGTGCGCCAGTTGGGCGCCCCCTGGGGAGGCATGCCGTAGCTCACCTCGTCGCCCCCCAGTATCAGGACCTGTGCCCGCGGATGGCGGTCGAGAATCTGCGGCAACGCGCGCATGAAGTTGTGGAAGCCCCGATAGGGCTCCAGATTGCGCGCCACGTAAGTCACCACGGGATCGCCAGCCCTGAGCACCTGCCCGGAGGGTAGGCGCAAGGAACCTCGCGGGTCCGGGCGCAGCATATCGAGGGGAATACCTTCGTGAGCCACCTGGATTTTCTCCCGGTATGCCAGCGGATGCAGGCCGCGCTGCCACGGGGTGGGGCTGATGCCCAGGTCGCAATGCTCCAGGTTAAGCAGGTGCAGGGCATTGCGCGTCCGGCTGCGAGCACACTCGTCGAAACTCGACGGAAACTCCGGATCGAAATTGATATCCGCCCCCTCCATGGCGCCGTAGTACTCGCAGAAATGCATCAGCGGAACATCCGGGTAGACGTCCTTGGCATACAAGGTTTCTCCCCAGCCCGGGTGCGCCAGGATCACGTCCGGGCGATAGCCAGTGCCGCGCAGTTGCAGCAACAGCCTGGCTACCTGCTGACCATGCAGGACGGCGTCCTCGACGGTGTACAGATAGTGGTGGATCTGCGGGGAAACCGCCCGGCTGGGGCTGTAGCGCAGCGTACGTACCCCCGGCACACCCCGTGCCGTATCACGGGCAATGGCCAGCAGCTGGCAGCGACTGTCCTTGAGCAGACCGTGTGCCAGGTGGAGGAACTGGCCAGGAAAGTTCTGGTGGATGAGCAACAATTTCACGACAACACCGGCTCCATGAGCCCCGCACGCCGCGCATCGACGGATAGATTGCGATGGAGCCGGGCGGGACCGACCTCCGCGCTGATAGGATGATCCGAAGGGTGTGCAGAGTCCGCTGTCCGTGCCGCCGCGCTCAATCAGAAGTCTGGAAGCAGGGGCACGGATATTTCTTAATGCGCCCTCTCACTGGCGAAATCCCGGGAAGTTGCGGGGACTATGCTTATCCAGTCGGCCGGCTCTGCAGCCTTATACTGATGCCCTGCAGCAAACCCGTCCGTCTTGCACCACAAGGAGTTCTTCACATGGAAATCGGCAGTGTTGCCCTGCTCTTCGTCATCCTCGCCATCGTCATCGTGCTCATGGGGTTCAAGGTCGTTCCCCAGGGCTTCGAATGGACCATCGAGCGCTTCGGTCGCTATACCGTCACGCTCAAGCCGGGCCTGAGCATCATCATTCCGGTGGTGGATCGCGTCGGCCAGAAGATCAACATGATGGAACGCGTGCTGGACATCCCGCCGCAGGAGGCGATCAGCGCCGACAACGCCATCGTCGAGATCGACGCGGTGTGCTTCTACCAGGTAGTGGACGCGGCACGCGCCGCTTATGAGGTCAGCGGGCTGGAAAATGCCGTGCGCAACCTGGTGATGACCAACATCCGCACCGTGCTCGGCTCCATGGAGCTGGACCATATGCTCAGCCAGCGCGACTCGATCAACGAGCGCCTGCTGCGTACCGTCGATGAAGCCACCGCGCCCTGGGGCCTGAAGGTCACCCGTATCGAGATCAAGGACATCAGCCCGCCGGCCGACCTGGTGGAAGCGATGAGCGGACAGATGCGTGCCGAGCGCCTCAAGCGCGCGCAGATTCTCGAAGCCGAAGGCAAGCGCGCCGCCGACATTCTTACCGCCGAAGGTGAGAAGCAGGCACAGATCCTCAAGGCCGAAGGCCAGCGCCAGGCCGCCTTCCTCGAAGCCGAGGCCCGCGAGCGCCAGGCCGAGGCCGAAGCCAAGGCGACCCAGGTGGTTTCCGAGGCCATCGCCACCGGCAACGTGCAGGCGATCAACTACTTCGTCGCGCAGAAGTACGTCGACGCGCTGGGCAAGCTGGCCAGCTCGAACAACAGCAAGATCGTGCTGATGCCGCTGGAAGCCAGCCAGGTGATCGGCTCGGTCGCCGGCATCGGCGAGATCGTCAAGGCCACCTTCGGCGACACCAAGGGCCGTAGCTGATGGCCGCCTTTCTCCAGAACCTCGGTTTCTGGGACTGGCTGGGCCTGGGCATCGTCCTGCTGATCCTGGAGATCTTCGGCGCCGGCGGCTACCTGCTGTGGATCGGCATCGCCGCAGCGCTCACCGGCGTGCTGTCCTTCCTCGTGCCGGGGCTCGACTGGGTCTGGCAGTGCCTGGCCTTCGGCGTGCTGGCGATCCTCACCGCGCTGTACTGGTGGAACCACCAGCGCATCAACAAGCGCACAGCCGAACCGTCCAGCCTGAATCGCCGCGGCAGCGAACTGGTGGGCCGGCAGTTCGCCCTGCATGACGCCATCGTCGGCGGGCGCGGCAAGGTCCGCGTCGGCGACAGCGTCTGGCTGGTCAGCGGGCCGGACCTGCCCGTGGGCGCGCAGGTGCGCGTGATCGGGCAGGACGGTGTCCTGTTGCTGGTGGAACCCGTCTGAGCCAGTACCTGTAGGAGCGAGCTTGCTCGCGAACCAAACCCCGCAGCGGAGTCTGTTCGCGAGCAAGCTCGCTCCTACAAAGCTCAATAAAAAAGCCCGCCAATCGGCGGGCTTTTTCATTCAGGCAATGCTCAGCTCGCGGCCGGCTGCGCCGGGGCGCGACGATAGGCCCAGACCATCAGCGCGATGCCGCCCAGGACCATCGGCACGCACAGCACCTGGCCCATGGTCAGCCAGCCCCACGCCAGGTAGCCCAACTGGGCATCCGGCACGCGGACGAACTCGACGATGAAGCGGAAGATGCCGTAGCACAGCACGAACAGGCCGGACACCGAGGCAGTCGGGCGCGGCTTGCGGGTGAACAGCCAGAGCACGACGAACAGTGCCACGCCTTCCAGCGCGAACTGGTACAGCTGCGACGGGTGGCGCGGCTCCGGGCCGCCGGTGGGGAAGATCATCGCCCAGGGCACGTCGGACACCTTGCCCCACAGCTCGCCGTTGATGAAGTTGCCGATACGTCCGGCGCCCAGTCCGATCGGCACCAACGGCGCGATGAAGTCCATCAGCTGGAAGAAGCTCTTGTTGTTGCGCTTGCCGAACCACCAGGTGGCCAGCATCACGCCGATCAGGCCACCGTGGAACGACATGCCACCCTTCCACACCTCGAAGATCAGCGTCGGGTTGGCGATGTACTCGTCCAGGTTGTAGAACAACACGTAACCCAGGCGACCGCCCAGGACCACGCCGCACGCCACCCAGAACACCAGATCGGAGAGTTTCTCCTTGGTCCAGGTCGGGTCGAACTCCTTCAGCTTGCGCGAGGCCAGCAGCCAGGCGCCGCCGATGCCGATCAGGTACATCAGGCCGTACCAGTGGATTTTCAGCGGCCCGAGCGCTACGGCAACCGGGTCGATCTGTGGATAAGGCAGCATCCGCTTCTCCTAGCAGGAACTCAGATCAGGAAACTCAAACCCACGCTGAACAGCAGCAGGGCAAACAAACGCTTCAGGACCTTGGCCGGCAGGCGATGCGCCAGCCGCGCCCCGATGCGGGCGAAGAACATACTGGTAACGGCGATGCCCAGCAGCGCCGGCAGGTAGACGAAGCCCAGGCTCAGCTCCGGCAGCTTGGCGTTGTGCCAGCCGACGACGATGAAGGATATCGCGCCGGCGATGGCGATCGGCAGGCCGCACGCCGAAGAAGTCGCAACCGCCTGTTGCATGGAGACGCCACGCCAGGACAGAAACGGCACAGTCAGCGAACCGCCGCCGATGCCGAAGATCGCCGAAGCCCAGCCCACCAAGCCGCCCGCCACGCCAAGGCCGAAGCGGCCCGGCAGGTCGCGCCCGCCCTTGGGCTGGAGCCCGAGGGCCATCTGGATCGACACCAGAATGGCGAAGGTACCGATGATCTTCTGCAGCACCGGCCCCTGAATCTTCGACGCGGTCAATGCGCCCAGCGCGCTGCCGACCAGGATGCCGACGGTCATCCAGGCGAACACCCGCCAGCGCACGGCGCCACGGCGGTGGTGTTCGAGAATCGAATTGATCGACGTGAAGATGATGGTCGCCAGCGACGTCCCGACCGCCATCTGCGTCAGCACATCGGGCGAGAAGCCGTGGGCGGTGAAGCTGAACACCAGGGCCGGAACGATGATCAACCCACCGCCGACGCCGAACAGGCCGGCGAGCACGCCAGCACAGGCGCCAAGCACCAGGTAGAGCACGAACTCCATGGGCAACCTCGGGCAACAAAGCGGGCATGGTAGCCGAAGGCTCCCGGGCGCTCCAGCCACTCCGGGACATCGGCGGATGTTGATAGACTGCCGGCACACTACGGAGTTCGCCCCATGTGCCTGATCGTCTTCGCCTGGCGCCCCGAGCACGCCACGCCCCTGATCGTCGCGGCCAACCGCGATGAATTCTATGCCCGCCCGACCCTGCCGCTGGCGGCCTGGGAGGAGTATCCCGGCGTGTATGCCGGCCGCGACCTGGAGGCCGGCGGCACCTGGATGGGAGTGGCCGCGGGTGGGCGTTTCGCCGCCCTGACCAACGTGCGCGATCCCGGCCAGCCGATCGGCCCGCGTTCCCGTGGCGAGCTGGTAGCGGCTTTCCTGCAAGGCCAGCAGTCGCCGCTGGAATACCTGCAGCAGGTTGCCCGCCGCGCTTCGGACTACAGCGGCTTCAACCTGCTGGTCGGCGACGTTGCACAACTGTGCTACTTCAATCCCCGCGTCGGCGCGCCTGTGGCGGTGGCTCCGGGGGTGCACGGACTGTCCAATGCAGCGCTGAACACGCCCTGGCCCAAGCTTCTTACCGCGCGAGACGCTCTGGAGGCAGCGTTGGAGAAGCCTGATACCGGCTCCCTGGTCGCGCTACTGGCGGACAATCGTCAGCCCAGTGAAGCCGAGTTGCCGGACACCGGCGTCGGCCTGGCCACCGAGCGCCTGCTGTCCAGCGTGTTCATCGCCAGCCCGAACTACGGCACCCGTGCCTGCACCGCGCTGATCGTCCACGCGGACGGCCGTCGCGAGCTGCTCGAACACAGCTTTGGTCCCAGTGGCGCACGCCTGGGCGAGGTTTCCCTCATCGTCTAGCAGACAACGATACAGTCGCGCTGACGCTTGGCGCGGTAGAGCGCGTCATCCAGGCGGCGCAGCATCGCCATCAGGTCCTCGCCGGGCTGCATCTGGGTCACGGCGAAGCTGGCGGTGAGCTGGGTCGGCAACGAAACATCCGCCCGGCGCAGGCTCAAGCGCAGGCGCTCGGCCAGCTCCCGTGCCGCCTCGGCTTCGGTCTCGGGCAGCAGCACGATGAACTCCTCGCCACCCCAGCGGGCAAAGCAATCCTCTTCACGCAGGCGCCGCCGCACCACCTCGGCCACCGCCACGAGCACGCGGTCGCCGGCCTGGTGGCCGAGGCTGTCGTTGATGCGCTTGAAGTGGTCGAGGTCGAACATCATCAGTGAGCAACCGTGATGGTGCCGCTGCAGGCGCTGCCATTCGGCGTGCAATTGCTGCTCGAAGCGCCGCCGGTTGGCGATCTGGGTCAGCGGATCGATCTCGGAAAGGCGCAGCGCGACCGCAGCCTGCTCGGCCAGTGCCTGGTTGGCCTGGCGCAAAGCCTCCGTACGCGTCTGCACCAGCAGCTCCAGGCTCAGGTTGAGCTGGTGCAGTTCGTGGTTCTTGTCCTGCAGTGCCAGTTCCGCCAGCTTGCGCTCATGAATATTGCGGTGCGCGCCGATCATCCGCGTTGGCTTGCCGTCCCCGTCGAACTCGAAGAAGCGCCCGTGATCGCTGACCCACAGGTAGCTGCCGTCCAGGCAGCGGCAGCGATACTCCTCGCGGTAGACGCCGCTGCGACCCTCGACATAGGCATCGAAGGCGAACATGACCCGGCCGAAATCCTCGGGATGTATGATCTCGTGCCAGGTAGCGACGTTTTCCGGGAGGCTGTCGGGGTCGTAGCCGAGCATGGCGTACCAGCTCGGGCTACGGGTGACGTGGTTGCTGCGGATGTCCCAGTCCCAGATGCCGTCGCTGACGATGCTCAGGGCATAGCGCAGGGTGCGGGCGCTGCTATCGGCCTCCGTGCAAGGCGTGACGTCGAGCTCTTCCATAAGCATCGTCCTGGCCGGCGTGCCGGCCGAGTCATCGTCTGACCTTCCGGAAATGCACGGCTCCGGAAGGCGGCTTTCGCTGGCGTCAGGCCTGGATGGTCGCCGCCGGGTTGATCACGCGGCCCAGGCCGAGATTGCGCAGGGCCAGGTGCAGCGAGCTGTGGATAACCTGAGGGTTGTCGAAGGTCATCAGTTGGCCAAGCAGCTCGCGGGCCTTGGACAGAGTCATCTGGCGCAGCAGCCATTTCACCTTGGGCAGGTTGGTCGCGTTCATCGACAGGGAATCGAAGCCCATGGCCATCAGCAGTACGGCAGCCGCCGGATCGCCGGCCATTTCGCCGCAGATGCTCACCGGCTTGCCTTCGTCGTGCGCGCCGTTGACCACGATCCGCAGTGCTTGCAGCACGGCCGGGTGCAGGTAATCGTAAAGATCGGCGACCCGTGGGTTGTTGCGGTCGACCGCCAGCAGGTACTGGGTCAGGTCGTTGGAACCGACCGATACGAAGTCCACCTGACGCGCCAGCTCACGTATCTGGTACACCGCAGCTGGAATCTCAATCATCATGCCGATCGGCGGCATGGGGATATCCACGCCTTCGTCGCGCACTTCGCCCCAGGCGCGGTGAATCAGGTGCAGCGCCTCTTCCAGCTCATGGGTGCCGGAGATCATCGGCAGCAGGATGCGCAGGTTGTCCAGGCCCTCACTGGCCTTGAGCATGGCGCGGGTCTGCACCAGGAAGATTTCCGGGTGGTCGAGGGTGACGCGGATGCCGCGCCAGCCGAGGAAGGGGTTGTCTTCCTTGATCGGGAAGTAGGACAGCGCCTTGTCGCCGCCGATGTCCAGGGTGCGCATGGTCACCGGCAGCGGGTGGAAGGCGGAGAGCTGCTCGCGGTAGATGGCGAGCTGCTCCTTCTCGCTGGGGAAGCGGTCGTTGATCATGAACGGCACTTCGGTGCGGTACAGGCCGACGCCTTCTGCACCGCGCTCCTGGGCGCGCGCCACGTCCGCCAGCAGGCCGGTGTTGACCCACAGCGGCATGCGATGACCGTCCAGGGTCTCGCAGGGCAGCTCGCGCAGCGCGGCCAGGCCCTTGCTCAGTTCCTTCTCTTCGGCGACCACTTCGCCGTACTGCTTGACCAGCTGCGGCGACGGGTTGGTGTAGATCTCGCCGTGGTAGCCGTCGACGATCAGGTCGATGCCGTCGACCTTGGAGTACGGCAGGTCGACCGCGCCCATGACCGTGGGAATGCCCATGGCGCGAGCGAGAATGGCCACGTGGGAGTTGCCCGAGCCGAGCACCGAGATCAGGCCCACCAGCTTGCCCTCGGGCACTTCGCCGAGCATCGCCGGCGACAGTTCTTCGCTGACGATGATGGTCTGGTCCGGATAGGTCAGCGTCTGCTTACGCTCTTCCTGCAGGTAGGCGAGGATGCGTCGGCCGATGTCCTTGACGTCGGAGGCACGCTCGCGCAGGTAGGCGTCGTCCATCAGCTCGAAGCGCTGCACGTGCTCCATGACCACCTGGCGCAGAGCGCCCTGGGCCCATTGGCCGGTGCGGATGATGCGTTTGACTTCGAGGCCGATGGAGGCGTCGTCGAGCATCATCAGGTAGACGTCGAATAGCGCGCGCTCTTCCTTGCGCAGCTGGGTGGCCAGCTTGCTGGACAGGTTGCGCATGTCTTCGCGGACCGATTCCAGCGCCTGCTTGAAGCGCTCGATTTCGGCCTCGACGTCGTCGATGGGTTTGTCCGGGACGACTTCCAGGTCGGCCGGCGGCAGCACCACCACGGCCTTGCCCACGGCCACGCCGGGGGCGCCGGGAACGCCGACGAACTTGGCTTCGCTGATGCCCTTGCCCATCTTGCCCAGGCCACGGATCGAACCGGTGGCCTCGGCGTGGGCGATGACGCCGGCGAGCTGCGCACTCATGGTGACGAGGAAGGCTTCCTCGCCTTCGTCGAACTGGCGCTTTTCCTTCTGCTGTACGACCAGAACGCCCATCACCCGACGGTGGTGAATGATCGGTGCGCCGAGGAAGGAGGCGTAGCGTTCCTCGCCGGTCTCGGCGAAGTAGCGGTAACGGGGGTGTTCGGAGGCGTTCTCGAGGTTCAGCGGCTCCTCGCGGGTGCCGACCAGGCCGACCAGGCCCTCGTTGGGCGCCATGCTGACCTTGCCGATGGAGCGCTTGTTCAGGCCTTCGGTGGCCATCAGCACGAAGCGGTTGCTCTCCGGGTCCAGCAGGTAGACCGAGCACACCTGGGTGCCCATCGCCTCCTTCACGCGCTGCACGATGATGCCCAGCGCCGCCTTGAGGTCCTTGGCGGAGTTCACTTCCTGGACGATCTTACGCAGCGTGTTGAGCATGGCTCGGGGTCTAACTCCTTGAACTTCGTGCTAGTCGCGCGCCAGCAGGCGCGGTGCCAATTCCTTCAGAGCCCGGCGGTAGACCTCGCGTTTGAAGGTCACGACCTGGCCCAGCGGGTACCAGTAGCTCACCCATTTCCAGCCGTCGAATTCGGGCTTGCCGGTCACGTCCATGCGTACCCGGCTTTCCTCGCCGGTCAGGCGCAGCAGGAACCACTTCTGTTTCTGCCCGATGCACAACGGCTGGCTGTTGGTACGCACCAGGCGTTGCGGCAGGCGGTAACGCAGCCAGCCCCGGGTACAGGCGAGGATCTTGACGTCCTGCTCTTCCAGGCCGACTTCTTCGTTCAGTTCGCGGTACAGCGCTTCCTCAGGGGTTTCGCGGGCGTTGATACCACCCTGGGGAAATTGCCAGGCTTCCTGGTTGATGCGCCGTGCCCACAGAACCTGTCCGACATCGTTGCAAAGGATGATGCCGACATTGGGGCGAAAACCATCGGGATCGATCACGGCGGTACATCCTCGAAATCGCGTGTGCCCGCATTGTTCCACAAAGCTTGTGACAGCGGCAACGCGGGCTGCGGCGTCCTGTGCTGGGTGGGCAAAAGCCGTTACTCTAGGCGACTTTTCGGTATTGGCAACTGGCGGTAATCCAACGTGCGACTGGCTCTCTTCGATCTCGACAACACCCTCCTGGCCGGCGACAGCGACCATAGCTGGGGCGAATGGCTGTGCCAGCGCGGACTGGTGGACGCTGGCGAGTATCAGGCGCGCAACGACGCCTTTTATGCCGACTACGTCGCCGGCACCCTCGACGTGTTCGCCTACCAGGCGTTCACCCAGGCCATTCTCGGCCGCACCGACCTGGCGCAGCTGGCCGTCTGGCATCGCCAGTTCATGGAAGAGGTGATCGAGCCCATCATCCTGGCCAAGGGTGAAGCGCTGCTGGCCGAACACCGCGCTGCAGGCGACAAGCTGGTGATCATCACCGCTACCAATCGTTTCATCACCGCTCCCATCGCCGAGCGCCTGGGCGTGGAAACCCTGATCGCCACCGAGTGCGCGATGCAGGACGGCCGTTATACCGGCCAGACCTGCGGAGTGCCCTGCTTCCAGGGCGGCAAGGTGACACGCCTGAACAGCTGGCTCGAGGAATCCGGCCTGACACTGCACGACGCGTACTTCTACAGCGACTCGCGCAACGACCTGCCGCTGCTCGAGCAGGTCGCCAACCCGGTGGCCGTCGACCCGGACGACACCCTGCGCGCCACCGCAATCGAACGCGGCTGGCCGGTGATCAGCCTGCGCGGCTGAGCCGTCAGTAGCCCTTGTTGACCATCAGGTGGAAGATCGCCAGGAAGGCCAGGAACGCCGGCCAGCCCAGGGCGAACCACCAGCGCATATAGAGGAAGGCTTGCGGCGGCAGCGCCGTGCCTTCCCGATGCGCCGCTTCGGCCATGTCGCGTACGCGGATCTGCAGCCAGACCACCGGCAGCCAGCAGGCGCCGGCGAACACATACAGCCCAAGGCTCCACAGCAGCCAGCCCGAATCCAGCGGCCAGCCGGCCATATGCGCCATGGCGATGCCGCTCAGCGGCTGAAAGACCGCCGTGGTGGCGATGAACAGCCAGTCGGCGGTGACCAGGTGGCGGAAGGTGATGCGGATCGCTTCCAGGTTGCCGCTGCGCCAGGCGCGCCAGCTGTAGTAGGCCGAGCCCAGCCCGGTGCCGAACAGCAGTGTGGAGGACAGGATGTGCAGGGTCTTGAGCAGCAGGTAAAGGTTCACGCGGCGGGCATCACACCGGCTTGCTGATCATCAGCACCAGAATGGCGACCACGCTCAGCAGCGCCAGCGCGAAGAAGGCCAGGCCGAACTTCCACTGCCGTGCTGCCCCCATGGAGATCGGCTCGCCACTGCTCTGCGCCACCAGCGCTAGGTCGCGGATGCGCCACAGGCGGGTGGTGAACAGCAGCCAGAAGATCGTGGCGACGATCAGCAGGCAGGCACTGCCCAGCAGCCAGGTCTGCCCCAGCGGCCAGCCAACAGTCTGCACCATGCGATAACCGGTGACCGGCAGGCTGGCGACGCTGCCGGCGACCAGCACCCAGCCGATCAGGCCGATGCGCTGCAGCGCCTTGGCGATCAACCCGGCGTCGCCGCTCCGCCAGCTGCGCCAGCCGTACCAGGCCAGGCCGATGATGGCCAGGAACGGCAGCACTGCGGCGATGCCGTGGAGGATGCGGAAGGTCTGCAGGCTTTCCATTTCAAGTCCCTGTGATCGATGCGGCTTTCCGACAAGCCTAGCAGCAGTCGCGCCGCCTCTGCCTGACCTCAGCCGAGGAACAGGCGATAGGCCGGGTTGTCCGTTTCGTCCCAGTAGGGGTAGCCGATCTCTTCCAGTGCGGCCGACACCAGGTGGCGCTCATCCTCCGGCACCTGCAGGCCCGCCACCACGCGACCGTCGGCGGCGCCGTGGTTGCGGTAGTGGAACAGGGTGATGTTCCAGCGGCCACCCAGGCGGTTGAGGAAGTTGAACAGCGCGCCGGGACGCTCGGGGAATTCGAAGCGGAACACCTGCTCGCCCGAAACCCGCGGCGAATGGCCGCCGACCATGTGGCGGATGTGCAGCTTGGCCAGTTCGTTGTCGGTCAGGTCCAGCACCGGGAAGCCCTGCTCCTGCAGTTGCTGCACCAGCGCCGCGCGCGGGTCGTTCTCCGGGTGCGTCTGCACGCCGACGAAGATGTGCGCTTCGCTGTCGGTGTTGTAGCGGTAGTTGAACTCGGTGATCTGGCGCTTGCCGATGGCCTCGCAGAAGGCCTTGAAACTGCCTGGGCGCTCCGGGATGGTCACGGCGATGATCGCTTCGCGCTTCTCGCCCAGTTCGGCGCGCTCGGCCACGTGGCGCAGGCGGTCGAAGTTGATGTTGGCGCCCGAATCGATGGCGACCAGGGTCTCGCCCTTCACGCCTTCGCGCTCGACGTAGCGCTTGATCCCGGCCACCGCCAGCGCGCCGGCCGGTTCGGTGATGGAGCGGGTGTCGTCGTAGATGTCCTTGATCGCCGCGCAGATCTCGTCGGTGCTGACGGTGATGACTTCATCGACATGGTCCTTGCACAGCTCGAAGTTGTGCTTACCGATCTGCGCCACGGCGACCCCGTCGGCGAACAGCCCGACCTGGCCGAGCACCACGCGCTCGCCGGCGGCCATGGCAGCCTGCAGGCAATTGGAGTCGTCCGGCTCGACGCCGATGACCTTGATCTCCGGACGCAGGTATTTGACGTAGGCGGCGATGCCGGCGATCAGGCCGCCGCCGCCGACGGGCACGAAGATCGCGTCGATGCGGCCCGGGTTCTGGCGGAGGATTTCCATCGCCACGGTGCCCTGGCCGGCGATCACGTCCGGATCGTCGTAGGGATGGATGTAGACGTAACCCTTCTCTTCCACCAGCTTGAGCGAATGCGCCAGCGCATCGGGGAAGGCATCGCCATGCAGCACGGCCTTGCCGCCGCGGGCGCGTACGCCCTGGACCTTCAGCTCCGGAGTGGTACGCGGCATCACGATGGTCGCCTTGATGCCCAGTTCGCGGGCGGCCAGCGCCACGCCCTGGGCGTGGTTGCCGGCGGACGCGGTGACGACGCCGCGGGCGAGTTCTTCCGGGCTCAGCTGCGCCAGCTTGTTGTAGGCGCCGCGAATCTTGAAGGAGAACACCGGCTGCAGGTCTTCGCGCTTGAGCAGAATCTGGTTGCCCAGGCGCTCGGAGAGCTGGCGGGCGGGCTGCAGGGGCGTTTCCACGGCAACGTCGTAGACACGCGAGGTGAGGATCTTCTTGACGTAGTTTTCGAGCATCGGAAGGGCTATATCGGCGGCTTTTCGAGGAATCGCGAGTCTACTCCAGCCGGCGCGGCGCGGGCCACCGAACAATCCGTGCGGAAACGACCAGAACAGTTGCCCGGCGGCGCAACACCGGCGCGTCATCGGCCGCTATAATCCGCCCACTCGAACTTTCTCCGGCGCCGTTGCGCCCTTCCAGGTAAGAAGACCCTTCGCCATGAACCAGGATCAGCTCAAGCAGGCTGTGGCCCAGGCCGCCGTCGACCACATTCTTCCGCACCTCGACAGCAAGAGCATCGTTGGCGTCGGCACCGGCTCCACCGCCAACTTCTTCATCGACCTGCTGGCCCAGCACAAGGCCGAGTTCGACGGCGCCGTGGCCAGCTCCGAAGCCACCGCCCAGCGCCTGAAGGGCCACGGCATCCCGGTCTACGACCTGAACACCGTCAGCGAGCTGGAGTTCTATGTGGACGGCGCCGACGAGACCAACGAGCGCCTGGAGCTGATCAAGGGCGGCGGCGCCGCACTGACCCGCGAGAAGATCGTCGCTGCTGTGGCCCGCAAGTTCATCTGCATCGCCGACGGCAGCAAGCTGGTGCCGATCCTCGGCGAGTTCCCGCTGCCGGTGGAAGTCATCCCCATGGCCCGCAGCCACGTCGCCCGCCAACTGGTGAAGCTGGGCGGCGACCCGGTGTACCGCGAGGGCGTGCTGACCGACAACGGCAACATCATCCTCGACGTGCACAACCTGCGCATCGACAGCCCGGTGCAACTGGAAGAGGCGATCAACAACATCGTCGGCGTGGTCACCAACGGCCTGTTCGCCGCCCGCCCGGCCGACCTGCTGCTGCTGGGAACCGCCGAAGGCGTGAAGACCCTCAAGGTTTGACACCCTCAGGCGCCATCCGCCGGATGGCGCCTTCCAGAGCCTCTGCTGCCGTCTACGCTGGGATGACCTCAAGCCCCAACGGAGACGCAGCATGGCCGCCAAATACCATCTGAAAAAGGCCAGTGATGGCCAGTTCCACTTCAACCTGCACGCCAGCAATGGCGAGATCGTCCTGACCAGCGAGCTGTACAAGGCCAAGACCTCGGCCATCGACGGCATCGAGTCGGTGCGCAAGAACTCGCAGCGCGAAGGTGCCTTCGAGGTCAAGGTCGCCACCAACGGCAAGCACTACTTCGTGCTCAAGGCCACCAACGGCCAGGTCGTCGGGCAGAGCCAGATGTACGCCAGCAAGGCCACCGCCGATGCCGGCATCGCGGCGGTCAAACGCTACGCGGGGGATGCGCCGATCAGCGACGACACCTGATCGCGCACCGTTTCGGTGAGCGTTCTCACACAGCCGCCTTGCACGGCTGGCACAGTCGCCGGCCGTGTATCAACATTGTTACAGTGGCGCGACACCCTCGGTCACTGACGCGTCAAATTCCGCCCATCTCCGGCGAACCGGCCTGCATCCTGCTTTCCTCCGGCGCACGCATCGAAGACCGATGCGATTCCAATCGACACAGAGGAAAGTGCCGTGTTCAAACCTTTAGCCGTTGCGGTCAGCCTGGGATGCGCCGCGTTTTCGATCGACGCCAGCGCCTATGAGTACGGGGATTACGCCGAGGACACCCTCGACACCCTGATCAACGATTACCCCGGCCGTTACCGTGGCACCGCCAGCTTCGCCGGCGCCACCGCGCTCATGCAGTCGCGCCTGGGCTTCGGCTACCAGACGCAGATCCAGGACTTCACCTGGGCCGGCAACCGCCGCTCGCAGAACGTCATCGCCAGTGCCCCAGGCAGCAGCGGCCAGTACGTGGTGCTGGGCGCGCACTATGACACCTACTACGGCCGCCCCACCCTGCAGGGCCTGGACGACAATGGCTCAGGCGCAGCCGTACTGACCGAGATCGCCCGCAACCTGGGCGGCATCGAGCTGGAGAACGGTTTGGAAGTGGTCGGCTTTGGAGCCGAAGAGGAAGGTCTGCGCGGTTCGCGCGCCTACGTCGCTTCGCTCAGTGAGGAACAGCGCAGCAACCTGCTGGGCATGATCAACCTCGACAGCCTGATCACCGGCGACAAGATGTACGCCCACGCCGGCTTCAACAGCGTCGACAACCCTGCGTTGGGCGCTTACCGCGCCCAATTGCTGCGCATCGCCCAGGAGCTGAAGATCCCGCTGTTCACCAACCCTGGCCTGAACGAGGAATACCCCGCGGGTACCGGTTGCTGCAGCGACGGGGAAAGCTTCGAGGGCCTGAACGTCCCGGTGCTGTTCATCGAAGCCACCAACTGGGAACTGGGCGACCTGGACGGCTACGAACAGACCGACAACCCCGCCATCCCCGGCGGCGCCACCTGGCACAATCCGGCGCTGGACAACGAACAGGTACTCACTGGCGCCTTCGGCCAGGAGCGCATCGACCAGCGCCTGCGGGATTTCTCGCGCCTGCTCACGCGCCTGGTGCTGGAATTGACCAACGCCGACCTGCTCGCCTCCACCGCCTCCGGCGGCGCCATGGCGCGGCAGATGGAAGACCAGTTGCAGCGCCAGCACCTGGCCCTGACCCGCCTGCATGACCGCCGTTGGCTCAGCCTGCTGGGCAGCTCGCGCCCGGTCGGCAGCTTCGACGGCGCCGTTGGCGTGGAAGGTGAAACCACCCCCGAGAGCGGTTTCGACATGCCCGGCGACCCGCGCTCACACCGCGCCGGGGTGAACCTGCTGGGTGATTATCGCGCCAGCGAGGCACTGACCGTTGGCGGCAGCCTGAGCTTCCAGCGCAGCCGCGACAACCTCGACCATAGTGCACGACTGGAAGCGGAAACCTGGCAGCTCGGCCTCTACGGCCTGCTCAACGACGGCGGCCCGGCCTGGCTGGGCGGCGAGCTGAGCGCCGGCTACGCGGACTTCGACAGCAAGCGCGCGGTGTACCTGAAGGCAAAGAGCGGCCCGGTGCTGCTCGACCAGCGCATCGACGGCGACACCAACGCCTGGTTCTGGGGCGCGCGGATCGACGGCGGTTACGACTTCGACATCGCCGGCATCAAGACCGGGCCACAGGGCGGGCTGGACTATGTGCACTACAAGATCGACGATTTCAACGAGGATGACGACCTGCGCACCGCGCTGGGCTACGAGAAGCAGGACTATGACTCGGTTGAAGCCAGCCTTGGCTGGGGCCTGCGCGGCGAGCTGCCGCTGGGTAACCGCATGGCCGTGCAGCCGTACGCCAGCGTGCGCTGGGTGAGGGAATTGGCCGATGGCCGCCTGGACGACATCGCGCTGACCGCCCTGGGCGATGGCCGCACCCGCGTCGCCGACCTGGGCGGCGTGGACAAGGACTTCGGCCGTGCCCAGGCCGGTGCCCTGCTGGCGGTCACCGAGCAGTTGGGCGTGTTCGCCGAGGCCAACTCGCGCTTCGCCCACAGCGAGGGCAGCCAGGCGTCCTATTCCCTCGGCGTGCAGTGGCAGTTCTGATCGCGGGACAGCGAGGCGCCCTCAGTGCGCCTCGCGTTTCTTGAATACGTAGAAGAGGTTGGGCTCGCTCACCAGGTACAGCGTGCCCTGGTCGTCCATGGCGATACCTTCGGCCTGCGGCACGCTGCGACGCAGGCCGCTCATGCCGCGCAGCAGCGACAGCGAACTGATCGGCTCACCATCGGCGCTCAGCTCCAGCACCAGCCGGGACTCGTCGGACAGCGCCAGCAGGTGGCCGCTGCGCTCGTCGTACTGCAGGCTGGAAAGATCGCGGACGAACAGGTTGCGATTGTGCTGGAGGTCTTCCACCACGTGGACGGCGATGGGCTGCTCGGACTGCTCGTAAGGGAAGCCGCGCACTTCGTAGATATGCACAGGCTTGCGCTCCTTGGCGACGAACAGCCGCTTGCCGACCGAGTCGTAGGCCAGCCCCTCGAAGCCACTGTTACCGCCACGCCCGAGGGCCAGGGCGAGTTGCTGGGCGTCTTCGATGCGCAACTCCCTGGTGTCGTCGCGCAGCTCAACACGGATCAGGCGCTGGTGGGTTTCGTCGGTGATCACATAGACGTTGCGACTGATGTATTCGATCGCCTCGGTATCGCCGAAACCGTGCAGCTCGATCCTGCGCAGCACCTCGCCTTCGAGCGACAGCTCGACGAGCTCGTTCTGCTTGTTGGTGACGGTGAAGAGGGTCTGCCGATCCGGGTCGTAGGTCAGCGCCGAGACATTTTCCTCCAGCCCCTTGATCGGCTGCGCCTCCAGCACGACACGGTAGTCGGGCAGCCAAATGGATTTGTCCTGCCACAGCGCAGCATGGCGCCACTCGTTGAACTTGAACCAGGCGCGCTCGTAGACGCGGAAGCTCTGGCCCAGCGCGAGCAGCATGGCCAAGGCAAGCAGCGCCAGCAGCAGGAACAGACGACGGGGCTTGAGCAAACGACGCATGGAGGACTCTGGGTGGGGTTGGCATGGCAGATTGGCAGCAGCGCCTGAAGCCAAACTTAAAGGCCACCAGAGCTTGCGGGCAGGCTAGAGTCAGGTTAGCGCAAGTCTGTCCTGTGTTTCTTTTGCAAGAGGCTACAAGAGGCGTATCGATGGCCCAGCATCTGCTCCCCGAACAACGCCAGCAGGCGACCCTGCACACCGTGGTGCTGGCGACCGAGGTGCTGCACCACGCGGGCGTGCCGCGCCCGAAGCTGCTGGAAGGCAGCGGTATTGGCGAAGCGGACCTGCTGACACCGGAAAAGCTGATCACCCACGCCCAGGAGCTGCGGGTCTTCGCCAACGCCCTCAACTGCCACCACGACCCGGCGCTGGGCCTCTACCTGGGCCTGCGCATGCATGTCTCGGCTTACGGAATCCTGGGTTACAGCATGCTTGCCAGCCGCACCCTGCGCGATGCGCTGCAACTGGCGCTGTCCTTTCCCGAGCTGCTGGGTACCTACTTCCGCCTGGCGCTGACGCCGCAGGGCGATGAGGTGCACCTGACTGCCGACGGCTACCGCTACGCGCCGGAGCTGACGGTGTTCAACACCGAACTGTGCCTGACCTCGCTGCTGACGGTGATCCGCGACCTGCTCGGCGAATCGGTGCGCCCGCGCCGGCTGCTGCTCGCCTACCGTCCGCCGCTGCACGCGGAGACCTACACCGAGCGCCTCGGCTGCCCGGTGGATTTCGGCGCGCCAACCAGCGCGCTGTGCTTCAGCCCCGGCCTGCTGGATCGCCCGCTGCCACTGGCCGACCCGGTCAGCTGCCACAACGGCGTGCAGCAATGCCTGCGCATGAGCGCCACGCTCAGCAGCCGCGGCGACATGATCGACCAGTTGCGCGAGCACCTGGCCAGCCACCTGCAGGACACCGCCAGCCTGGACACCGTGGCGCGCCACCTGCACCGCTCCACCCGTACCCTGCGCCGCCACCTGCAGCAGCAGAACACCAGTTATCAACAGGTGCTCGATGAAGTGCGCTTCGACCGTGCGCGGCAACTCCTCAAGGACACCGACCTGCCGATCTACCTGATCGCCGAGCAGTTAGGTTATAGCGAGACGGCCAGCTTCCGGCATGCCTTCCAGCGCTGGAGTGGGGCGAGTCCGAGCCTGTATCGGGGCTAGGTGCAGACCGGCGCCCCCTCTCCCTAACCCTCTCCCTGAAGGGAGAGGGTTAGGGAGAGGGCAAAGCCAGTCCACGCGCCGGAGCCGATCGGTTCGCGAGCAAGCTCGCTCCTACAAAAAGTCCGGCAGACGACACACCGCTGACGCCCGAAATCCAGCGTTCCAGGCGCCATTTTCAACTTGGCCTGATTTATCCCTTATTGGCCTGATCTATCGTTCTGCGCATCCCGGCGCTTGGTCATTATCAATCCGCAGCTAGGTGAAACGGCCCTAGAAACCGTAAAACCTCAACAATAACAACTGCTTAACTGCATGGTACGAGCATGACCAGCGCGATCACCATCGAGCGGATATGCATGGAGTTCGGTACACCCGGACAAGGCCTCAAGGCCCTGGACGACGTGTCACTGGAAATCCGCGCCAACGAATTCTTCACCCTCCTCGGCCCGTCGGGCTGCGGCAAGACCACCTTGCTGCGACTGATCGCCGGCTTCGAACAACCCTCCTCCGGCAGCATTCGCCTGTATGGCGACGCGATGGAAGGCCTTCCGCCCTTCAAGCGCCCGGTCAATACCGTCTTCCAGAGCTATGCCCTGTTCCCGCACATGACCGTGGCGGAGAACATCGCCTTCGGCCTGGAAATGCAGGGCAAGCAACGCAGCGACATCGACGCCACCGTGCAGAAGATGCTCGACCTGGTGCGCCTGCCCGACGTCGGCAAGCGCCGCGCCGACCAGCTCTCCGGCGGCCAGCAACAGCGCATCGCTCTAGCTCGCGCGCTGGCCAGCAGGCCCAAGGTGCTGCTGCTCGACGAATCCCTCTCGGCACTCGACTTGAAGCTGCGCAAGGAAATGCAGATCGAGCTCAAGCGCCTGCAGCACGAGACCGGCATCACCTTCATCTTCGTCACCCACGACCAGGAAGAAGCGCTGACCATGTCCGACCGCATCGCGGTAATGAGCCGCGGCAAGGTCATGCAGATCGGCACGCCCACCGAGATCTACGAGGCACCGGTCAACCGCCTGGTGGCCGACTTCATCGGCGAGACCAATTTCCTCGAAGGCGAATCCAGCGGCGATAGCGTACGCCTGGCCGACGGCCAGACGCTGCCGGCCGCCACCACCCTGCCCGGCAAGGTGACCCTGGCGATCCGCCCGGAGCGCACCGAGCTGGCGCAGGACGGCCAGCTCGAAGGCGTAGTCGAGAACATCGTCTACGTCGGCACCGACACCGTGTACCACCTCAATGTCGCCGGTCAGGGCGGCTTCCGCGTACGTCAGCAGAACCGCGACGGCGCTCTTTCCACCCACGCGCCCGGCGCGCGGGTGCGGGTCCGTGTTCCCGCCACCGCCATCCGGGTGCTGGCCGAATGAGTACAACACTACGCGCGCAAGCGGAACGCCAATCACTGTTCAAGCGCCTGGCCCTGACCAGCCCGGCGATGATCATGCTGGTGGTGTTCCTGGTCCTGCCGCTGGGCATCATGTTCGCCGTGTCGGTCCAGGCACCGGGGGACTATGGCGGCGTGAAATGGGGCCAGCACACCGTCGAGGCCTACATCAATTTCCTCTGGGAGCGCGACCTGGACGACAGCCTGTCGTTCAACGCCGACTACCTGGGCATCTTCCAGCGCTCGTTCTGGCTGTCGATCCTGACCACCCTGGGCTGCGTGCTCATCGGCTTCCCCACCGCGCTGTACCTGGCGCTGCAGGACGAACGCCGGCGCAACCTGCTGCTGTTCCTGGTCACCGTGCCGTTCTGGACCAACCTGCTGGTGCGGGTCTACGCCTGGATGCTGCTCCTGCGCAACGGCGGGCTGATCGACGAAGGGCTGCACGGGCTGGGCTTCTCCGACGCATCGCTGGGCATTCTCTACACCGACAACGCGGTGATCATCGGCCTGCTCTACACCTACCTGCCGTTCATGGTCCTGCCCATCTACACCAGCCTGGAGAAGATGGACTGGCGCCTGGTGGAAGCGGCCTTCGACCTGGGCGCCAACCGCTGGAAGGCGCTGAAGCGGATCATCATTCCGCTGGCCATGCCCGGCATCGTCGCCGGCTGCATCCTGGTATTCATTCCCTCGCTGGGCAGTTACATCATTCCCGAGCTGCTGGGGGGCGGTAAGTCGCTGATGATCGGCAACCTGATCCAATTGCAGTTCGGCACGGCGCACAACTGGCCGTTCGGCGCGGCGCTGTCCTTCGCCCTGCTCGCCTTCGTGCTGCTGGCGATGCTGATCTACAGCATGCGGTTCAAACAGGGCGCGTCGGGAGGTCATCCATGAAGTCGGCCAACCCGCTGTGGAAGTTCACCGGGGTCCGGCCCGCCGCCTGGCTGTTCTTCGCCTTCCTCTATATCCCGATCTTCGTGCTGGTGGTGCTGAGCTTCAACAGCGGCCAATCGGCCACGCTGTGGGAAAGTTTCAGTCTGAAATGGTACGCCGTGGTGGCGGACGATCCGGAAATCCTCCGCGCAGCGAAGAACTCGCTGATCGTCGCCACCCTGGCCACCGTCGTCGCCACCACCCTGGCCACGCTCGCCGCGCTAGGCATGCGCGGTCGCACATTCCGCGGGCAGACGCTGATGAGCGGCGTACTGGGCCTGCCGCTGCTGGTGCCGGAGATCGTCACCGCCGTGGCGACGCTGATGTTCTTCGCCTTCATCGGCCTGAAGCTGTCGCTGTTCACCATCCTGCTGGCGCACATCGTGTTCTGCATTCCCTTCGCCTACCTGCCGATCCGCGCCCGTCTCGAAGGCATGGACCCACGGCTGGCGGAAGCGGCGGCGGACCTCTATGCCTCGCCGTGGAAGACCTTCTGGAAGGTGACCTTCCCGCTGCTGACGCCGGGGATCGTGTCCGGGGCGATGCTGGCGTTCATCATCTCGATGGACGACTTCGTCATCACCTACTTCGTCGCCGGTGCCGGTGCCACTACCCTGCCGGTGTATATCTTCAGTTCCATCCGAATGGGGATTTCCCCGAAGATCAACGCCATATCTTCAATAATACTGTTGATTTCCATCGCGTTCGTTGCGTTGTCGTACTACGTCGGCCAGCGTCGCCGCTGACCTCCTGCCGCCAATCAAAACAACATTGCAAGGAGCTTCACCGATGAAATTCCGCCGTACCCCCATCGCCCGCACGCTCGTCGCCGCCAGCCTGCTGCTGGCCGGCAGCGCCCATGCCGACGGCACCCTGCACTTCGCCAACTGGTCCGACTACTTCCCGCCGGAACTGTTGAAGAAGTTCGAGAAGGACACCGGCATCCACGCCACCCTGGACTCCTACGACAGCAACGAAACCCTGCTGGCCAAGCTGAAGGCCGGCGGCGGCGCGTACGACGTGGTCGTACCGTCGGACAGCTTCATCGAGATCTTCGTCAAGGAAGGCCTGCTGCAGAAGCTCGACAAGTCGCAGCTGCCGAACCTGGCCAACCTCAAGGACAAGTTCAAGACCCTGACCTACGACCCGGGCCACGACTACTCCGTGCCCTACCTGTGGGGCACCACCGGCTACAGCTACGACAGCGCCAAGGTGCCGGGCGGCAAGCTGGATGAAAGCTGGAAGCCGTTCTTCGAGCCGCCGGCGGAGCTGAAAGGCAAGGTGGTGGCGCTCAACTCCATCGAGGAGCTCTATGCCCCCGCGTCCTACTACCTGGGCGTCGACGAATGCACCGAGGACCCGAAAGAGGCGGCGAAGATCCAGGACCTGCTGCTCAAGCAGAAACCCATGCTGGCCATGTACAACAGCGACGGCACCATCGAGCGCATGGCCGCCGGCGAGGTCTCCATGCACCAGCAATGGAACGGCGCCTTCCACCGCGCCCACGCCCAGCGCGCCAGCCTGGTCTACGTCTATCCCAAGGAAGGCGTGCGCCTGTTCATCGACAACCTGACCATTCCCAAGGACGCCACCAACATCAAGGAGGCCCACGCCTTCCTGAACTGGATGATGCAGCCCGAGAACATCGCCCTGGCCTCCAACTTCGCCAAGTACAACAACGCGATCGAAGGCTCGGACAAGTTCATGGACAAGGAGCTGTTCGACGACCCGGCGATCAACACCCCGGCGGACAAGCTGGATCGCCTGAAGCCCTTCAAGCTCTGTTCGCCCAAGGCGCTGCAACTGCGCTCCAAGGTCTGGACCAAACTGAAGAAATGACCCACAGGTCACCCGGCGCGGAGGTGCGCGCCGGGTGATTCTGACAGCCATTTTGGCCATTTCGATCCCTTTTTGACCCTTTGCAGGGTTCTGCCCGGCACCCCTGGTTGCTAGAGTCGGGCGGCTCGCGCAGGGAGCGGCTGGAAAGGCGGCCAGCCCCTGCACCATCGCAGATGGCGCAGGGATTTCCCGAGGGAACGCGAGCGCGTTATCCACAAGAACAAATGCCCCGAGAACGCCCATGACCAGCTTTTGCGTCACCCTGCAACACACACCCTCATTCCTCGCGCGTCGTCATCGCTGCGGCTGAGCCGTAAACCGATGACTTCAGGACGGCCACCGAACGCCGCCCGCCCGCAAGACAACAACAATCGCGAGGACTCCCCCATGGCCAGCCAACACAGCGCCAGCACAGCTCACACCCAACAGGGCACCCCGGCCAACGCCGACGCCCGCCTGAAACGCGTCCTGGGCCTGCCCGCCCTGGTCTTCTTCGGCCTGGTCTACATGGTCCCACTGACCATGTTCACCACCTACGGCGTGGTCACCGAGATGACCGGCGGCCGAACTGCCAGCGCCTACCTGATCACCCTGCTGGCGATGCTGTTCACCGCCGCTTCCTACAGTTTCATGGTGCGCAAGTACCCGATCTCGGGTTCTGCGTATTCCTACACCAGCCTGAGCTTCGGCCCGGTGGTCGGCTTCCTGTCCGGCTGGTCGCTGCTGCTCGACTACCTGTTCCTGCCGATGATCAACTACCTGCTCATCGGCCTGTTCATGAACATCGCCTTCCCGGAAATCCCGGCCTGGGTGTTCGTGGTCGCCTCCATCGCCCTGGTGACAGTGCTCAACGTGGTCGGCATCAGCCAGGTGGCCGGCATGAGCAACGTCATTGTCGGCGCGCAACTGGTGTTCATCGTGGTGTTCGTGATCATGTCGATCAAGACACTGGCCGGCGGCGCGGCGATCGACTTCAGCCTGCCCTTCGTCGGTGACGGCACCCAGCCCGGCTTCGCCCCGCTGATGGCCGGCGCCGCGGTGTTGTGCCTGTCGTTCCTGGGCTTCGACGCGGTCTCGACCATGGCCGAGGAAACCCGCGACGCCCGCCGCGACATTCCCCGCGCGATCATCATCACCACCGTCATCGCCGGCATGATGTTCACCCTGCTGGCGATCATCAGCCAGCTGGTGTTCCCCGGCAGCGTGTTCCAGAACGCCGACTCGGCGGCCAACGAAGTGATGCTCAAGGCCGGCGGCCAGTTCCTCGGCAACTTCTTCACCTCCGCCTATATCGCCGGTTGCATTGGCTCGGCGCTGGCATCCCAGGCCTCGGTATCGCGCATCATCTTCACCATGGGCCGCGACGGCATCCTGCCGCGCAGCCTGTTCGGCACCTTGCACGCGCGCTTCCAGACGCCGGTGGTGGCGATCCTGGTGGTCTCGGCGATCTCGTTGCTGGCCATCGTGCTGGACCTGACCACGCTCGCCTCGATGATCAGCTTCGGCGCGCTGGTGGCCTTCTCCGTGGTCAACCTGGCGGTGATCCGCACCTACCTGGGCGTGGAGCGCCGTCGCGGCGCGAAGAACGTCCTGCTGTACGGCGCCATCCCGTTCATCGGCCTGTGCCTGACCCTGTGGCTGTGGACCAGCCTCTCGCAGATGACCCTGATCGTGGGCCTGAGCTGGTTCGCCGTCGGCTTCGCCTACCTGGCGGTGCATACCGGCGGCTTCCGCCGCAAGGCACCGAGTGTGAATTTCGAGGAAAACGCCTGAAAGCCCGTTGACGATCTCGCGAGCTAGAGCAGAACAAGGCGAAATCGGTGGAGGGAGCGGAATTTACACGCAGTAAATGAGCATCCCGAGACCGATTTCAACGCAGTTATGCCGACGCGCAGCAGATCGTAGACAGGCCGAGATAACCGGAACCTAACCGGGCGCCTTGTGCGCCCTCAGGAGCGCGTGATGTTGACGATCTACACCGACGACCATCGCTTGCACCACGGTCAGCACGAGCTGATCGGCGGCCAGTTCACCCCCTGCTTCGAAAAGCCCAGCCGCGCCGACATGGTGCTGGACCGGGCCAAGGCGGTGAAACTGGGCGACATCCAGGCCCCACGCGACTTCGGCCTGGAACCCATCCTGAGGGTGCACAGCGAAGGCTTCGTGCGGTTCCTGCAACACGCCTGGCGTGACTGGCTGGCCACCGGCCGCACCCACGACATGCTGCCGATCTGCTGGCCGACCCGCCGCCTGCGGCAAAAAGAGCCGGACAGCATCGACGGCCGCCTGGGCTACTACAGCCTGGACGCGGGCGCACCGATCACCGCCGGCACCTGGCAGGCGGTGCTCAGCTCGGTGAACGTGGCGATGACCGGCCAGGCCGAACTGGCCAAGGGCGCGCGCTCGGTGTTCTCGCTCTGCCGTCCGCCGGGCCACCACGCCTCGGCGGACTTCATGGGCGGATACTGCTTCTTCAACAACGCCGCCATCGCTGCCCAGTCGATCCTCGACCAGGGCGCGAACCGCGTGGCCATCCTCGATGTCGACTACCACCACGGTAACGGCACCCAGGACATCTTCTACGACCGCGCCGACGTGCTGTTCACCTCGATCCACGGCGACCCGCGTTTCGAGTATCCGTACTTCCTCGGCTACGCCGACGAGAAGGGCCAAGGCGTTGGCGAAGGCTTCAACTTCAACTATCCGCTGGCCTCGGGCAGTGACTGGTCGGTCTGGAGCCTGGCATTGCAGGCGGCGATCCGGCAGATCTCGGCGTACAAGCCGGACGTGCTGATCGTGTCGCTGGGCGTGGACACTTACAAGGAAGACCCGATCTCCCAGTTCAAGCTGGACAGTCCGGACTACCTGCGCATGGGCGAGGCAATCGGCAAGCTCGGCCTGCCGACCCTGTTCGTCATGGAAGGGGGTTATGCGGTGGAAGAGATCGGTATCAATGCGATCAACGTATTGCAAGGCTTCGAAAGCATCGGCTGACGCACTCGAAAGCAAAAAAGCCGCGCCGGGGATGGGGTTCCCGGCGCGGCTTTTTTTATCGAGAGCGGATTACTGGAGGATTTCCACGCGATCCACATCGATATCGGTGGGCTTCTGCTTGTGGTGGTCAACCTCACCCGTCAGGCGCACCTTGGTGTTCTCGGAGACCGAAGTACCCGCTGGCCAATCGTCGTGGTCGATCTCGACCTGGATGCTGCCGGTGGCGTCCTTGAACTCGTAGTGCTCGCTGCTGATGCGCTTGGTGATGGTGCCTTCGAGCACGACCTTGGTGTCATCGGCGGCGGCCTGGGCCTGCTTCACCGTGGTGATCGGGCCGGCAGCGGCGGCGGCGGGCTGGGCATCGCTGCCCGGGCCGGTGTAACCGCCAGCGGCGAAGGTGACGGTGGAGAACAGGCCAGCGGCGGCGATCAGCGGGAGGTGAGTCAGTTTCATGGAAGTGCCTCCTTGGGCGTTTTCGATGGGCTCAGCTTAGTGCCGACGGCTGAAACCATCCTGAATCGGGACTTAATCCAAGCTTAAGACCGCAAACGCCCGCATTGCTCCGATCTAAATCAGTTCCCCTCGCCGGACTGCGCCTCGCGCTTGAACACGTAGAAGAGGTCAGGCTCGCTGACCATGTAGATGGTGCCCTGCTCGTCGATGGCGACGCCCTCGGCACGCGGGATCCGATCATCCAGGCCGTTGAGTCCCCCGAGCAGGCTGATGAAGCTGATCGGCTCGCCCTTCTCGTCAAGCTCCAGCAGCAGGTGCGACTCCGCCGACAGCACCAGGGTATGGCCGGTGCGCGGGTCGATGCTCAGCGCCGAGACGTTGGTCATCAGCAGATCACTGGGCAGGGGCTGGAGCGCACCGTTCAAGCTGGCCCCGCCGTCGCTGGCGAGGCTGAACAGCGCCAGCGGGTCACGTTCCTGGCCCAGCACCAGGCGATGCTGCCGTGGGTCCCAGGCGATACCCTCGATGCCCTTGTTCTTCTTGCCGCGCGGGCCGAGATCGAAGCTGGACAACTTTGCGGTGCTCAGCTCGCGGGTCTGCGGGTCGACATGGAAGATGGTCAGGGAATTCTGGCGCTCGTCGGTCACGGCGATATTGCCGTTTTCCAGCACCGCCACGCCTTCCGGGTTCGACATGCCCAGCAACGGAATCACCCGCAGCACATCCCCGGTGAGCGACAGTTCGGCCAGCAGCGGCTTCTTGCCGGTCACGGTGAACAGGGTGCGGGTCACCGGGTTGTAGGCCAGGTCGGAGGTCTCCTGCCCCTCGATGCCGCCCTTGAGAGGTTTGGCCTGGATGACCGCCCGGTAACCGGGCAACCAGATGCTTTGCGAGCGCGCCTGAGTGCTGGTGTCCTGCTCGCGCAACCAGAGACGCGCACGGTCATCCCAGTGGAAGCGGGATGTCAGGTAGCCGAGCACAATCAGGATGAACAGCAAGGCCAGCAACAGCCAGCGAGGACGAAGGACGGACATGGTCATGGCGACTCTTGTTGATCAGCACGGGCAAGGCATCCCGCAACAAGCGAAGGCCGCACAATCGGCGGCCTTCGGCGGGACAACGGAGTTAAAGCACGCGGCTTTCGAATCGGCTGGCGCCGGGAAGTTCCAGCACCACGTCACTGCCGCTCTTGAGCGGGCCGACACCGACCGGCGTGCCGGTGGACACCACGTCGCCCGGCTGCAGCGAGAAATGGCCGCAGATGTGCTGGATCAGCGGCACGATGGGGTTGAGCATGTCGCGGCTGTTGCCGTCCTGACGGACTTCGCCGTCGATGGTCAGGCGGATGCCGATGTCCGTCGGGTCCGGGAAGTGGTCGGCGCTGACGAAGGGCGCCAGCACGAAGGCGCCGTCGAAGGACTTGGCCAGTTCCCACGGCAGGCCCTTTTCCTTCAGCTTGGCCTGCACGTCGCGCAGGGTCAGGTCCAGGGCCGGGGCGTAGCCGGAAATGGCGTCCAGCACTTCCTCGGCACTCGGCTTGCGCGACAGCGGCTTGCCGATCAGCACGGCGATTTCCGCCTCGTAATGCACCGAGCCGCGGTCCTCGGGAATGGAGAAACCGCCAGCCTGGGAAACCGTGCAGGAACCGGGCTTGATGAACAGCAGCGGCTCGGTCGGCACCGGGTTGTTCAGCTCCTTGGCGTGCTCCGCGTAATTGCGGCCGACGCACACCACCTTGCCCAGGGTGAAATGGATCGGGGTGCCATCGACGTACTGATGCTGGTAACTCATGACCGACTCCTGCAACGGATGGAAGAGATGATCCGCGCGGGGCTCGTGATCCCGCACAGTTGCCCGCATCCTGCCGGCGTACGCGCCACTTCCCGTGACGCTGACGTGCGAAGGGCCGGCCCCTCTATCCCAGAGAACCGGCCCTTCTGGATACCGCAGCTTATTCGGCGAAGATCTTGCCGGGGTTCATGATCCCGTTCGGGTCGAACACCGCCTTGACCGCCTTCATGTAGCCGATTTCAGCCTCGGAGCGAGAGTAACCCAGGTAATCGCGCTTGGTCATGCCCACGCCGTGCTCGGCGGAGATCGAGCCGTTGTACTTCTGCACGGTCTCGAACACCCACTTGTTGACGGTCGCGCACTTGGCGAAGAACTCGTCCTTGCTCAGGTTCTCGGGCTTGAGGATGTTCAGGTGCAGGTTGCCGTCGCCGATGTGGCCGAACCACACCACTTCGAAGTCGGGGTAGTTGGCTTCGACGATGGTATCGATGTCCTTGAGGAAGGCCGGGACCTTGCTCACGGTGACCGAGATGTCGTTCTTGTACGGCGTCCAGTGGGAGATGGTCTCGGAGATGTACTCGCGCAGCTTCCACAGGTTCTGCAGCTGCTGCTCGCTCTGGCTCATCACGCCGTCCAGCACCCAGCCCTGCTCTACACAATGTTCGAAAGTCGCCAGCGCCTCGTTGGCCACTTCCTCGGTGGTCGCTTCGAATTCCAGCAGCGCGTAGAACGGGCAATCGGTCTCGAAGGCCGGCGGTACGTCGCCACGGGCCATGATCTTGGCCAGGGCCTTGTCGGAGAAGAACTCGAAGGCGGTCAGGTCCAGCTTGCTCTGGAAGGCATGCAGCACCGGCATGATCGAATCGAAGTCCGGGGTGCCGAGGACCATCGCGGTGAGGTTCTTCGGCTGGCGCTCCAGGCGCATGGTGGCCTCGACCACGAAGCCCAGGGTGCCTTCGGCGCCGATGAACAGCTGGCGCAGGTCGTAGCCGGTGGCGTTCTTGATCAGATCCTTGTTCAGCTCCAGCAGGTCGCCCTTGCCGGTGACGACCTTCATGCCGGCCACCCAGTTGCGGGTCATGCCGTAGCGAATGACCTTGATCCCGCCGGCATTGGTGCCGATGTTGCCGCCGATCTGGCTGGAACCGGACGATGCGAAGTCCACCGGGTAATAGAGGCCGTGTTCTTCGGCGAAGGTCTGCAGCTGCTTGGTGATCACGCCCGGCTGGCAGACCGCGGTGCGGTCGAATTCGTTGAATTCGACGATCTTGTTCATGTAGTCGAAGGCCACGACCACTTCGCCATTGGCAGCGACGGCAGCGGCGGAGAGCCCGGTACGGCCACCCGAGGGAACCAGCGCGACCTTGTGCTCGTTGGCCCAGCGGACGATGGCCTGGACCTGCTCGGTGCTCTTGGGGAAGGCGATCGCCAGGGGTGCCGGGGCGAAATGCTTGGTCCAATCCTTGCCGTAGGTGTCGAGGGAATCGGCGTCTGTCAGCAGCTTCCCGGCATCCAGCAGGGGCTTGAGCGATTCGATCAGGGCGTCGCGGGTCATTGGAGGAACTCTCAAATGGTTCATGGTCGTCCTGAGAACAGCTCAGGTCGCAACCGGGCAAGGAAAAGGGAGAACATGCTAGCATACGCACCCCACGCAGATCGCCACCTGGCGCCAAGCTTGGCACCGGCCGGTCCGGCCTGAGCTGTTCAATTTCTCGCCACATCCCGGGACTACAGGTTCAAAGCAGATGAGCAAGACTTCTCTCGACAAGAGCAAGATCAAATTCCTTCTCCTTGAAGGCGTGCACCAGAACGCCGTCGACACCCTCAAGGCGGCCGGCTACTCCAACATCGAGTACCTCAAGACCGCACTGTCCGGTGACGAGCTGAAGGAAAAGATTGCCGATGCCCACTTCATCGGTATCCGCTCCCGCACCCAGCTGACCGAAGAAGTCTTCGACGCTGCCAAGAAGCTGATCGCCGTTGGCTGCTTCTGCATCGGCACCAACCAGGTCGACCTGAACGCGGCCCGCGAGCGCGGCATCGCCGTGTTCAACGCGCCCTACTCCAACACCCGCTCGGTCGCCGAACTGGTGCTGGCCGAAGCCATCCTGCTGCTGCGCGGCATCCCGGAAAAGAACGCCTCCTGCCACCGTGGCGGCTGGATCAAGTCCGCCGCCAACTCCTTCGAGATCCGCGGCAAGAAACTGGGCATCGTCGGCTACGGCTCGATCGGCACCCAGCTCTCGGTCCTGGCCGAAGCCTTAGGGATGCAGGTGTACTTCTACGACGTCGTGACCAAGCTGCCGCTGGGTAACGCCCAGCAGGTCGGCAACCTGCACGAGCTGCTCGGCATGTCCGACATCGTCTCGCTGCACGTGCCGGAACTGCCGTCCACCCAGTGGATGATCGGTGAGAAGGAAATCCGCGCTATCAAGAAAGGCGGCATCCTGATCAACGCCGCCCGCGGCACCGTGGTCGAGCTGGACCACCTGGCCGCCGCGATCAAGGACGAGCACCTGATCGGCGCTGCCATCGACGTGTTCCCGGTCGAGCCCAAGTCCAACGACGACGAGTTCGAAAGCCCGCTGCGCGGCCTGGATCGCGTGATCCTGACCCCGCACATCGGCGGCTCCACCGCCGAAGCCCAGGCCAACATCGGCCTGGAAGTGGCCGAGAAGCTGGTCAAGTACAGCGACAACGGTACCTCGGTATCTTCCGTCAACTTCCCGGAAGTCGCCCTGCCGTCGCACCCGGGCAAGCACCGCCTGCTGCACATCCACGAGAACATCCCGGGTGTGATGAGCGAGATCAACAAGGTGTTCGCCGACAACGGCATCAACATCTCCGGCCAGTACCTGCAGACCAACGACAAGGTCGGCTACGTGGTGATCGACGTCGACGCCGAATACTCGGACCTGGCGCTGGAGAAGCTGCAGCACGTCAACGGCACCATCCGCAGCCGCGTGCTGTTCTAAGCGCAGCCCGGTCAGAAAAAAGGAGGCTTCGGCCTCCTTTTTTCATGCCTGGAGAAAGATCACTTCACATTGACGGTGATCTGCTGCGACTCCACCGGCGGGTCGAACGGCACGTGGTTCTTGTCGCCTACCAGCAGTTGCAGGGTGTGCTTGCCCGGCGGCAGCGTCACCTGGGTCTCGGTCTGGCCCTTGCCGAAATGCTTGATCTGGTCGGTCATCGGCAGCGGCAGGTTCATCACCGGCTGCTCCTTGAGGTCGATCAGCAGGTGGTGGTGGCCGGTGGCTGGCGAGTCCACGCCCGCCGGCGCGACGCCCATGCCCTTGAGGCCGAATTTGACGGTGAAGGTCTTGTCCACCGTGGCACCGTCGACAGGCTCGATGAAGTACACCTTCGCGCCTTCCGGAGCTGGGGTACGCGGGATATCGGCGGCAACGGCAGAGGTGCCGGCGAGCAGCGCGGCAAGGCCCAGGCAAGGCAGCAGGGTTCTCATGTTCTTCTCCTTCTACATGGAAATCGAAAGGCGAAGGACCCGCTCAGGCCGGCCTTGCCTCACGCATGGAACGCACAAGCATAGGCGCCGCGGCGCGAGGCTCAAGCAAAATAGTGCATCTTCGAGTGACGCAGAGTGCTCTAGCCTCCGGCTTCCAGCCCGGCCAGGCAGACGGCGGCGGCATCCAGCTCTTCCTCGCTGAACACCAGAACGCCCATGCGCTTGAGCGCAGCGGCGGTCACACCTTCGCCAACGACCTTCCGCCCGCTGAAGCTGCCGTCATAGTTCTCGCGGTTGCCGCAGGAGGGGCTGCGCGCCTTGAGCACCGCCAGTCGGATATCGTGGCGACGCACCAGTGCCATGGCTTCCTCGGCGCCGAGCAGGAAGGCGTCGCTGACGTCCTCGCCGTCCACTGTCACCACCGGCCGAACACGTTCCAGAACGGCCATGCCCTGGCCGCCGGGGATCTCCGCCGGAGCGCGGGGCGTCGGCAGGCCGCCGGCGACTTCCGGGCACAGCGCCACCACCCGCCCCTGGTCCAGCCAGCGCGATAGCAGGTCGAACGGCCCGTGCGCACCGCCGTCGTAACGGACGCGATGGCCAAGCAGGCAGCGGCTGACGAGAACCTTCTGCATGGGCGAATCACTCCCTTTTGGAAGGGGACAGACTAGCCGCTCGCCGTTTGGCGGTCACGCCGGGTAACGCAACTTTCATCGGACCGTGTGTCGCAACAGGTTTCCGCCCCGCCGAAAGTCGGGTTCTTGAGCGGCTCGCCGGCCGTCGGCACTGTGCTGAAACACAACCTTCGACGGGAACAGCCGCCCGGCACTGGCTGCCCCGCAGGCAGCCGCCCAGACTCGCGCATCGGCCAATCGCCATGGAGCCTCCCTCATGCCTCGCTTCTTGCTCTGCACCGCCACCTTCGCTGCGCTGTCCTACCTGCCCTTGGCTTTCGCCGAGCTCCAGGCGCTGGACAACGAACACTTGGGCGCCGTCACCGGCCAGGACGGCATCAGCATCCGCACCGACGTGCTGGCGCACATGGACAGCGTGGCCTGGAAGGACGACGGCGGCAGCGTCTCGCTGCGCAACGTGTTCATCGACAACGGTTGCGTGAATGCCGGCGACTGCCCGGACGGCCGCGGTGGCAACCTGCCCTACGGCCCCGCCCAACTGGGCCTGAGCCTGCCGATCTTCGGCATCGAGCAACCGACCCTGCAGGTGGATGTGGTGCAGGGCGCTGGCGGCCAGCAGCAACTGGCACTGACCCTGCCGGATCTCACCACCATCAACCAGCAGCTGAATGCGAGCGGCCTGCCGTCGCAGACCATCCGGATGCGGGTGACCGGCGACCTTTACGTGGGCGGTGGACGACTGGGAACCATCGAGGTGCGCGATATCCAGGACATCAGCGGCACACTGAAGATCTGGGGGCACTGACCCCACACGGACGCCTCAGAGCGGAGCGTCACCGCGGCGGCGGAACCAGCCGGTGAGCGAGAGGCGCTCGTGACTGGCCGGCAGCACCTCATGGGGGAATTCGCCGGAGAGGAACACCACCAGCCGGCCGGCCAGTGGCGGCAGGTCCAGCGTCCGTTCGTCGGGGAAGTACATGCGTAGTTCGCCGCCCTGCTCCACCGACCAATCCCGATTCAGGTAGAACACCGCCGAGACAGTGCGACGATCGTCGTCGCGGAAGCGATCGAGATGCTTCTGATAAAAGGCGCCCGGCGGGTAGAGCGCGAAGTGCCCTTCGAAGTCTTCCAACCCCAGGTACAAGGAGCGATTGATCTGCCGGCGCAACTCGTCCAGCGCCCCCAGGTAAAGGTCGCAGGCCTTGGACTGGCCGGGCTCGAGCCACTGGATGCGGTCGCCGCGAATACCTTCGCGCACGGCCTGCCCATCGCCCCGGCCGATGGCCGCAGCGGCCAGCTTGCCGGCTGCGTCACGGGCACGGCATTCCGTCGCCAGCTCAGCGATCAGGGCATCGGGAAGGAAGGCGTCCTGCTGCGACCAGCCCTTCTCGGCGAGGTCGTCAACGATGTTTTGCAGGAGGGGGCCTTGCATGAATGGAGAAGGGGCGTCGAAATGCATCGCGTATTGTAACGTCCGGCGCCAGTGTCTCGACAAGCGGGGCAAGCCTTGCCGACAATAGCCCCCGGCGAGCGAACCCTGCCGCCCAAAAGGAGTTGCAATGCGCGTACTGCTGGCCCTCACCCTTCTTGTACTGGGCATGCCTGCCCTGGCCGACAACTACCAGCGCCTGTACCAGGCCGCCGGCTGGCCGGAACAGCGAGCGCACTTCAATGACGCCCTGCACGCCGCGCAGAAGCGTTACCAGGGCAATCTGCCGCCGGCGCTGTACCAGACGCTGGTGGACAACAGCAACCAGCGCTTCGCCCCCGCCGACATCGACCAGCGCGCCCTCAACGGCCTGCGCCAGAACCTACCGGACAGCTCCGCGGCGGTGAACTTCTTCGAATCCCCGCTGGGCCGCAAGGTCGCCGGCGCCGAGACCCTGGCCACTCGCAGCGACCAGTTGCAGAAGTACGCCAACGGCCTGCCACGCCAGCAGGCCAGCGATGCGCGCAAGCAGATCGCCCACCGCCTGAGCCAGGTGCTGCCGGCCCGCGAAGCCGGTGCCGAAGTGAGCCTGGCGCTGGCCAGCGTGGCCGCCGACAGCCTCAGCCAGATGCTCCCCGGCCTGCTCGGCGGCGGCACTACCCAGGGCATGCTCGAAGGCCAGCGGCAGAAGCTGATGGGGCAGATTGGCGCCGATCTCGACAACACCCTGCTGTACGTCTATCGCGGTCTGAGCGATGCCGAGCTGGGCCAGTTCGCCGATTTCAGCGAGTCGCCAGCCGGGCGCGAATATTACCGCGCCGCACTGGCCGCCCTTAAGGCCGGATTAAGCGTTTCCTCCAGCGGGCAATGATAGGAATAACCTTACCGTCCTAGCGGACCACTCCGAGAAGCGCTCCCCCTAGAATGGCGCCCGCTGTACAGAGGGTGGCGCCTGAGGATCATGGCGCATGGAGTGAAGGACACACCCTCGACTACAGCGACTTCCACGCCCCGCGTCCCCCCGGCTATGCCATCCGCTCACTGAGAAAATCGAAGTAACGTCTGCGCAGCGTCTCGCTCTCGTTCGCCAGGTGGTGACGCGCGCCGGTCAGCAGCAGGCATTCGATCTTCTCGAACTTGTCTTCCAGCACCTTCAGGTTGTAGCGCCAGTCCACCGTCTCGTCGGCGTCGCCCTGCACCACCAGCAGGCTCTGCGCGCCATGGCCGGCGGCCTCGATACGCGGAATCCAGCGCGCCAGTGCGCCCACCCAGGCCGTCGGCAGGATCTTCGGCTGCAGCGGATCGCGATCACGCAGGAAGGCGAGGAATTCGGCGTCGCTGGAGTTCTCGCTGAACCGTCGCGGAATCGAGTCCACGAACGGTCGCAGCAACTGATAGCTGAATTTCGACCAGCCCCAGGCCCGGGGCCGCACCAGTGGCGCCAGCAGGATGGTCCGCCCGAGTTCCGGACGGGGCGCGCCGGTGAGCAGGTAATCCAGCAATATCGCCCCGCCGGTGCTCTGCCCACAGAGGTGCCAGGGTTGCGGCAGGTCCAGCGCCTGGGCCTGGTTGAGCAGTGCGCCCAGCACTATCTGGTACTCGGCGAAGTCGCCAATGCTGGCAGCCTCGCCACCGGACAGGCCGTGGCCCGGCAGGTCGCAGGCCAGCACCGCGAAGCCCATGCCCAGCGCCCAGTCGATCACATGGCGGTACAGCCCCATGTGGTCGTAATAGCCATGCAGCAGCACCACCGTCCCCCGCGCCAGCACCGGCCGCCAGTACTGCGCGGCGATCTGGTAGCCCCCGGCCTCGAAGGTGCCCAGGCGGCTCTGCAGTCCCGGGTGGCGCCCATGCAGGTCCAGGCCGTAGAAATGCTGGTACAGCGCGATGCCGACTTCGTTCGCCTCTGCGGTCAGAGGACGCAGCAGGGTGCGCAGCAGATCGGGCTGGAAGGCTTCAGGCATGGGCGTTTCGCTTCTGGCAGGCAGGTAACGGAAGGAGCGCGCGGAGCAGCGGGATATTCTGCCGCGCCCGCCCCCGTGGCAAGCTTGTCGGCTATCTTACCGACTCTGTCACTGGTCGCTGCCATGTCCTCACGCCAAAAGTCGCTGCTCACCTGGCTGATTGCCGCGCTCTGCCTGGGCGCGCTGCTCGCCACCTACTGGTGGTACGAGAACCGCTTCATCCGCCCATTCAGCCATCA
>NZ_MACM02000187.1:0-29006 GCF_001675465.2 Pseudomonas sp. AU12215
AACGCTACGTCTCGCACCTGCCGGCGGCGGGGGAGATCGTCCTGTTCGACCGCAGCTGGTACAACCGCGCCGGGGTCGAGCGGGTAATGGGCTTCTGTACCGACGGCCAGTACGAGGAGTTCTTCCGCAGCGTGCCCGAGTTCGAGCGCATGCTGGTGCGGTCCGGCATCCAGGTCATCAAGTACTGGTTTTCCATTTCCGACGAGGAACAGCACTACCGTTTCCTCAGCCGAATCCATGATCCGCTCAAGCAATGGAAGCTCAGCCCCATGGACCTGGAATCGCGCCGCCGCTGGGAGTCCTACACCAAGGCGAAGGAAATCATGCTCGAGCGCACCCACATCCCCGAGGCGCCCTGGTGGATCGTGCAGGCCGATGACAAGAAGCGCGCACGACTGAACTGCATCAGCCACCTGTTGAGCCAGATTCCCTACCAGGAAGTGCACCTGCCCGCTGTCAGCCTGCCCGAGCGGCAGCGCCACGAAGGCTACCGCCGGCATCCCACGCCGCAGGAGTTGCAGGTGCCGGAAGTCTACTGACCGGCCGCGGGCGCTTTCGCAGGATGGCGGGGAGTCGCGCCACCGGCGCGATTCGCACTCGGGGATCAATCACGCCAGGCTGCGCACCGTGCAGCGGCCGTCCGCGATGGCGTCGCAGAGGAAGTACGGCATCCATTCCTCCCAGTGCCCCTTGGCCACTGACGATTCGTAACGGCACAGCAGCGTGCCTTCGGCTTCGAACAGGCCCCAGGGCTGCAGCTCGCCGTCCTTCAGCTGGCTCGGCACCTTGATGCCCTGGTAGCTGACGTTGCAGCCCACATGGAAGGCTTCCATCCGCCAGCGCACCGGCTCGTGCGCGGGGAAGGGCTGCGCCTCCAGGAAGCCGAACAGTTCGTCATGGTTCAGCAGGCTCTGGCGGATGGTCGGCCACAGGCTGCGGCGCAGGAAGTACTGGTCGGCGAAGCGCGGATGCGCCTTCTCATCCTTCAGGTACTGGGCGATGAGCTCGCGGATGCCCGGCAGGTTCGGGTTGTGACAGCCAGCCCACATGCCCGCCAGCAGCAGTTCGGTGTGGCTGAAGTAATCGCGCATGTGGTGATACCAGTAGCCACTCCGCAGCCACGCCTCAACGGCCGCCCGGTCGCGTTCGGAGAGCAGCGAGTCGGCATCGCGCACCTGGAAGCGCGAGACTTCGCGGTCCTCCATCACCAGGAAGCGCCACATCGTCGGCGGGATCGAAGCGCGTGTCGCCGCGTCCACCAGCACCACCTGCGCCCCGGCTTTCGCCAGGCGATCCAGCACCGTCGGCGGCACCGTGTCGTCCACGTAGAAGCGGCAGCGCCATTGCGGGAACAGCTCGCGTGCGGCTTCCACGTTCTTCAGCGCGCTCTCGCAATAGCGGGGGCGGGCGCCGAACAGCGAAAACACGATCAGGTTGCGTTCCGGGGTTGAGCCGTCAAACGGCGGGGGCGGCGCATCGGGCAGGGGATAGGCGGGGAGCTGGCCGTACTTGCGATCCGCCACGCTGAGCGACAGGTTGCCGTAGCGGCGCACCAGGTCTTCCCGCTTCAGCCAGCCGCAAACCTCCGTCAGCCCGTCCAGCGCGGTGTCCGGCATCCTCTCTTCGCCCAGCGTATTCAGCAGCTTGAGGTAGGTCTTGTAGGCCTGTTCGTAGTCTTTGGTGCGCATCAGGCACAGGGCGTAGTCCGTCAGCAGCGTCGGATTGTTCGGCGAGAGCTGCAGCGCCTGACGCGCCACGTCGCGGCCCTGGCGGTAATTGCCTGCCGCCAGGGCGGCGCGGAAGGTGGCGGCCAGCTTTTGGAACTTCTTCTCGACGGCAGACATGCAGAAACTCTCCAGGGCAGGAGGGCGGCGGGTATTTCTGCCCGGAATGAGCAAGCTCGCGCGCCCTCGATTGCATGGAGCGCAAGGCTAGGGAGCGGGGGGAGCGGGCTCTATCGGATATTTCCTGCCCGCGGCGGCGATAAGTACGAAGTCTCCTCCGCGCCGCCGCTGTCTCCCGGCTAGCGGTGATATCGGCCCGCCACTATTCTTTGCCGGCAGGAAAGCCATCGGGCCCTGAAGCCTTGTCAGCGGGTGATCGAATGAATCGAATCGGACTGGCGAGCCTGCTCGCCATGCTTGTCAGCGCAGCGGGCCTTGCCGGCGAGTTCGCCAGAACGGACAAGGGCTGCCTGGTTCAGGACTGGAACGCCCAGCGCTCCAATCCCAGCTACATCTGGTCCGGCCAGTGCGTGGGCGGTTTCGCCGACGGCAAGGGCATCCTCCTGTCGCTGGTGGACGGCCAGGTGTTCTCCACCACCGAGGGCACCCTGCGCAAGGGCAGTTTCAACGGCCCCGCGGTGATCCAGTGGGCCAAGGGCGACCGCTACGAAGGCGAGTTGCAGAACGGCACGCTCAGCGGCCACGGCACCTATCGCTACCCGAATGGCACCACCGCCAGCGGCGTGTTCAGCAACAGCCAGTTGGTGCAGGCCGATGCCCCGGCTGCGCCGGCCGGTGGCAGCCAGAGCGCCGGTGGCGCAGCGGTTTCCGGCGAAGTCGGCTCCGTCGACCTCACCGGCGGCTGCCAGGCAGCGCAGCAGAAAGGCCAGGCCTACATGGAACGGCTTGGCCAGCAAGCCAACAACCAGGACCTTGGCATTTGCGGCTCCGCCAGGGCGATGCACAAGATCGGCGAGATGACCGTGCGCGTCGCCGAGCTCTGCCATGAAATACCCACCTGGACGCAACTGCGCGACGAAGGCCAGCGCATCATCCGTGAAAGCCAGGAAACCATGGACGGCTCCTGCGGCTGAGGTCGCCATGTACTTAGGATGGATTGGAGTGCTGCTCTATCCATCGCCGTTGCGACTGCTGTTCCGATGATTCGCCGGAAGGTTCGTTCCTGCCGGAACCGGCCGGGCAATTGGCCTCTTCTGGAAGGGCTGCGCAGCTCTCCCCATTCCTGGCTGCGGAAGGGAAAGGGTTGATCGTGCAGGTCCGGACGGACGCCGGTTCCTTGCTTGCGAACCCACTCGGCGCCCCATTGAAAAAGCCGTCCCGAGGACGGCTTTTTCGTCACTGCGCCAACCGGCCGCAATCAGTGCCAGAACAGCGCGATCAGGATGATGATCGGGATTGGAACGCCGAGGAAATACAGAAGGATCGAGCGCATGGTGTGCCTCCGGTCAGTGGGCAGGACGGGACTGCGTGGAATGCAGCGTGCGGGTATTGGTCAGCAGCACCACCGCATCGCGGCGACGGCCACCGTGGATGGCCAGGAAGCTGGCGAAGAAGGCGCCGCAGAGCAGGGCCACGAACATCCACAACGCCGAGGCGGCGGCCACCTTGCGCGCGGTATCGGCCGCTTGCTGTGCTTTCAGCTTGGCCTGCTGGGCCGCAGCGAATACCTGGTCGATGCGCTGCTCGGCTTCCGCCTGGCTGATCTCGGTACGCTGCGAAACCACGCGGGCGAGATAGCTGCGATCGTCCGCGCTCAACTGCCCGTCGGCCAGGCCGCGCAGGAAGATGCGCGTGGCGATGGCATGGGCAGCGTCGTCACTGACGGCCACCGGGCGGTTATCGCGGAACAGCATGTCGATGAAGTACGCCGAGCCGTCGTCCGTACCACTGGCGCTGGTGTTCGAACTCGCGGTAGCGGCGGTGGTGGTTGCCGCAGAAGCCCCGGCCTGCAGGCCACCGCCGACGATATTGCTGACCGAGCCCACCACCAGCGTCGCGGTTACCAGCGTCGCCACGGCCCAGGCGAGGAAGCCGTGCGCGGTGTCGCGGAAATACACCTCGTCGTCATGCAGCGTTGCCCAGCGCGCGCGCAGGCGCCCGGCGATGTAGCCACCCAGGCCCGAGGCGAGGATCTGCGTCAGCATCAGCCAGACGATGGTGGAAACGCCTATCTGCTTGAGCGTCGCGCCATCGCCCGGCCAGGGCGACACCGCGGAAAAGCCCAGGCCGAAGCCCAGGATGATCAGGATCAGGGACAGCGCCGCCGCCCCGGCGGCTCCGGCGAATACCGCCGCCCAGGACACCCCCGAATGGTCGGTGGTATCCACGGCAGTGGTGGCGTAGGCATCGGTCGTTGTAATCATTGCTGACTGCTCCGTGAAAGAGAGGTGGAAGCCTCCGTCTTTCCGCTGCAGCGGCTATGCCAGGTGTAACAAAATAATATTTCTAGTCTAATCAATGGCTTGGAAAATTTCGGCGGCCGATGGCCATGCAGATTGCAGGATCGGGCCCGCGCAGCGCCGCAGATTGCATGCTCGGGGAACGGCTGGCTTATAGTTCCTGCTACCCCAGCCAACGTACCTGACAGAGCAGGGCGCCCATGACCCTCGAACCCACCACCCTGCTATGGGGCGCTCCCGTGCTGATGCTGCTGGGCGGCTACCTGCTGACCCGCTGTATCGGCCGGTTGCGCCGCATCATCTTCCCGGCCGTGCGCCAGCGCTGGGCCGACGCCACGCGCCCGCAAACGGTCGCCTTGCCCCGCGCCGGGCGCTACGTCATCAACATCGTCTTCCCGGCCTTCACCGTGGTCACCGGCACCGCCTATTTCTCCGCCGACTTCGCCATCACCGCCCGCGCCTCCGGCCAGCCCGTGCCGTACCAGCGCTATAGCCGTTTCAACCTGTTCAGCGTGCGGCGCAGCGACATGGGCGGCAACTCCAGCAACCCACTGGGCGAGTTCAGCTGCAGCGAACCCGGCGATTACCAGGTCACCTGCCTGACCCCGGAACACATCCGCCCCGGCTTCCAGTTGGAAGTCTCGCCCCATGTCTCGCCGGCTACCTTCGTCCCGCTGATCCTCGGCACCATCCTTTCGGCCGCGATGACCATCGGCGGATTGGTCTTCACCGTCCTCAAGCTGACCGGCCGGCTCTGATTTTTGTGGGACGCCTCAGCAGGGAGGGCGAGGCTGATGCTGCGCCGCGCCCTGCGCCATCACGGCAGATCCCATTCCATCCGCAGCCCGATTTCCCGACGAAAATCGTCCAGCGCGGCGATGAACTGGTCGCGGTCGAACACTGCCGGTGGAATGTCGTAATACTCGGGAATGGGAGTGGGGTGGGTAATACACTCGCGCAACAAGCCGAAGCGCTCCCAGCGAACATGTTGCTCGTCTGCCACCTGTTCGACAGCGATCACCGCGCAGCTCAGGTCCAGGTCATCGGAGCACACCAGCAAAGGCACGACCGTCCTCCAGCCCGGTGCCACGGAATACGATCAATCCCAGATCAGCGCTGAATCGGTATCGCTGTAGAGGCCTGCATGAGCGCAGACCAAGTCGAGTTCTGCGCTTGCATCGTGTTGCGGCAACCAGACTTCCAGCGGCAGCCCGTCAATGCTCAGGGCTGGGTAAAAGTCCATGCTGTAGCGCGACTTGTACAGTTTGCAGGAGAGTCGATTCATTCGGTGCCCCAGGCCAGGGGCTTAGGCTTTTCCAACTCGAAGCGCCCGTCGCCGTGGCGCCTGATGCTCAGCCAGAGATCTTTTTCCGGTTCGAATCGCTGCAGCGCGATGGGTGACTCCTTCCAAGTGTCGAACTCGCCGTAGACCTCCTGCCGCCAATCGAAGTCCGGATTCCAAGACAGCGTGTAGGACGCTGTGCTGTTCCCCGCGGCAATATGGATCGAGAAGACCTCCAGCGGCGAACCCCGGCAGGTGGCTGACTCCAGTAATTGCCAGAGTTCCGGCTCGCCAGGGCGGACCGTCTCCCAGGTAAATGCGATGACCGCGTCGATATCGTCCCACGCGGCTTGGGCCAGTGGTCGGACCGCCCGCAAATAAGACTCCGACGCTTCACCAGTAGGGTGCGCGACGTAGATCAGTCGCTGGCCGAACTGAAACTCGCACTGGCTGACTTCACCACAGGAGTTCCAGAATCCCAGCATCTGCGATGCAATCAGCTCGATACGCATGCCCGCTACTCTTTCGGATGCTCGTGCCAGGCCGCGGCAGTTCGCAGCATGGTTCGCGCGTTGGCATAGTCGACGGCATATTGCGGCTTGCGGGTGAAGGCCAGTGCACTCTTAGTGAATACCAGCAGGGGCTCGTTGCTACCGCGCTCAAGCTCCAGGCGGGCATTGATCGCGGTGAACTCCGGGCGGGCACTTAGCTTCTCGCGGCTCTGGATACGCTGCTCCAGCGGCAGTTCGCTCCAGGCGATGAAAGTCAGCACCGGCTCCAGCCCGGCCGGAAAAGTATCGCGCTCCAGGCGTTTGCCGAAGGTCAGGTACTTGGGCCCCAGGTCATCGGTGAAGTCCATCCACTGATCGCTATCGGCGATGCGCACCGGCAACATGTACGGCGAGTAAGCATCACGCTGGCGCATGCCGGCTTCTTCATCGAATCGCGAATACTGGATATCAGTCTTGTAGAGTTCGAAGAAGCGCAGGGTCGCATACTTGTCGAAAGCATTGACATTGTGCAGGGATTGATCCCAACTGCAGGCGGAAAGCGTAAGGGCGATGGCGAGCGGTAGGATGCCGAAAAGTTTGCGCATAAGTATCCCTGAGGCACTGATTCATCCTTGCGCCGCGCGACATCCGCGCCCGCAGCCCCTTAGTGAGGGGCGCGACATGGTAGCTAACTGACAGCCTTGAGCCAATTGCCTCTCCAGCTGCACCCATGCTTGAGCTTCCTAGCTCTGCAACCGCTTCGCCCAGCCTCGCCAGCCGCTGCGCCCGGCAATCAGCGAGCACCCGCCGAGCGCCTGAGCTCACCCAGAAAGCATCCTGCCAATCCCGCTCTCGCATTCAGTTATCTCGCTAGGTTCTGCGCTGTTCAACATATTGCAGAGTTTCTATCGTGCGCCTCATTGTTTCCCCAACATTTCTGCCAACCTGCTGCTAATCAATTAACTCTCCAGCGTGGATCGAGCGTTTGTCCACGACGGTGGCGGTCGATATGAAAATTTTTAGAATAAGCAGTTAGCGCACTCAACTAATCGGAAGCTTGGTTAGCCAAAGTGTCTTTCGCGGTGGCAGTTTGGGCAAAGTGCAATGGCGTTCTGTACCGTATCCTCTCCGTTCTGAGCGAGTGGAGTTCGGTGATGTACTTCTAGATAGGGCGAGTTGTTCGATTTGCGTATGAAGGGTGCAGGTTTCTTGCAGCCTTCGCATTTCCCTTTCGCTCGCGCCAAGACTTCGGCTACTACATCGGGATTACGGTTGAACACCACCGTAGGAACTATCTTTCTACTTGGCTTCTTGGGAGCTTTAGCGAGGCGGGATCTTCGCTGTTCGCTGGTATCCTGCAGTGCTCGTTGCACTGATCGCTGGAAAAGGTCCAGCAGGACCTCTGCTTCATTCTGTGAACCTTGCCGATACTCCGCATACATCACCAGAGCTCGGCGATACATGTCCTTCCCGCGTGTATTCAGCGGCAGGATTTCCTCAGTTGGATCGAACCTCTGGCAAGTGTCGGCGAATGCTGCGCTGGTCTTGATATCGCCCAGCGAGAAGTCGCCATTATTGAAATGCGCAGTCATCCCTTGTAGGCGCCCGTCGATGGCACCGGTGTAGTGTTTGATGGTCTTGGGGCTTTTGCCTTGGGCAATCAACCAATCGTGAAACGTCATCTATCGCCAACTTTTTTGCCGCTGAATTTCAGTTACTGCGTCTCTTGTGAGTTGGACGGGACTATTCCCCGCCCACTCCATTGCGCTGATGCCGATAAACACTCACCGCCTCATAAACCGCCTTCCGCAACCGGTTGATCCCGCCAATTGGCTGGTGCTCCGGCAGGGCATGCCACGGGTTGTAGGAGATGTTGTCGCAGGCGAGGTTCTGCTCGCGGCTGTCGAAGTCCTGGGGCGGGATGCTGACGGTGGCGACGGTCTGGAAGGGAGCGTCGGATTCGCTCCATTCGACGCTGGTGTCTTCGATGGGCATGTATTTGCTCGGGTCCTGTTTCTGCACTTGCAGGGCGAAGCAGGCGGGGACGCGGTCGACCGAGAGTTGCTGGTACATGGCGGTGCGCAGGAAGTTGGGCAGTTTTTCGTTGAGCTTGGGCAACTGGTAGGCCGGGCAGCCTTCGGCCTGCGGGATGACGCGGAACTTGATGTTGTTCGCCTCGCCCAGCTTGTACGGCGCGATGCCGTTGTAGCCGGTTTCGAAGGGGCTGTCGGGCGCGGGGGCGAGGGTCTGCAGGGCGATGACCAGGTGGCGGATTTCCCAGGTGCTGGGCTTCCAGCTGGGGAAGAAGGCGGCGACCTTCTGGCCGCTGGCTTGCGCGGCGAAGTTCTGTCGGTATTCGGCGACGTCGCGGACGAAGAACACCGGGTGGTTGAACATGACGAAGTCCTGCTCGGTGTCGTGGCCCTTGCCGGGCATCAGCTTGGCACCGGGGACGTCGAGCAGTTTGATGGCCATGCCGCGGGCGTCGCGGGCGCTGTCGAACTGCGGGTAGGCGTTGCCGTTGGAGAAGCGGACCATGGCGTCCCACTTGTGGCCCGGTTCGGCGAACACGCCCTGGCGCAGGCCGGGAGCGATGTCGCTGGCGACCGTGACTTCGGCCTTCACGCAGCCGTGGGCCTTGGCGTGGGCGTCACGCAGCACGCGGGTGTTGTCGCGGTGCTGTTCGACGATGCGCACGGCGTCTTCGATGATGGCCTGGGTGAGCTGGGCTTCGCCCGGCGGGATTTCTTCCTGGGCGGAGACGGGGCCGGAGAATTTCCAGGCGTAGTAGAGGCTGCCGATGCCCCAGCCGAGCAGGCCGATGGCGGCGATGGCGAGCAGCAGACGGCCGAGCCATTTGCCGAGGAAGAGCCAGATTCGGGTGAGCAGGGAGCGCATGGCACGGGGTCCTTTGGTGTTTTCTTTTTTTGGAGGGGATTCCGTTCCCTGGCCCGTGCGGGCTGGCTGTGGAGCGTTTCCCTCTCCCTAGCCCTCTCCCTGAAGGGAGAGGGGATGGGGTCGGTGTTTCGGTGGTGCTTGGGAGCGGGCGGCTGGCCCTCACCCCAGCCCTCTCCCAGGGGGAGAGGGGGCGGATCGGTGTTACAGATTGCTGCGGAGCCTAGGGTTGCCTGTAGGAGCGAGCTTGCTCGCGAACCCGCTTCACTCTGGAGCGGTGGGGAGGCTGTTCGCGAGCAAGGACTAGGCGTCCCCCTCGGTCCTACAAAAAAACAAAAGACAGTTCAGCGCTGGCCGGTTATTCGCACTTCGGCCCGGGCGTCCACGCTGGGGTGGGGACGTTCGGGTCGAGCTTGCTTTCGTATTCGGCGTTGCCCAGCACCTTCAGGTATTCCACCAGCGCCCAGCGTTCTTCCGGCGACAGGGCGCGGCCGATGACGCCGTCCTGGCGGCAGCCGTCGCGGAATTCGTGGCCGCGGTTGCTGTTGCCGGTGACGCTGGTCTTGTAGAGGAAGCCGCCGGGGAAGCGCTCGGTGCGGTAGCCGGCGAACTTGGGGTCGTACTCGAAGCTGCCGACCCAGAATTGCGCGTCGCGCTCGGCCACCGGGGAGAGCATCTGGAACAGGTTGGGCACCGAGCCGTTGTGCAGGAAGGGCGGGGTGGCCCAGATGCCGTCCAGCGGGCGGGCCTTGTAGGCGCGCAGTTCCTGCACGCCGATGGGCAGGCCGTAGCCGTTCATTTCCTGCTGCTGTGGCTCGCTGATGTGCGCGTCGCGGTAGGCGCGCTGCTCGACGAAGGCGGTGACGTAGGCCAGGCCCTTGGCGGCGGAGATCTTCGACAGGTCCAGCGGCACGTCGCTCTGCGGGTAGAGGTGGACGTTCATGCCCTGCAGCTCGTCGGTCTTCAGCTTCAGCGCGCGGATGTCGAAGGTGTGGTCGGCGATGTTGTCGGCGGTGGTCGAGTCGGTGCCGATCTCTTTCGTGGACACCAGCTTCATGCGCCACTCGGGCACGCGGGCCGGGGCGATGTAGTCCTTGGCGCCGGGCTCTTTCACGTGCGGGCCGTGGCAGTAGACGCAGTTGGCCTGGAACAGGGCGCGGCCCTGGGAGGCTTTCTTCAGGTCGATCTCGCCGAAGACGTCTTTCGGCCAGGCCGGCGGCTTGAGCTGCTTGAGGGTTTCTTCGAGGGTGTAGAGGTCGCGCAGGCGCACGCTGGAGGCGTAGCGCTCATCGCCCATCACCGGCTTGCCGTCGCTTTCGAACAGGCGCAGGGTGGCGCCGACGCCAAGGGCTTCGCCGATGTTGCGCGCCATGGGCTGCATGGCCGAGCCGTTCCACTGCACCCAGTCGAATTTCCAGATGTCCCACACCTGCGGGTAGTTCACCGGGGCGTTGGCGACGCGGTAGTTGGAGGCGTCGATGCCATCGCCGAACACGCTGTTGGCGATACGGCCGAAGGCGTCGGCGCGGCCGGGGCCTTCCAGGGTCGGGTAGAGGCCGCGGTGGGTGTCGTTCCAGGCGGTGGAGACGAGGGTGCCGAGCACGTTGCGCACGTCGCGCTTGAGCGCGGCCTTGCCCTTGGGATAGCGGTCGCCCAGTACGCCCTTGGCGAAGCGGTCGAACTTCCACGGCACGTAGTAGGTGGAGGCGAGGCTGGCGCCCAGCGCCTGGCCGAACGCGCCGCCGCGCAGGGTGGGCACGGTGGAGGCGATGGAGTGCATGGCCGCGCCGCCGTCGATGCGGATGGCGGTGCCTTTGTAGCGCAGCTCGCCGGTGTGGCAGGCGGAGCAGGTGATGTCCAGGTACCAGGCGCCGGTCTCGCCGTCCTGGTGGCGGGCAAAGCCGACCGGCAGGTTGCCGGGATTCTTTGCGGTGGCGGCCAGGGTGTCGTCAGGAGCGCGGCCGATCTGCTCGGGCTCGATGAGGAAGCCGAAGCGCGCAAGGTTTTCCGGGGAGGCGAACTTGTCCTTGTTGAAAGGCTGCTCGAGGTGGGTGAACCAGTTGTAGCGCAGGCCTTTCACCTGGGTGCCCTGGGGCGTGTAGTAGTAGGTTTCGCGGTCCTGTTTGGACCACTGCTCCTCGAGGTGGATCATCTTCTGCGGCGGAGTGTATTCCGGCAGGTTGGGATGCGCGGTGTACCAGGCGATGAGGCCGCCGACGAGCAAGAGCAGCAGCAAAATCGCCAGTAGGACGCGTCCGAGAATGCGCATCGAAACTTCCTTGTTATGTGTGCGAAAAAGATTCGGACGTTTATGCCAACTGCGTGACGGATTGGCAAGGTGATGCCGCACCGAATTCAGGGTTTTTATGGCGGGTTACGGGGTGTGGCGGGGAGTTTCCGGATATACGGAGAGCGGATGTGCGGCGGCAGCCATCGTCTTTCAGGCAAGCGCCTAAGTCGCGGGGCGCAGCTCCATCAGCAGGCTCAGGCAGATCACCGCGCCGATCAGCACGCCGACCACGCTGGCGATGATCAGCGGCCAGCGCAGGCCGGGGCTGTCCTCTTCGTCATCGGGCAGGCGCGCATGGATGGCGGGCCAGAGTTCGTCCGGGGGCGGCAGTTCCGGCCAGGGTTCGTCGCTGGGCGGCGGGGAAGGGTCGCCGGCGAGCTGGTAGAGCAGGGCGATCATCCAGTCCAGCGCGGCGATTCGCGCGGGGTGATAGCGGTCAGCGTCGGTCCAGGCGTGGAGGAAGGTGTCGACCAGCAGGGCGTCTGCCTGTGTCTGATCGGCCTTCAGCTTCAGAGCCAAGGGGTAGAGGCGCGGGGCGGTGCAGCGATACAGCGTGGCGAAGGCGCGCGCGTCTCCGTCGCCGCTTTCGGCGAGCAGGTAGCTGAGGAAGTTGGCTTCGTCCGGGTCGATGACGGCCTCCGGCGGTGTCGCGGCGAGCGATGTGGCTGGAGGGTAAGGATAGATCGCGATGCTTTTTGTAGGAGCGAGCCTGCTTGCGAACCGCCCGGCAGGGGAGCTCCCAGCGAGCCCCTGTTCGCGAGCTCGCTCCTACAACTTAGGGCTACCGACGGAGCCTCCCTGTAGCAGCAACTGTCTTCTTCGGGGAAGTTCGTACCACTGAATTCCCCTCACCCCAGAATCGTAGGGCGAATAACCTGGAACAGGTTATCCGCCTGCACTTGAACGGCGGATAACGCTGGCGCGTTATGCGCCCTACAGGCCTGGGGAAGCGCCGTCAGGCCACGTCCTCGAACGGCAACCCGACATAGTTCTCGGCAATGGTCGTGCGCCCGGCCTCGGAGCCGAGGAAGTAGTCCAGCTCGGTCTCCAGCATGCGCCGGGTGAAGGCGTCGCTGTCGGGGAACTGGTGCAGCATTGAGGTCATCCACCAGGAGAAGCGCTCGGCCTTCCAGATGCGCCGCAGGGCAATCGGCGAGTACTGCGCCAGCAAGTCGGTGCGGCCGTCGGCGTAGACTTTCACCAGGATGCGATGCAGGGCGTCAACGTCACTGGCCGCCAGGTTCAGTCCCTTCGCGCCGGTGGGCGGGACGATGTGCCCGGCGTCGCCGACCAGGAACAGCCGGCCGTACTGCAGCGGCTCCACCACGAAGCTGCGCAGCGGGGCGATGCTCTTTTCCAGCGACGCCCCGGTCACCAACTGGCGCGCAACGTCTTCGGGAATACGGCGTTTGAGCTCGTCCCAGAAACGCCCGTCAGACCAATCCTCCACCTTCTCATCCAACCCTACCTGCAGGTAGTAGCGGCTACGGGTGGCGCTGCGCTGGCTGCACAGGCTGAAACCGCGCTCGCTGCTGGCGTAGATGAGTTCGTGGCTGACCGGCGGGGTGTCGCTGAGCAGGCCGAGCCAGCCGAAGGGGTATACGCGTTCGAAGACGCTCAGGCGCTCGGCGGGAATGCTGCGCCGGGCCACGCCGTGGAAGCCGTCGCAGCCGGCGATGTAGTCGCAGTCCAGGCGCACGCGTTCGCCCTGATGGGTGAACGTGACGTAGGGCTTGTCGCTGGTGACGTCGTGCAGCTCCACGTCAGTCGCTTCATACACGCTCATCGCGCCGCTGGCCGCACGGGACTGCATCAGGTCGCGGGTGACTTCGGTCTGGCCGTACACCATCACCTGCTTGCCGCCGGTGAGGGCCTTGAGGTCGATGCGCTGGCGGCGGCCGTTGAGCACCAGCTCGAAACCGTCGTGGAGCAACCCTTCGGCGTCCATCCGCGCGCCGGCTCCGGCTTCGCGCAGCAGGTCGGCGGTGCCCTGTTCGAGTACCCCGGCGCGGATGCGGCCGAGCACGTAGTCGGGGGTCTGGCGTTCGAGAATCACGGTGTCGATGCCAGCCTTGTGCAGCAACTGGCCAAGCAGGAGGCCGGCAGGGCCGGCGCCGATAATGGCGACTTGGGTCTTCATGGCGTGGCTCCTTGGAGAGCGCTGTTGTTTTTGTCTCCTGCATTTTTTGTGGATGGGATCGGTCTTTGAAGGTAATTTCCAACAGTCTTCTTGGACTTTTCATGGATTAGGGCGGTGATCGAACAACGTGCTGACAATCCGGTCCCGGTGTTCCGCCTGTATGGCGAAACGACGGTTTGGCCGACGCCGGACCTGATCCACTGCGAGTCGATCGCCTCGCGCAGTCGCCTGCATGACTGGGAAATCCGCCCGCATCGCCATGGCGACCTGGTGCAACTGCTCTACGTGCAGGCCGGTGCGGCGGAGCTGGAGGTGGAGGGGCAGCTGACGCCGATCCGCGAGGCGTCGCTGCAGGTCACGCCGGCGCTGGCGGTGCATGGTTTTCGCTTCGCCGAGGACGTGCAGGGCTGGGTGCTGAGCATGGGTCTGCCACTGGCCGAACAGCTCGGTAGCCTGCTGGAAAGCACGGTGCTGGAGCAGCCGGCGTGCTTTGCCGTGGGCGAGGGAAAGCGTCACCTGGATGCGCTGTTCGAATCCATCGACCGCGAGTACGCCGGGCAGGTGCCGGGCCGCGACCTGATGCTGCAATCGCTGCTCAACATGCTGCTGGTCTGGCTCAGCCGCCGGGCGCTGGAGCAGTCCCGCGCGGAGGCAAGCCAGCAGGATCGCGGCGTCGAGCATCTGCAGGCGTTCTCCCGCCGGCTGGAGCAGGATTTCCGGTTGCATCGGCCCATCGAACACTACGCGGCGGCGCTGGGCATCAGCGCCGCGCACCTCAATGCGCTGTGCCGGCGCCTGGCCGGGCAGTCGGCGCTGCAGATGATCCACCAGCGCCTGCTGCTGGAGGCCAAGCGCAACCTGGTGTACACAGCCATGACCATCCAGCAGGTGTCGGACAGCCTGGGCTTCTCCGAACCCGCGTATTTCTCCCGATTCTTCAAGCGTTACGCCGGGGTTTCGCCCCGCGCGTTCCGCGAGCTGCGTTGAGCCGCCATGAATATCGATTCGCGTATCAAGTTCCGCCACCTCGTGTGCTTCCTCGAAGTGGCCCGCCAGGGTAGCCTGGCCCGCGCGGCGGATGCCCTGGCCGTGAGCCAGCCGGCCATCTCGAAGACGCTCAAGGAGCTGGAGGACCTGCTTGAAGCCAGCTTGTTCGAGCGCGGCAAGAGCGGGGCCAGTCTGACGGAAGCGGGAGTAGCCTTCCTGCGCTACGCCGGCCCCTGCGTGCAGGCGCTGCGTGACGGCGTGAACAGCCTGCGCGGCGGCGAGTACGCCTCCAGCACGGTACGCCTGGGCGTGCTCTCCACTGTCGAAAGCCTGCTGATGCCGGAGACGGTGCGGCGCCTGCACGAGCGTCACCCGGCGCTGGTGGTCAGCGTGGTGACCGGGCCGAGTGCGCACCTGCTCTCGCAATTGCGTGTGGGCGAGCTGGACCTGGTGGTCGGTCGCATGACAGAAAGCCCGCAGATCCAGGGCCTCGCTTTCGAGCACCTGTACAGCGAGGCAATGACCCTGGTGGCCCGCGCCGGTCATCCGCTGCTGGGTCGCCCGCTGCCGCCCTCGGCGCTGGACGACTGGCCGCTGGTGCTGCCGCTGGCCGGCACTACCATTCGCAAGTCCGCCGACAGCCTGCTGGTGCAGAGCGGCCTCGGCCAGCCGCGCCAGAGGCTGGAAACCCTGTCCACGGTGCTCAGCCGCCGTTATGTATTGACCAGCGACGCGCTGTGGATCGCTCCGCTGGATTCGGTGCGCCTGGACCTGCGCTCCGGCGAGATGGTCGAACTGCCGCTGGATGTACAGGAGCCGGGCGGTTCGGTAGGGGTTTGCAGCAATTCGACGCTGCCGCTTTCCCTTGGCGCGCACTGGTGCCTGGAGGTACTGCGCGAGGTGGGGGAAGCTTATCGCAGCGAGACTTATCCATAACCCTATGGTTATGGATGGCGGGTATCTTTTCAATTTTCCAGGTCCGTTGGGCGGGTGACACTCTGCCGCACTGCCTGATGCAACAGGCTCCTATAAATCCAACAAGAGGAGACCGATATGTCCGACGCGGAAAACAGCCGCTTCGTCATTCGTGACCGAAACTGGCACCCCAAAGCCCTCACGCCCGACTACAAGACTTCCATCACCCGTTCCCCGCGCCAGGCGCTGGTGAGCATTCCGCAATCGGTTTCCGAAACCAGTGGCCCGGACTTCTCGCACCTGAAGATGGGCGAGCACGACAATGACCTGCTGCTCAACTTCAACAACGGTGGCCTGCCCATCGGTGAGCGCATCATCGTTTCCGGCCGGGTCATGGACCAGTACGGCAAGCCCGTGCCGCATACCCTGGTGGAGATGTGGCAGGCCAACGCCGGCGGCCGTTATCGCCACAAGAACGACCGTTATCTCGCGCCGCTGGATCCGAACTTCGGCGGCGTCGGCCGTGCGCTGACCGACCGCGAAGGACGCTACGTCTTCCGCACCATCAAGCCCGGCCCGTATCCCTGGCGCAACGGCCCGAACGACTGGCGCCCGGCGCACATCCACTTCTCCATCAGCGGCCCGTCGATCTCCACGCGGCTGATCACCCAGCTGTACTTCGAGGGCGACCCGCTGATTCCGATGTGCCCCATCGTCAGGTCCATCGCCAACCCGGATGCGGTGGAAAGCCTGATCGCGAAGCTCGACATGAGCAACGCCAACCCCATGGACTGCCTGGCCTATCGCTTCGACATCGTGCTGCGCGGCCAGCGCAAGACCCATTTCGAGAACAAGTGAGGAGGACCGACCATGCCTATCGAACTGCTGCCGGAAACCCCCTCGCAGACCGCCGGCCCCTACGTGCACATCGGCCTGGCGCTGGCCGCCGCCGGTAATCCGGCCCGTGACCAGGAAATCTGGAGCGAGATGGCCAAGTCCGGCGCGCCCGGCGAACACATCCTGCTGATCGGCCATGTGTACGACGGCAACGGCCACCTGATCCGCGATTCCTTCCTCGAGTTGTGGCAGGCGAATCATGAGGGCGTGTATGACACTGCCTTCGATCTGGAAAAGCCCTTCAATGGCTTCGGACGCACGGCAACGACCTTCGATGCTGGCGAGTGGCAGGTGCAGACCATCAAGCCCGGTGTGGTGAAAAATGCTGCCGGTGTGCCCATGGCGCCGCACATCAACGTCTCGCTGTTCGCCCGGGGTATCAATCTCCATTTGCAGACGCGCCTGTACTTCGACGACGAGGCGCAAGCGAATGCCGTGGACCCGGTCCTGAACCTGATCGAGCAGCCCGAACGTCGGCAAACCCTCATTGCAAAGCGTTGCGAGGTGGACGGGAGGCTCGCTTACCGGTTTGATATCCGCGTCCAGGGAAATGCGGAAACGGTGTTCTTTGACTTCTGATACACGACTCCATGAGACATCCGCCGAACCGGTCGCCGACCGCGTTCGGCGGCACTTCGCGGCCGCGCTCGACGAGCGCGGCTATCGCGCTGACGAAGCGCAGGTCACGGCGGTGGACCACCTCGCCACCTGGCTCGACGACTTCCTTGCCGGGCGTCACGGTTTCCTGCGCAAACCAGTCGCAGGCGTCTACCTGTGGGGCGGTGTGGGGCGCGGCAAGAGCTTCGTCATGGACCAGTTCTTCGCCGCCGCGCCGACCCAGGCCAAGCGCCGCGTGCACTTCCATGCCTTCCTGCAGGAATTGCAATCACGCATGCTGGCGATCACCGGGCAGTCCGACCCGCTGGTGCGCGTGGCCCGCGCCATCGCCGAGGAAACCAGGCTGCTGTGCTTCGACGAATTCCACGTGCACGACATCGGCGACGCCATGCTCCTGGGGCGGATGCTGAAGGTGCTGGTGGACGAAGGCGTAGGCCTGGTCTGTACGTCCAACTACGAACCGGAAAACCTCTGTCCGAACCCGCTGTACCGCGAGCGCTTCCGTCCGGCCATCGAGCTGATCGAAAAGCGCTTCGACGTGATTTCGGTGGATGCCGGGCAGGACTATCGCGAGCACAGTACGTCGCTGGAAGAGTGGGGCAGCTTCCTCTGGCCGGCGCGCGCCGATGATCTCGAACTGGTCGGTTCCCGACTGGGGCTGGCGGCGGACGCGAAGTTCGACGAGGTGCTCAGCGTCAATCACCACCCGCTGAAGGTGCATGCCCACGACGATCACTGTGCGTGGATGGATTTCAGCGAAATGTTCGAACGCCCGCGCTCAGCCAACGATTACCTGTGGCTGATCGAGCATTTCCCGCGCATGGCGGTGAGCGGTCTCGGCCCGCTGGCGGACTACCCGCCGGACGTGAGCATGCGCTTCCTCAACTTCATCGATATCGCCTACGACCGGCAGTTGAGGCTGCAATTGTTCGCCACGGTGTCGCTGGACGAGTTGGCGGCGGGCGGGGCCGCGCTGGACTTCTCGCGAACGCTGAGCCGGTTGCGGCAGTTGAAGCTGGAGCCGCTGTAGGCGGTCGCGCGGGCTGTCGAGAGTTGTTCGCGAGCAAGGACTAGGCATCCCCTTGGCCCTACGAAGAGCGCGCAGGCGTTTTCCTGAAGGAGCGAGCTTGCTCGCGAACCCAGGTTGTCCCTGGCGCGATGCGCTAGATTCGCTAAGCATGGATAACCTCTGTTCGATAATCGGCCAAATGTGTTGCGATAATCGCCCATGCGTGTCGATAATCGCCCGGCATTCGCCTGCCAGGACAACAACAATGACCGACTCCCCCCGTGCCAGCCTGCCGCCCCTTGCGCCGCCGATCATCGCTTCGCCCGCCAAGCGCATCGAGGCCTTCAGCGACCCGAACTTCATGACCTCGCTGGCCCGTGGCCTGGCGGTGATCCACGCGTTCCAGGAGCGCAAACGGCACCTGACCATCGCGCAGATCAGCCACCGCACCGAGATTCCCCGCGCTGCCGTGCGCCGCTGCCTGCACACGCTGATGAAGCTGGGCTACGTCACCTCCGACGGCCGCACCTATTCGCTGTTGCCGAAGGTGCTGACCCTGGGGCACGCCTACCTGTCCTCGACGCCGCTGGCGGTCACCGCGCAACCGATCCTCGACCGTTTGAGCGAGCAACTGCACGAAGCCTGTTCGATGGCCACGCTCGAAGGCGACGAGATTCTCTACATCGCCCGCTCGGCCACGCCGCAGCGCCTGATTTCGGTGGACCTGAGCGTCGGCAGCCGCCTGCCGGCGTACTGCACCTCCATGGGCCGCATCCTGCTCGCCGGGCTGAACGACGACGCGCTGGAGGACTACCTCGCCCACGCCGACCTGCAGGTGAAAACCAGCCGTACCGTGCACACCCCGGAAATGCTGCGCGCGAGCATCGCCGAGATCCGCCAGCAGGGCTGGGTGATCATCGACCAGGAACTGGAAGTCGGGCTGCGCTCCATCGCCGTGCCGCTGAAGGATTCCGCCGGTCAGGTGCTGGCCGCGCTGAACGTCGGCACCCACGCCGGGCGCGTGTCGCGCCAGGAGCTGGAAACGCGCTTCCTGCCGGTGCTGCTTGAGGCCAGCCGCGAGCTGGGCACGCGGCTGTTCCACTGAGTTTTCCTCAGCGTTGTTCCAGGTACGCTGGTGGTACGGCGTCCGCCAGCCAGACGCCATTGGCAGAGCGATAGAAGCGGTGGCCTTCGCGCCACATCTGGCCGCTGCGTACTACCAGGATGGTTGGCTTGCCACGACGCGAGCCGACACGATCGGCAGTCTCGCGGTCGGCGCTCAAGTGGACGTGCTGGCGGCTCATGGGCTTCAGCCCGTCACGGATGATCGCCGCCAGTGAGGCGGGAATAGTGCCGTGGTAGAGCACTTCCGGCGGCTCGCAGGCTTCCAGCTGCAGATCGATGCTGACCGAATGGCCCTGATTGGCGCGGATGCGCAGGCCGTCGTCGCTGAAGGTGAAGCGCTGCTTGTCGTTGGTGGCCACCACCTCTTCGAGCATGTCGCGGCTGAATTGACGGCCCTTGCCGGCCGACCGCTCCAGCAGTTCGTCGACGCTCACCCAGCCCTTCTGGTCCAGGGTCAGCCCAGCAGTTTCCGGGCTGTGGCGCAGGATTAGCGACAGCCATTTGCTGATCGATTTCCGTTCGTTGTCGTTCATTTCTTCCTCTGATTTTCCTTTCGGGCTGGCGCATTCTAGCCATAGCCGCAGCAGGCTCCTTAATCTCGTTCGCTAACCGCCCACTGGTGCGGTTAACGAATTGAATCGTCCTACGGCAATTCGTAATGTTTCCTACCCGTCCAGTCGGACGGGTAATAACAACAATGAGCGTCAGCCATGGCCCCTGTGTGCCTGCCCCATCCGCCGGTCCTTGCGTCCACCGGCTCGCGCCTCATTCCTGTCCAGCTTGCGGGAGTGCAGGGCGATCCAGCCGGCCTTCCCGCGACGACGCCTTCGCAGGAAGTCTTCGCATGACCAGTTCCGCCCACGTGCCCGCTGCCGGCACCCTCGACGTCCAGTCCTTCATCAACGCCCAGCCGCTGTCGCTGTACCAGTGCCGCATCGTGCTGCTGTGCTTCCTCATCGTTTTCCTCGACGGTCTGGATACCGCCGCCATGGGCTTCATCGCCCCGGCGCTGACCCAGGACTGGGGCATTGACCGCGCCAGCCTCGGTCCGGTGATGAGCGCCGCGTTGATCGGCATGGTGTTCGGCGCCCTGGGCTCCGGCCCGCTGGCCGACCGTTTCGGGCGCAAGGGCGTACTGGTGGTGGCGGTATTCCTGTTCGGACTGTTCAGCCTTCTGTCGGCCTACAGCAGCAACCTCGAACAGCTAATGGCGCTGCGCCTGCTGACCGGGATCGGCCTGGGCGCGGCGATGCCCAACGCGACCACGCTGCTTTCGGAGTACACCCCCGAGCGCCTCAAGTCGCTGCTGGTGACCAGCATGTTCTGTGGCTTCAATCTCGGCATGGCCTCGGGCGGCTTTGTCTCCGCCAAACTGATCCCGGCCTACGGCTGGCACAGCCTGCTGTTGCTCGGCGGCGTTCTGCCGCTGCTGCTGGCGGTGGTGCTGCTGGTATGGCTGCCGGAGTCGGCGCGTTTCCTGGTGGTGCGCAATCGCGGAGCAGACAAGGTCAAGCGCGTGCTGGCGCCCATCGCGCCGGCCGAGGTGGTCACGGCCCGCGAGTTCAGCGTGCCGGAACAGAAGACGGTGCAGAGCCGCAACGTGTTCAAGGTGATCTTCTCCGGCACCTACAGCGCGGGAACCCTGCTGCTGTGGTTGACCTATTTCATGGGCCTGGTGATCGTCTACCTGCTCACCAGCTGGCTGCCGACGCTGATGCGTGACGCCGGCGCGAGCATGGAGCAGGCCGCCTTCATCGGCGCGCTGTTCCAGCTCGGCGGGGTGCTCAGTTCGGTGGCGGTGGGCTGGGCCATGGACCGCTTCAATCCGCACAAGGTCATCGGCATCTTCTATTGCCTGGCGGGCGTGTTCGCCTACTTCGTCGGGCAGAGCCTGGGTACCGTCACGCTCCTGGCGACCCTGGTGCTGGCTGCCGGCATGTGCGTGAACGGCGCGCAGTCGGCCATGCCGTCTCTCGCCGCGCGCTTCTACCCGACCCAGGGACGCGCCACGGGCGTGTCCTGGATGCTCGGCATCGGCCGCTTCGGCGCGATCCTCGGCGCCTGGATCGGCGCGACCCTGCTGGGCCTGGGCTGGAACTTCGAGCAGGTGTTGACCGCGTTGATGGTGCCGGCCGCTATCGCCACGGCGGCGGTGCTGGTCAAGGGGCTGGTGAGCCACGCCGACGCTACCTGAGCAGCGAGCGGGGCAGGGATTGTGTTGCCATTCATCTCTGCCTCGCGCCGACCCTGCTGCACTTGCATAGACTGGATGCACCGCAACGCAGATTGCGGCCACTAACAACAACTGTGAGTGCCTCTATGCAAAGCCTGCTGAGCGAGCGCAGCCGTGTATTCGAGCGTGCCGATCCTTACGCGGTTTCCGGTTACGTCAACCAGCACGTGGGCACCCACGACCTGCGCCTGCCGGCGCACGGTCATCCCCAGGCCAGCCTCAACCACCGCCGCTTCGCCAGCCTCGACCTTTGCCGTATCAGCTATGGCGGCGCGGTGCGCGTCACCTCGCCGGCGTTGGAAAGCATCTTCCATCTGCAGATTCTCCTCAGCGGCCACTGCCTTTGGCGCGGCCAGCGCCAGGAGCGCTACCTGGCGCCGGGCGAGCTGCTGTTGATCAACCCGGACGATCCGGTCGACCTGACCTACTCGGACGACTGCGAGAAATTCATCCTGAAGATTCCGGTGACCCTGCTCGAAGCCATCTGTGCCGAGCAGCGCTGGAACGCACCGCGCGGTGGCGTGCGCTTCACCGAGAATCGCTACCGGCTGGGCGAACTGGAAGGCTTCGTCAACCTGTTGTCGATGGTCTGCCAGGAGTCCGAAGCTGGCGAACGTCTGGCTCGGGTGGACGAGCACTACCAGCAGATCGTCGCCAGCAAGCTGCTGACCCTGCTGAAGACCAATGTCAGCCGCGAGCCTATCGCTGGCGGCAGCGCCTCCTTCGAGCGCATCGAGGCGTACATCGAAGGCCACCTGCGCGAGGACATCGATGTCGAAGCCCTGGCGCGCCAGGCCTCCATGAGCCTGCGCTCGTTGTACGCGCTGTTCGAGCGGCAGGCCGGCACCACGCCGCGGCAGTACATCCGTCGGCTCAAGCTGGAGCGTATTCGCTCGTGCCTGGCGGACCCGGCTTGCAACGTCCGCAGCGTGACCGAACTGGCGCTGGACTATGGCTTCCTGCACCTGGGGCGGTTTGCCGAGGGGTATCGGCAGCAGTTTGGCGAGTTGCCTTCGGAAACTTTCAAGCGTCGCACCTGAGCCGTTCCTGCTGGTTAGCCTTGGTTCCAAGATTGGATTGGTGTGCCGTTTAGGCGTCCTGCGCCGCATCGGCGTGCGCTCCGACTCTTTGTTTCGCCCCCTCGGGCGAGTCACTTTGGCAAACGACGGATGGCCGCCCCGCCCAAAGTAACCAAAGGTCTTGCCCCGGACATCCGGTTTTTCGCTTAGGCGAAAAATTCCCTCGTTGAACGGGGGCGTTCGGAGTGCTCGGAAGTCGCTCTGGAAGCCCTCAAGAGCACACAGAGGCAGCCCCTGCCTGCAGGAGCGAGCTTGCTCGCGAATCCCGTGCCACAAATCAAGGGCATCCGCTCACCAGCACGCCTGCACAAAACGGATAGCACTCTGCACAAAGCGGATATTGCCCCCGCGTACCCAGTCCTAACCTGAGCCTGCCTGAACAATAACAACGGAGGCCCTGGCCATGTCCCTGGGTATCGACTACTTGCGTTCACTGCTTGAGGAAGACGCCGCGAAGGGCGTCTACCGCTGCCGCCGGGAGATGTTCACCGACCCGCGCCTGTTCGACCTGGAGATGACCCACATCTTCGAAGGCAACTGGGTCTACCTCGCCCATGAAAGCCAGATCCCCGAGAAGAACGACTTCCTGACCACCATGATCGGTCGCCAGTCGGTCTTCATCGCGCGCAACAAGGACGGCGTGCTCAACGCCTTCCTCAACGCCTGCAGCCACAAGGGCGCCATGCTCTGCCGGCAAAAGTCCGGCAACCGTTCCAGCTACACCTGCCCGTTCCACGGCTGGACCTTCAACAATTCCGGCAAGCTGCTCAAGGTGAAGGACCCGGCCGAGGCCGGCTACCCCGAAGGCTTCAACTGCGAAGGCTCCCACGACCTGACCAAAGTGGCGCGCTTCGAGTCCTATCGCGGCTTCCTCTTCGGCAGCCTGAAGGCCGACGTCAAGCCGCTGGTGGAGCATCTGGGCGAGTCGGCGAAGATCATCGACATGATCGTCGACCAGTCCCCCGAAGGACTGGAAGTCCTGCGCGGTTCCTCCAGCTACATCTACGAAGGCAACTGGAAGCTCACCGCCGAGAACGGTGCCGACGGCTATCACGTCAGCTCCGTGCACTGGAACTACGCCGCCACCCAGAACCAGCGTCAGCAGCGCGAAGCGGGCGAGGCCGTGAAGACCATGAGCGCCGGTGGCTGGGCCAAGCAGGGTGGCGGTTTCTACTCCTTCGACCACGGCCATCTGCTGCTCTGGACCCGCTGGGCCAACCCCGAGGCGCGCCCGGCCTTCGAGCGCCGCGACGAGCTGGCACGCGACCATGGCCAGGCCCGCGCCGACTGGATGATCGAGAACTCGCGCAACCTCTGCCTGTACCCCAACGTCTACCTGATGGACCAGTTCAGCTCGCAGATCCGCATCGCCCGGCCCATCGACGTCAACCGCACCGAGATCACCATCTATTGCATCGCGCCCAAGGGCGAGAGCGCCGAGGCGCGCGCCCAGCGCATCCGCCAGTACGAGGATTTCTTCAACGTCAGCGGCATGGCCACACCGGACGACCTGGAGGAATTCCGCTCCTGCCAGCAGGCCTACCAGGGCAGTGCCGGTGGCTGGAACGACATGTCGCGCGGGGCGAAGCACTGGATCGAAGGCGCCGACGACGCAGCGCGGGAAATCGACCTGGCGCCGGCGCTGTCCGGCGTGCGCACTGAGGACGAGGGCCTGTTCCTGCTGCAGCACCAGTACTGGCAGCAGACCATGATCGACGCGCTGGCTGCCGAGCAGGTCAATCGCATCGCGCTGACAGAGGAGGACGTGTGATGAGCCGCTACGAACTCGTGCGTGACTTCCTCTACCGCGAAGCGCGCTATCTCGACGACAAGGACTGGGATGCCTGGCTGGAGTTGTACGCCGCCGATGCCACCTTCTGGATGCCCTCCTGGGACGACCGCGACCAGCTCACCGAAGACCCGCAGCGGGAAATCTCGCTGATCTGGTACGGCAACCGTGGCGGTCTGGAAGACCGCGTGTTCCGCATCAAGACCGAGCGCTCCAGCGCGACCCTGCCGGACACGCGCACCTCGCACAACCTGAGCAACATCGAGGTGCTCGGCGAGGCCGATGGGCAGTGCCAGGTGCGCTTCAACTGGCACACCCTGAGCTTCCGCTACAAGACCGTCGACAGCTACTTCGGCACCAGCTTCTACACGCTCGACGTGCGTGGCGAACGGCCGCTGGTGAAGGCGAAAAAGGTCGTGCTGAAGAACGACTACGTCAGGCAAGTCATCGACATCTACCACATCTGATTTCGCCGTCAGGGCTGTGCGTCGCGCGCGTGGATTTGCCGCGCGCGACGCCGCCTGCGCGGCATCGAGGTGCACGCCATGAACCACAAGATCGCCTTCAACTTCGAAGACGGCGTTACCCGCTTCATCGACGCCAGCCCGAGCGAGACCGTGGCCGATGCGGCCTACCGCCAGGGCATCAACATTCCGCTGGATTGCCGCGACGGCGCCTGCGGCACCTGCAAGTGCTTCGCCGAAGCCGGCCGTTACGACCTGGGCCAGGAATACATCGAGGACGCGCTGACCGAGGATGAAGCCGCGCAAGGCTACGTGCTCACCTGCCAGATGCGTGCGCAGAGCGATTGCGTGGTGCGGGTACCGGCTTCATCGCAGGTCTGCAAGACCGCCCAGGCCAGTTTCGAAGCGAACATCAGCGCGGTGTGCCAGCTCTCCGAAAGCACCATCGCGCTGTCGATCAAGGGCGAGTCGCTGAGCAGGCTGGCCTTCCTGCCGGGGCAGTACGTCAACCTGCAGGTGCCGGGCAGCGAGCAGAGCCGCGCCTATTCCTTTAGCTCGCTGCAGAAGGACGGTGAGGTCAGCTTCCTGATCCGCAATGTGCCGGGCGGCCTGATGAGCAGCTTCCTTACCGGCCTGGCCAAGGCCGGCGACGCCCTGTCCCTGGCCGGCCCGCTGGGCAGCTTCTACCTGCGCGAGATCAACCGACCGCTGTTGCTGCTGGCCGGCGGTACGGGCCTGGCGCCCTTCACCGCGATGCTGGAGCAGATCGCCGAGCGTGGCAGCGATTATCCGCTGCACCTGATCTACGGCGTCACCCACGACGTCGACCTGGTGGAGCTGGATCGCCTGGAAGCCTTCGCCGCGCGCATTCCCAACTTCACCTTCAGCGCCTGCGTCGCCAGCCCGCAGAGCAGCTACCCGCGCAAGGGCTACGTCACCCAGCACATCGAGCCGGCGCACCTGAACGACGGCGAAGTGGACCTCTACCTCTGCGGCCCGCCACCGATGGTCGAGGCGGTCAGCCAGTACATCCGAGAGCAGGGCATCACCCCGGCGAATTTCTACTACGAGAAGTTCGCCGCCAGCGCTGCCTGATTCCCGACAACCCACGCGGGGCGGCTCTTCGTAGGAGCGAGCTTGCTCGCGAACAGCTTCGCAGCGGGGCTTTGGTTCGCGAGCAAGGGCTAGGCGCCCCCCTCGGTCCTACAGGGCGGCTCGCTCCAGTGCCATGAGGTCACCATGAAAAGATTCAACAACAAGATTGCCCTCGTCACCGGCGCCGCCCAGGGCATCGGCCGGCGCGTCGCCGAGCGGCTGGTGGAAGAGGGCGCGAAGGTCATCGCGGTGGACCGCTCCGAGATCGTCCACGAACTGCAGGACGCCCTCGGCCAGCACGGAGAAATCCTCACCCTGACCGCGGACCTGGAGCGCTTTGCCGACTGCCAGGGTGTGGTCGATCAGGCGCTCGAACGCTTCGGCCGCCTCGATATCCTGGTCAACAACGTCGGCGGCACCATCTGGGCCAAACCTTTCGAGCACTACGCCGAAGACGAGATCGAAGCCGAGGTGCGCCGCTCGCTGTTCCCCACCCTGTGGTGCTGCCGCGCGGCGCTGGTGCCGATGCTGGAGCAGGGCGCGGGTGCCATCGTCAACGTGTCCTCGATCGCCACGCGCGGGGTGAACCGCGTGCCCTACGGCGCGGCAAAAGGCGGGGTGAATGCGCTGACCGCCTGCCTGGCCTTCGAGACCGCCGAGCGCGGCGTACGGGTGAATGCCACCGCACCCGGCGGCACCGAGGCGCCGCCCCGGCGCATCCCGCGCAATGCAGCGCAGCAGAGCGAGCAGGAGAAAGTCTGGTACCAGCAGATTATCGACCAGACCGAGAACAGCAGCCTGATGAAGCGTTACGGGACCATCGACGAACAGGTCGGCGCGATCCTATTCCTCGCCTCGGACGAAGCCAGCTACATCACCGGCGTGACTTTGCCGGTGGGTGGCGGCGACCTGGGCTGAGGCGCCGCCATGTTCCGCTTACGGCAGGTTCGCGCCGATCAGTTGCAGGCAGCGTTGCAATGGCGTGCTGACGTCGCCGCGGCGCTGGCTGAGAATGATCGGCGAGACCGCCTCGGCGTCGGTCAGCCTGGCGTAGCCGATGTCGGCGCGGTGCTGCTGTTGCACCGACGCCGGCACCAGCGCCACGCCCAGGCCGGCGGCGACCAGGCCGATGGCGGTCTGCAGCTCATTGGTCCACTGCGTCACGCGCACGCTCAGGCCATGGTTGGCGAACAGCGCCAGTACATGGTCGGCATAGCTGGGGCGCGGGTTGGCGGGGTAGAGCACGAAGTCCTCGCCGGCCAGTTGCGCCAGGCTCAGCGGCGCGCCAAGCAGGCGATGCCCGGCCGGCAGCACGGCGACCATCGGCTCCTCGCGCAATACCTGCTGGGTAATGGCGGGGTCGTCGATGCGGATGCGCCCGAAGCCGATGTCGATACGCCCGCTTTTCAGCGCCTCGACCTGCTGCACCGTGGTCATTTCCTGCAACCCCAGTTCCAGGCCGGCATCGCCGCGCAGCTCGCGGATCAGCTCGGGCAAACCGTCGTACAGCGTCGAGGGCGCAAAGCCGATGCCGAACCACTGGCGCTCGCCCTGGCCTATGCGCCGGGTGCTCTGGCAGATGCTTTCCAGCTGCGAAAGCAGGGTGCCGGTCTGCTCGTGGAAATAGCGCCCGGCGTCGGTCAGGCGCAGCGGCCGGCCGCGCTCCAGCAAGGGCACGCCGAGCAGTTCCTCGAGCTGCTGGATCTGCCGGCTCAGCGGTGGCTGGGCGATGTGCAGGCGCTCGGCGGCGCGGGTGAAGTTGAGGGTGCCGGCCACTTCGCGGAAGTAGCGCAGGTGTCGCAGCTCCATGATACCTCCAGGGTATGCAACAAGACGGCATCGATATTGGACTGCCTGCAGGCCCCGGCGCAATCCTTTGCCAAACGTGAAAAGACCTTCCGGGTATCGCCGACGTGCGTCCCGGCCCATCCAGAAATCCCAGACCGGAACGCCGTCCATGAGTAGCCCCGTCATCGAACGCATCGAGTCGATCATCGTCGACCTGCCGACCATTCGCCCGCACAAGCTGGCCATGCACACCATGCAGCAACAGACGCTGGTGATCATCCGCCTGCGCTGCTCCGACGGCGTCGAGGGCATCGGCGAAGCCACCACCATCGGCGGCCTGGCCTACGGCAACGAAAGCCCGGAGAGCATCAAGGCCAACATCGACGCGCACTTCGCGCCGCTGCTCCAGGGCCAGGACGCCAGCAACATCAACGCCTGCATGCAGCGCCTGGACAAGTCGATCAAGGGCAATACCTTCGCCCGCTCCGGGATCGAGAGCGCGCTGCTCGATGCCCAGGGCAAGCGTCTCGGCCTGCCGGTCAGCGAGTTGCTCGGCGGCCGCGTGCGCGACAGCCTCGAAGTGGCCTGGACTCTGGCCTCCGGCGACACCGTCCGCGACATCGCCGAAGCCGAGCAGATGCTCGACATCCGACGTCATCGCATCTTCAAGCTGAAGATCGGCGCCAACCCGCTGGAGCAGGACCTCAAGCACGTGGTGGCGATCAAGAAGGCCCTGGGCGAGCGCGCCAGCGTACGTGTCGACGTCAACCAGGGTTGGGATGAATCCCAGGCCATCCGCGGCTGCCAGGTGCTCGGCGAGAACGGCATCGACCTCATCGAACAGCCCATCTCGCGCATCAACCGCAACGGTCAGGTGCGCCTGAACCAGCGCAGCCCGGCACCGATCATGGCCGATGAGTCCATCGAGAGCGTGGCCGACGCCTTCAGTCTCGCCGCCGACGGCGCCGCCAGCATCTTCGCCCTGAAGATCGCCAAGAACGGTGGCCCGCGCGCCGTGCTGCGCACTGCACAGATCGCCGAAGCGGCGGGCATCGCGCTGTACGGCGGGACCATGCTCGAAGGCGCCGTCGGCACCCTGGCCTCGGCCCACGCCTTCATCACCCTGGAGAAGCTGACCTGGTCCACCGAGCTGTTCGGCCCGCTGCTGCTAACCGAGGAGATTGTCAACGAGGCGCCGGTTTACCGCGACTTCCAGCTGCACGTACCGCGCACGCCCGGCCTGGGCCTGAGCCTGGACGAAGAGCGCCTGGCGCGCTTCCGCCGCACCTGATTTTCAACCTGTTCCCGACTGCCCGATAGAGGAGATGACCCGATGCTGTTCCACGTGAAGATGACCGTGAAATTGCCCGTCGACATGGACCCGGCCAAGGCCGCCCAGCTCAAGGCCGACGAGAAGGAACTGGCCCAGCGCCTGCAGCGCGAGGGCAAGTGGCGCCACCTCTGGCGCATCGCCGGGCACTACGCCAACTACAGCGTGTTCGACCTCGCCAGCGTCGAGGAACTGCACGACACCCTGATGCAGCTGCCGCTGTTCCCCTACATGGACATCGAGGTCGACGGGCTCTGCCGCCATCCGTCCTCGATCCATGCCGACGACCGCTGATTTTCGTTCCGTACGACTCGACAAGAACAAGACTTGAGGATCGCACCATGACCGTGAAGATTTCCCAGACTGCCGATATCCAGACCTTCTTCGAAGAGGCCAGCGGCGCCCTGAACGATGCCGGCAACCCGCGGGTGAAGA